>CAYQJL010000116.1:0-4953 GCA_964417675.1 uncultured bacterium | reverse complement strand
CCGATCAGGACGCGCCGGGTCGGCACCAAACCGCCCTCACCCTGGACGCCCCCACCCTGGACGCCCCGCCCGTCCGGCGCGCTGGCATCAGCGCGGGTCGGCCGCCGGCGGCGGGCAGGGGCCGTCGTTCGGGTCTTGCTCTCTGTGGCGGGTTTCTTCGGCATGAAACGTCCTCTCGCATTGCAGGTCAGGGTGCCGCAGTGTCCGCCGAAAGCAAGACGCCGTGACGCTGGGCCTCGCGTGCGATCCTCTCAGCAATCGGTGCAAGGACCTCTTCGCTTGGAGGATAGATCAAGTCATTCGTATCCACCTCGATCGTGACACAGGTCTCACGGACCTTCGGAAACCAGTCGTCATAGGCCGCCGCCAACTGCTCCAGGTACTCGGCCGCAATGCTCGCCTCGCAGGCCCGCCCACGTTGCGCGATCCGTCGCAGCAGCACCTCCGGCCGGGCACGCAGGTAGACCAGCATGCTCGGCATGGGTAGGAAATCAACGAGCTCTCGGAACAGCGCCAGATAGCTTTCGAAGTCCTGGGCATCCATCTCCCCGCGTTGGTGCAAGACCCGCGCAAAGATCTCCGCATCTTCATAGATGGTCCGATCCTGGATGAAGGCAACTCCCTGGCGATTCATCTCCTTCTGGGCCTTGAAGCGTTCTGCCAGGAAATAGATCTGCAGATGAAACGCCCAGCGGCGCATCTGCGCGTAGAATTTTTCCAGATAGGGATTTTGCGAAACAGGCTCATAGTAGATCGAGAGCCCCAAGCGACGTCCCAGGGTTTCCGCAAAGAGGGACTTTCCAACTCCGATATTCCCGCACAGCCCGACGAAGAAGCTCCCTGGAGTTTGGATGTTGCTCATCGGTCGCTCCTGTTGCCCATTGCTGATGCTCCATCCCACCGCGGTTGGCATTCGCTTCAGGCCCGGCGCTCGATTCCCCGGTCAGACGCCGGCACCCGACGGCCTACTGCGGCTCGGCCCGCTCCAACGCAATCCGCTCGGCATCAACCCCGAGCCGGGTCACCTCGTCCAGAACTCCAATGTAGGGCAGCTCGCGAAACCGCTCCGCATAGTCCAGGCCATACCCCACCACGAACTCATCCTCAATCTCGAAACCGACGTAATCGACATATACCTGGCGTTCGCGCTCGACGCGCTTATCGACAAGGGTCACAATCGCCAGACTGCGGGGGTTGCGGGACAGCAGGTTCTTTCGCAGGTACGACAGGGACAGGCCGCTGTCGATGATGTCCTCGACGATCAGGACATCGCGCCCGCTGATGTCGTGGTCGAGATCCTTGAGCATGCGCACGGTTCCGGAGGAGGTTACCCCGGACGCATAGCTCGAGATCGAGATGAAGTCGACCTCATGATCCATGTCCAGCTGCCGCATGAGGTCGGCCATGAAGAAGGAGGATCCCTTGAGAATGCCGACGAGCACGGGCGTCTTGCCCAGATAGTCTCGGGAAATGGCGCGGGCCAGTTCACCAACCTTGGCCTGAACCTCATCCGCTGATATCACGATGTGCATGAATCCTCCGCTACGCCTCAGGGTCGACTGGCAACATGTGGAACTCCTTCCGCACGCCAGCAGTGAAAGCGATCAGAGTGTTCGAACGCGGCCTGCTTAGGAGTACCGATCCTAGCTGGTAAGTGTCAAGCTCAAAAGGATTTCACCAATGCATGCTGACCCAATTGGAACCATACCGCCGCGATCGGGGATTCGTGGCGCCCTGCTGGTGACCAATGACCCCCATCTCGGGACGTTCCGCGGCGACATCGAACTCGAAGGAACACGCATCCTTCGTCTTGTCCCCGATTCCGAACCCGAACACCGACCCTGTCACCCGCACGAGCTCCCATCCCGGCCGGGATGCGGGCCGGAATGCGGGCCGGAATGCGGGGCGGGACGCGGGCCGGGATGCGGGCCGGAATGCGGGCCGGGACGCGAGGCCGGACGCGGGCCGGAATGCGGGGCGGGACGCGGGCCGGCACGCGGGCCCGCAGACGGACTCGGGTCCCGTCCGCAGCCCACCGAAACGCCGGCGGCGAACCCGTCCCAATCGCCCCCCCCTGATCAGGCCGATTCGCCCCGGAGACACGGGGCAGAGTCTGCCGCATGGGAAGATGGAAGCGGATGGGTCATTCTGCCGGGCTTCGTCCAGGGACATCTTCACCTCTGCCAGACCCTCTTGCGGGGTCTGGCCAACGGCCTTCCCCTGCATCGTTGGCTCGCCGAGCGGATCTGGCCGCTCGAGGCCGCGCACGATCATGCGACGATGGCTGCATCCGCACGCCTCGGGATTGCCGAGGCGCTGCTCTCCGGTGTGACAACGATCCTGGACATGGGTTCCGTGCACCACACCGCTGCGATCGCCGAATCGGCCGACGCCATGGGCATTCGCGCGATTCTGGGCAAGGCGCTGATGGATCATGACTCCGGCGCTCCCACGGCGCTGACCGAGGCATCCGAGGACGCTTTGCGCGAGGCCCTGGATCTGCACCGGAGGTGGCACGGACAGGGCGGCGGCCGTTTGAGCGTGGCGCTGGCCCCGCGCTTCACGCTGTCCGTGTCGGCCGGGTTGTGGCGGGAACTGGCCCTCGAGGCGGCGCGCAACGATCTGCTGATCCACACCCACCTTTCGGAAACCGACTGGGAGAATGAGACCTGTATGGCATTGCACGGCGACCGTCCCCTGGCCTGCCTGGCGCGGTGGGGAGTCCTCGCGAACCGGACGGCCCTGGTCCACGGGGTGCGCCTGGAGACCGATGAGATTGACATGCTGGCGGCGCATCCGGCAGCCGTGGTGCACTGCCCGGGCAGCAATGCCAAGCTTGGTTCGGGAATCGCCGATGTCTGCGCCCTGTTGAGGGCGGGGATTCCCGTAGCACTGGGGTCCGATGGGGCGGCGTGCGACGACAGCCTCGCTCTAGCGCTAGAGATGCGCCTGTCGGCTCAGTTGCAGAATCTCCTCCACGGCCCCGGGCGATTCACCGCCCGGGAGGCGTTTCGCCTGGCCACCTCCGGAGGCGCTGCCGTTCTGGGACTCGACGAACAGATTGGGAGCTTGACGCCGGGCCGCCAGGCCGATTGGATAGCCTATCGAGAGGAAGATCTGGGCTGGGGCTACCGGCCTGGTCAGGACATCGCGGAGGCCCTGGTCTGGAATACCCCATTGGTCCGCCCGGTCGAGGTCTGCGTGGCCGGCCGGCGAGTCGTCCATGAAGGGCGGCTTCGCGTCGGGGAATGGGCGCGGATTCAGATCGACGCCGACCGTGCGCGGCAGCAACTTCGTGAACGATCGGGGGTATGAAGGGCGCGCCAAGTCCCCGCATTCGGCGGCGGGGGGAACCTTGGCAAGACCTTTCCCGCAGAGGAAGAGAACATGATCATTACGCGTGAACTGGTGCACTCCCTACCCAAGACGGATCTTCACGTTCACCTGGATGGCTCACTGCGGCCGGAGACGCTTCTCGAACTGGCTGCACAGCAAGGTGTTTCCCTGCCATTCTCTTCGGCACAGGAAACCGTGGAGTACATGCGCACCACCGCATCCAAGAACCTCCCCACTTATTTGAGCGTGTTCGATCTGACGTGCCAGGTGATGCAGTCGGAGCAGGCCTTGCGCCGGATTGCGTTCGAACTCGCCGAAGATGCCGCACGCGAGAATGTCCGCTACATGGAGGTTCGTTTCAGCCCGGCCTTGCACGACAGGAGCCACCTGTCCTGGGACCGCATCGTGCAGGCCGTGATCAATGGGCTGCGCGACGCGGAGGAGCGCTATGTCATCCACACGGGACTCATCCTGTGTGGCATGCGGACAATGACCCCCGAGAAGAGCCTGCAACTGGCCCGGACATGTGTCGAATTCAAGGAGCACGGTGTGGTCGGTTTCGATCTCGCGGGAGCCGAACGCGACTATCCCGCCAAGCACCATCGTGAGGCCTTCTATCACATACGCAACAACAACGTAAGCAGCACCGTGCATGCCGGCGAGGGCTTTGGGCCTCCTTCGATCCATCAGGCCCTGCATTATTGCGGGGCCCATCGCATCGGCCATGGCACGATGCTCAGCCAGGATCCGGAACTGATGAACTATGTGAACGATCATCGCATTCCGCTCGAGATGTGCCTGACCAGCAACGTCCAGTCCGGAGCCGCCTCCAGTCTACAGGAGCACCCATTTCGACTCTATTACGACGCGGGCCTGCGCGTCACCCTGAACACCGACAACCGATTGGTCTCGAACACGACGATGACGGACGAGTTGCTGCTGGCCTGCCAGACATTTCATTTGAACATCTACAACCTGCGCGGAATCATCATCAGCGGGTTCAAGAGCTCATTCTCTCACTATCGGGAGAAGGTCATCATGCTGCGCAGCGCCATCGACGAGATGGACCGGATTTTCGAGAACCATTACCCCGGCAGCTATCGCCGCCTGCGCTCCTTCCTGTAGGCTTGCCGTAGGCTCGCTGTAGCGCCTCTATCCGTGGGCCTCCTGCAGGCTCGCTGTGGCGGGCCTCTACCCGTGGGCCTCCTGCAGGCTCGCTGTCAGATGCGTCACGGTTGGCTCGCTTTGTCCGTATCGTCACCCAGCTGCTGCGCACATTGCTCCCATTCGGCGTAGAGGGCGGCAAGCTCATCCTCCATGGCGCTAACCTGCCTGATGTAGACACTGGCCCGCTCGCGGTGGGCGAAGAAGTCGGGTGCGCTCATGACCTCGCCGAGTCTTGTCCTCTTGCCCTCCAGGTCCGCGATCTTGTCTTCGAGCTGGCTCATCTGCCGCTTGCAGCGTTTGCGCTCATTGGGCGAAAGCGACTCCGCCGCACCCGGCACCGCGCCGGCATCCGCGCGGGCCCCTGGATTCGCTCGACCCCACACCCGACCGAGATCCCGATTACCGCCCGCCGCCCCGGCCGCACTCGGCGTGGCCCCGGCCCCCGGCGTG
>CAYQJL010000115.1:0-19050 GCA_964417675.1 uncultured bacterium | reverse complement strand
GTTGGTAATCTGCTCTTCGCAGCTGGCAATACCGTACTGGTTGGCATATTCAGCACACCAGTCCATGCCAGGCGAGTACACGAAATCGGCCGGAGCGTGCGTGATGAAAACACCGTTCGACAGATCGTTCGGAACGGCATTGGCACCCGCCACCAGACCGACTAGCGCTAGAGCCAGAAGCACTCTTTTCATTGCGTTGACCTCCTTAGCGCAAATCTTACCACTGATGCAAAAAGGCCCTGGGAAGCTACCCACTCCCTGTCGGGAGCCTTCCCCTCTCCACACATCCACCCTGACTGAGGATACCGGAAACCTTAGTGCCTAACTCCAGCTCCACTTTGAAGCTTTCGGAACCCACTGTGGCACTTGTTCGGGGCTCGTGGATAAGTATAGCACGCCCCCCCTGTGCTCCAAACGAAAAATCACCGGCCCATTGGGGGGGGGGCTGAAGTTCGACAGTTCGCTTGAACTCCTTGAACTGCAAACATTTAGCATCTTCGTTTCGATGCCCGGCGCGCCGGCCGGACACGGGATGCTTACAGGAAACACAAGAAAGCTATTGCCCGAGCGCATATCTGAGGGGTACGCGGGAAGCGAGCCGCGGCCCTCCCCCGCGGTGCGGGGGGGCACCTTCAACGTCTTGCTCTCGGTCGCGACTGTAAACCGATCTTCCATCTGGGGAAGAAGTTGTAGCCGAGGTCCCGTTCGGGGTGCGGCCTAGGAGTACCCGTGTACCGCGTGGAACATGGCCCGGTCGAAGAAGAGGACGAGCCGTCGGTCGAGCTCGAGAACCCGGTAGACATCAATGGTGCGCTTCCAGATGTTCCTGGCCCGCGCCGCGCGAACGATCTGTTTGCGCAGAAGCATCAGGGAACTCAGCAGTTCAGGGAGTGGCACGCCTTCGCGCCTGCGCTGGCGGCCCAATTCCCGGTAGAATGCGCGGACCTCCCCGGGCCGGTCTTCGCCCTGGAGCCATCGTCCGAACTGCCCCAGCGCCCAGAGTGCCCGTTCTCTCAAGGCGGCCCGGTCCGCGCCACGGTAGGATGGGGTCGTCGGGTGGCATGCGATCTCCTCCAGCCAAGCCGCCGTGATCTGCGCGGCCTGTTGCTGGATGAGCAGCACCAGTGCGTCCGAGAGCATGCCGGCGGAGCGGGCCTCGTCGAAGCGCGCAAACGAGTCCTGAATGGCCCAATCGTCCGCATGCATTGCCCGGCAGGTCTCCAGGGCCTTGATGTTGGAGGTGAATGCCAGTTCGGGGAGCCGATCCAGCGAAAAGTAGGCGACATCCGCGGCATCGTCACCCGGGCGTTCGGATCCGCCGGTCTTGGCGATCTCGAAGGTGACGACCAGAAGATCTCCATAGTAGTCGCTCGGCGTCGAGCTGGCGTCGAGCAGATTCAGGATC
Source organism: uncultured bacterium (assembly GCA_964417675.1). Lineage (GTDB taxonomy): Bacteria > Eisenbacteria > RBG-16-71-46 > CAIMUX01 > WJJG01 > CAYQJL01. The sequence continues at coordinate 17,645 of CAYQJL010000115.1, read as the reverse complement.
TGGCCGGTGATGCCTGCTTCCTCCCGCAACTCGCGCAGGGCCGCCTCCGCAATCGTCTCGTGCAGTTCCGCGAAACCGATCGGCAGGCACCACATGCCCTTCTTCGGCTCGTTGCCGCGGCGCACGAGCAGGACCTCACGGGCCTCGTTGAGCACAACGGCAGACGCCACGGGCAGCGGATTGCGATAGAAGATCGTCCGGCATTGCGGGCAGACTTGCCGTCGCCGGTCGTCGATCGACTGCTCGGCGACCGGGGCGCCGCATTGCGAGCAGTAGCGCGGAATCAGTGGCATCGGGTACCGTCCTTCCTGCGCTCGGCGGCCCGGGGGCTCGAGGCGGGACCCCGGGCGTAGAAACAGCAATCGGACTTGTCCACGCACAAGCTACCTCTCGTCCGCAAGACCGCCTCGAGAGCCGCACGCATCCCGGCGGGCACAGCCGGCGTGCCAGGAAGGAGGCCGGGCAGTTTGTAGGCCGTGTACCGGATGAGATCTTCGATGGCTTCGGGTCCGAACTCCAGGCGGTTCGGATAGTCAACGCGCTGAATGGAGCGAAAATGCGGCGCGAGCAGGGAGCGGCCATTCTCTCGGTTGAACCGCGCGACCATCTCCTGCAGGGGTGTCAGCCGGCCGGCAAGACCCGCGGCCGCCACCAATTCATGGAACGTGCGCGGGCTGTGGGTGCTGGCCATGAGCAGGCCGTCGGGTCTGAGGATCCGGGCCATTTCGGGGATGGCGTCGGCAAACAAGTAGAGCGAATAGGAGCATACAACCAGGTCGTACGACTGATCCGGCCAGGGAAGCCGGTCGCGAATCTCCCGGCAGAGAAACCGCACCCGCCGCCCGGTCGCGCGCAACTGCCGCAGGTAGGCGGCGCGATGGTCGGCGAGGGGGTCGATTCCCGTGATCGCCGCGCCCGCGGGCAGTCGGCGCGCAATCCGATCGGTCAGAAACCCGATGCCGCAGCCCAAGTCCAGCACAGAGCGGGTCCGGCTGAAATCGATGTTGTGCAGGAAGATTGAGCGGATATCGTCATGATTGACCGATCGTCGGCGAATCAGATCGGCCATATCCGGGAGGGCGGCGAAGCCCACACGCTGATCGGGTGCTTCGATGGACATGACGGCCCCATGATTGGCCATCGTGGAAAGCCGAGGCAACCCGAGGCAACCCAAGGCAGCCCGAGGCAACCCGAGGCAAGCCAAGAAGGCCCGCCCCGGCGTGTCGAATGGGCCTCCTCAGGATGGCGCCCACTCTGCCACGGATGCGAATGAGGGGCCGTGCGGCCCGCTGCATCCGCGCCCGTGGCCGATTCACTCAATCCTTGCCAGTCGTGAGGATGGTCGCCTTCTTGACATAGTCCAGGTTCGGGAACTCCTCCTCGAGATAGGCATTGCCCTCGGACTGGATCCGTTGCTGCGAAGGACCCTGACCCCGCGGGCCTCCCTCACCGTAGCCGGCATACAGGTTGTCGACGATCTCCATGCCCTCGATCACCCGGCCGAAAGGCGAGAAGCCCTGCGGATCGAGCATCGAGTTGTCTTTATAATTGATGAAGATCTGTGTGGAGCGCGAATTCGGCGCACCGGTCTTGGCGAACGAGACGAACCCGCGCGTATTGCTCTGAGTGACCTTGTCATCCATGATGTTGGCCGTCCGCCACTTGGCCATGACGGCCGGATCGCCGTTGATCCCGATCTGTGCCATGAAACCGCTGATCACCCGGAAGAAGCGGCATCCGTCGTAGAACCCGTTGTTGACCAGGTTGTAAAATCGCTGCGCCCCGCGCGGAGACCAATCCCGTTGAACCTCGATGATGATGTCGCCCTTGGAGGTCTCGAACTTGGCTTGGAACAGATCGGGCGCCGCCTGATTGACCGCATCGCCGGTTGGGTCCATCAACGGATTCGCGCTCTCGGCGTCCTGGGCCTGTGCCGCAAACGCTGTCAACAGGGCTACCCCCACCATGCCCAACCCGTGGGCCCAAGATCCCCTGATCATCTCCAAACTCCTCTCTTGCTTTGCGTTCCGAAGGAAGGCATCCGCCCGGCGAGAAGCATACCAAAGCCGGGCGCGGGATGAAACCCATTGCCCCGCTGCAATACCTACCTCTTGTACTTCAGGTAGCGCGCATTGATCCTTTCCCAGTTCAGATTGGTCAGGAAATTGCCGATGTAGTCCGCTCTCCCGGGCCCGTCCTTGTGGTAGTAGGCGTGCTCGAAGACGTCGCAGGCGATCAGGGGGATCCCACCCCAGATGGCGCCGTACTGGTGTTCGTCCACCAGTACGTTGAGCAACCGTCCGCTGTAGAGCGGATCCAAAACCAACAGGCCCCAACCGCTGAGCTTGGCCGCGAAGGCGGTGGCTTTGAAGTCCTGCTTCCAGGCCTCGAAGGAACCGAACTCCTTTTCGATCGCCGCAACGACATCGGGTGCCTTGGAGGCGTCTCCATCGCCACCCAGATTGTCCCAGTAGATGTCATGCAGAAGCGCGCCCGAGTGGTTCCAGGTCTGACGCCGCTTCAGCTCGCCGAGGTGGCTGTAGTTGCCATTGGCCTTGCCGCGATCGGCCTGCTGGAGCTCACCCTCGATCGTGTTGAGAGCGGCCACATACCCGGCATGATGCTTGCCGTAATGCCAATCGGCGGTCTCCGGCGAGATCACATTCTTGAGAAGGCTCTTGGCCTCTTCGTCCGAGTAGGGGCGCTTCCGATGTTCCCACGTGTATCCCATGATCACACCTCCACTATGAGAGCGGGCCCGGCCGGCCCGCGTAAGGTCTCCATAAGGTAGCCGTCTTATACCTCCTCGTGCGGGATCGACGGCCAAGTCCCGCCCGGTCAGCCTCTCGTAACCGGTCCCGGCCGGTGAAGTTCCCCGCGAAGGCCGGCCAACAGGTGGGGAAGGGCGGCGATTGACCGAGACATAGGGAGGGGATATCGTGCCGGCGGCTTCCCGGACACAGCGACATTCGATGGGGCGTCCGGTGCACAGTGGAGGCTGCCAGAGCACCGTCGGACGCCCGTGACTGCAAGGGGGATCTACGTATGACCAAGTGGATTGCGATGGGCCTGTTCTCGATGTGGGCGGTGGCGGGCGGCCTGGCGCCCTCGGCGCAAGCCATCACCGGGCGTGAGGTGATGGAGCGTGCCAAACAGGCGAACTCCAGCCAGACGCAGATTTCAGACGTTCACCTCCAGCTGATCGACAAGCAGGGAAAGGAGCAGGAACGCGGAATCAAGATCTGGGCCATCCAAGGGGATCAGGACAAGTCGCTGACGCGCTTCACCCAGCCGAAGTCGGTCGAAGGGGTTGGATTTCTGGTCCTGGCCGAGCAGGGAGCCGCTCAGCGCTGGCTCTACATGCCGCGTTCGAAGAAGACGCGCATGATCGCCGAGGGAGACAAGAACAAGCCGTTCATGGGCACCGATTTCACCTACTACGATCTCAGCCCGCATGACATCGACGGCGAGGAGTTCGATTTGGTGCAAGAAGGTGAGTCCGACGGCCACGCCTGCTACATCGTGCGGGGACGCTCGAAGACGCCGGAGAACTCGATCTATGGGGATGTGGTCAAATTCGTGCGCAAGGACAACTATGTGCCCATCCGCGTTGATTTCTACGACCCGAAGGGAGAGTTGCTCAAACGATCCCGAATCCTGGATCTCAAGCTGATCGAGGGCAACTGGACCCCGATGAAGGTGGAAATGCACAACCTGCAGACCGATCACAAGACGGTCATGACCGTGACCAAGGTGGAGTATGACCAGGAGATACCCGCCCGCTACTTCACCAAGGCTCATCTGGAGAAGGGCCGGTAGGGAAGCCGCCGGCCGCACAGGGATGGGGTGAAACATGACGATGGTGGCCGAGTGGATCGTTCGCCTGCGCTGGTGGGTCCTGTTGGCGGCCGTGGCGGGGACGGCCTGGCTGGGATCGTACATCCCGCGCATCCAGTTCGATTCATCCAGCGAGGGGAGCGTGCCCCGGGGAGATCCCGAACAGGCATTCTTCGAAGCTACGATCGAGACATTCGGCAATGACCAGGTCTCTGTCGTGGTCGTCGACGCTTCCGCGGTCGGGGATGTCTTCAACACCGCCACGTTGCGCAAGATCGACCGCCTGACCCGCGCCATCGACGGGATCATCGGGGTCGAGGAAGTGGTCAGTCTCACCAACGGCCGCTATCTGACCGGCGCGACCGACCTGCTCGAGACGCCGCCGATCATCGCGACGATTCCTCAAGACTCCGATTCGATCGGTGCCCTGCGTGAGTTCGTTCTGCGCAACGATCTCTTTCTCAAGACGCTCGTGTCGGCCGATGGGCAGGCGGCGGCCATCAACGTGTTCGTGCGCGACTATCCGGATTCACAGCTGGTGGCCATGGACATCGACGGCCAGATCAAGGCGCTTCTGGCTGCCGAGCAGGGTCCCGAGACGCTTCACTACGCCGGGTTGACCTACACCCGCAGGGTCATCAATGAGACGATGAAGCGCGACCTGCGGCTCTTTGTTCCGCTGACGATCGGGCTCATCATGCTCGTGCTGTTCGGCAACTTCCGCAGCCTGCGCGGAGTGCTGCTGCCGATGCTGACGGTGGCGATGAGCACGATCGGGACCATGGGGTTGCTGGGATGGCTGCAAAAGCCGATGTCCCTGGTGATGACCATCCTGCCGCCGCTGTTGATCGCCGTGGGCAGTTCCTACTCGATCCACGTGGTCAGCCACTTCAATGAACTGCGCCGCCGCGGCGTGGACAGCCCGACCGCCGCGCGCGATACACTCCGCAATCTGACCACTCCGGTCGCCATGACCGCCCTGACGACGATCGTCGGCTTCGGCTCGCTGCTAGTCAATCCGATCCCCAACATCAGCAAGATGGGCGTGTTTGCCATGGCGGGGATCGCCATCACCTTCGTGGTGACCTTGACCGTCTTGCCCGCGGCCCTGGCGCTGCTCAAGACGCCGCCTCGCCCGGTGCGCGGCGTGGCGGCCTCGCCGGCCTCGCCGGACCGGCTGGACCGCTTTCTCGGAGGGCTGGCCGGCCTGGCCGAGGACCACCGGAGGTGGGTGGCTGGGGTGGGACTCCTCGTGGTGGCGCTGGCGGTGTGGGGCATCCTGGCGCTGCAGGTGGACACCAACTTCCTGTCCTACTTCGACAAGAACTCCGATATCCGCCGGACGACCGACATCATTTCGGCCAAGCTGGCCGGCGCCTCCACCTTCTTCCTGGTGATCGATGGTCACGAGGAAGACAGTATCAAGCGTCCCGAGCTGCTGCAGGCCGTCGCCAGGATCGAAGAGCGCATGGAAGCCATGCCGGGGGTCGACAAGGCCGTCTCGATCGTCGGACATCTACAGCGCTTGCATTCGGCGCTCAACTACGACGATCCGGACTCCTTGCTGATCCCAAGCGATGGCGGCGTGATCGAGGAGGAGATCCTGCTCTTCAGCATCTCGCACGATCCGGGCGCCATGAAACGGTATGTCAACGGGGATTTCAGCCAGATGACCGTCTTTGCACGGACCAATCTGGTGGGCTCCTCCGAGATTCTGGGAGCGCTCGCCGAGATCGAGCGCCTGGCGGCAGAAGAGTTGCCAGCCGGATACACGGCCAAGCCAACCGGGACCCTGGTTGTGTTGACCCACGCCACCGAGGCGGTTGCCCGCGGGCAGCGCAATTCGTTGGGTTTGGCGCTGGTGATCATCTTCGTGGTGATGACGCTGCTGTTCCGGTCCCTGCGGGCCGGCGCCCTTTCGATGGTCCCGAACGCGGTGCCGATCCTGATCGTGTTCGGAACGATGGGCTGGACCGGGGTCACACTGAACATCGGGACCAGCATCATCGCCTGTGTCGCGATCGGGATTTCGGTGGACGACACGGTGCACTATCTCATCGACTACCAGCGACGCATGCGGCGCGGGCGCGGCCGCCGTGAGGCGGCGCGGGAGAGCATTCAGGCCATTGGCCGGCCCATGGTCTACACCAGTGTGACCCTGTTTTTCGGCTTCATGATCCTTGCGCTGTCGAAGTTCCAGATGATCAGCGCCGTGGGCTTTCTGACCGGCATGACGATGATCACCGCGCTGGGAGCGGACCTGGTGCTGCTGCCCGCGATTCTGATGTCCCCCCGGCCGCTGGTATCCCCGGCCGACAGCCAGTCCGCACAGACGTCTTCGTGATCGGAGAGCAAGATGAACGTACACAATGGCCTCAGGAGGGTGGTTCGTGCGCCCGTGGGTCGTGCGGGTCGTGCGCCCGTGGGTCGTTGGGTCCGGCGGGTGGCGGCTCTGCTGCTGGCCGGGGGAGCGCTGGGAGGGGCGACGGTTCCCGCGGGTGCCTTCGAGTTCGGCGGCGAGACGACCTACTTCGACGTGGGCGGCTTTCTCAGCAGCGGCAATGCCGTGCGCATGGCCGGCTCGGAGAACCACAGGATCGGCCTGTCGACCTACGAGCAGAAGGCGATCGTGGCTCAGATCAACAAGGCGCGGCTCGGCATCTACGGCGCCTACCCCCACGAGATCTCCTCGCAGGTCACGTTGGATATGGAGTACACCTCCGAGCCGTCCCGGCCCTTTTCCGAGCGGGCGGAGGTGAATCTGGATGAGGCCTACCTGGACGTTCGCATCGCCGCCTTCGATTTCCGGATCGGGCTGCAGAAGGTGATTTGGGGGAAATCGGACCTGGTGTCTCCTTTCGACATCTTGACCGCCCGCGATCTTCGCGATCCATTCGTTCTCCCGACCTTGGAGGACCGTATCGCGCAGGCCGGCGTGCGCGTGAACTACCATCTTGGGGAGTATGCGTTCGAAGGGTTCTTCGCCCCCGTCTGGATCCGCTCGAAAGTGCCCATGGCGGAAACCGGGGCCGAGGGAACGACACGGATGGACGAGTGGTTTCCGCCGATGGCGATCTATCCCACCGAGGGTGCCTATCTCGAACCGAATCAGATGGGTCTCGACTGGCTCATCTTCATGGCCACCTACGACGAGATGGAGAAGCCCAAGAAGGATCCTTCCACCGCCACCTTCGGTGCGAAGATGAACATGCTCAAGGGCAATTACGATTTCGACTTCTACCTGCTCACCACGATGGATCCCATGCCGACCGCCGAGGTGCGCACGATCCTGGCGACCGGACAGGTGGACGGTTTGCCCGGAACCGGCCTGGTCATCTCGATCGACGGCCACATGCTCTTCCGGCGCGTAACGGTCTTTGGCGCCGCCGCCGCGAGGACCTTCGGCCCGGTGGCCATGCGATCCGAGCTCGCCGTGCAAGCCGGCAAGCAGTACTTCCGCCTGTTCGACCCTGAGGACACGGAAGAGGCTTTCGTGGAGATGCTGACCTACGGACTGGGGGAGGTGCGTGGCAAACCGAAGAGCCACGGCGCGCTGACCTGGATCACCGGCGCCGACTATGAAATCCCGGGTCCCGCGATCATGACCTCGAATCAGCTCATTCTGACGACTCGTTTCGCGCATGAGGAGTATTACACGCAGGGCGCGGTGGATGTGAACTGGTCGTTCCATGCCTCCAAAGGCTTCCAGGACGACCACCTCACCGCCGGGCTCACCGGGATGGCCCAGTTTGCCTCGGGCTCGATCTGGCTGGGGCCGTCGGTCAGCTACGTGCCCCCGTTCAGCGAAGACCTCCAGCTGGGCCTCAAGATGAACATCTTCGGCGGTGAGGAGTTCTCGACCGTCGGCATGTACAGCGGGCAATCGAATCTGCTCTTGACGATCAAGTGGTTGTACTAGGCCGCCGGCGGGCGCCGCCTGCAGGCGCCCGCCGGATCGGCGATCTAGTATTCCTGCACCAGGACGCGCTCGCGCAGCCGGTCCCGGCTCAAGGTGCCATCCGCATGCGCGCGCAGGTCGCTCATCTTGATCTGGATGACCAGGCGTGAGATCTCACGCTTCTGGAACAGCGTGTCCTTGCCTAGATAGACAGCCACCCCGATGAACTCCTTGTTGTCGAGACCGGTCAGGGTCTCGCCATAGTCGATCAAGGTGTCAATGATCTCGCCCTTCCCATCCTCGTAGCGCTGCTGTTCGCTCTCCCGGGATTCGGCGCGCATGTCCTCGATGGTCTTGTGGTCGACATTGCCCTCGTCATCCTCGACCTCGACCAGAACTTCCTCCTCCTCACCTTCGGGGGTGTGGATGATGATTCGACCACCGTCCCGTTCGATCTGGATGTTCCCAAAGAGATTGCTGAAATCGAACCGCTTGCCGAGATTCCAGCTCTGCCAACCGAAACCGTCGACCAGCGATGCCTCGAACGTGAACAATGCGCCGAAGCCGCCCAAGTAGATGCCATGAGTTGGTGTCGTCGAGTGAACCAGCAGGTTCGGGCTCTCTTCAAGCACCTCGTTGAGGACTTTCTCCATGATACGGATCTGTTTCTTCAGCCGATCCGGCACGTCTTCGGCCTGGGCGCTGGCCGCGATCATCAAGGCTCCCACCGCCAGCGCGATGGCCAGGACAGATGCCCGGCGTTTGAATGTTGTCTGGTCACTCATTGGATCTACCCTCCTCTTGACCGGGTGCGACCTGGTGCACGGGAGAGACCCGCACATCCCGCGGATTGGCTGACTGCCCCTGGAAGGCGGAATTGCCCCCAGCCGCCATCATGCCGACCACACCCAACCAGATCTCTTCCAGTTGCGCGTCACGCCGCGCTTGCTCGCGCCGCTGCTGATCGCCCATGGATTCGTTGAACTCGTTGAGCAAGTAGACGAACTCGCCCCGCGTGCGCTGCCGTGCGTCAAGGAGCTGTTCTTCGGTCATGCGCATCAGCTGCTCGGCGAAGACCGCCAGGTCGGCGCGCGTGACATACCCGCCCAGCGCCGCGGCCTGTTCAGCGGACACCGTCTGGGGCGCAAGCTCGCCGTGGCCGGTTTGTCCGCCGGCCGTCATCCCGCTCTCCAGGGGGATTCCGCCCGTGATGGCCGTTCCCATTGAGCGGGTGCGGGACGCTTCCGCTTGCGCCCCTTCGGTGGGCGGGGCGCCGGAGATCGCGGGCGCGGAATCGAAGCCGATCACGAGCGCGCCGGCGACCCGATCCACGCGCAAGCCGGCGATCATCAGAACCGCCAGCGTGAGCGCCACGGCGGCGAATCCGGTGGCCGGTGAGAGGAGCAGGCGCTGCCAGCCTGCCCGCCAGGACAGGCCCGCCTGCGAGGCTCCCCGTTGCGGGGCCTGCGCCGCCGGGGCCTGCGCCGCCGGTGGCCGCTGCGCCGCGGCCTCTGCGGCCGGCATCAGGAAGCTGAAGCCGGCCGTCTCGGTCTCGGCGTCGGCCTTCTGCAGGAAGGCCCGCGTGCCCTGCAGCTCGTCCCACTCCTTCTCGAGTTCGGGATCCTTCTTCAGATGGGCCAGAAAAGCCTCCATCTCTTCAGGCGCGAGCTCGCCGTACAGGGCGGCGATCATCTGCTCGCGATTCGGATCGAGCGGTGCATCTGTCATGGCGATCAGGCCTCCTCTTGCGTGGGCCCTCTAAGGTTTCAGGTCCGGTCCTGGGCCTGCAGATCCGCATCCCGGATGCCTCGCTGGCCCAGATGGCGCCGTAGGCCTTTCAAACCGTAGTAGATCCGGGTGCGGACCGTTGCCGGCGGCACGCCCGTGATCTCCGCGATCTCGGTCGTCGTGAAGCCCTGGTACTCCCGCAGCAGGATCGCGGTGCGCTGCTCGTCCGGGAGCCTGCCCAGCAGATCCCCCAGCAGACCCGCCAGGCTGGATCGCTCGGCGGCCTGATCGGTGGCCGCGACCTTCCCGACATAGCGACGGGCCGTCGCATCCTGCCGGAGGCCCTCCTCGAACGGCTGGGCCGTGCGGACCTTCGAAGCACGGCCGAAATCCCGGCACAGGTTGAGGGCAATGTGATGCAACCAGGCTTTGAAACGGACCGGATCCCGCAGGCGGCCGATGTTCTGATAGGCCTTCAGAAAGGCATCCTGGCAGGCATCCCGGGCATCTTCGTCATTGCCGAGCATCCGGCGGATGAAGAGGAACAGCGGGGCCTCCCATCGGCGTGCTAACCGATTGAAGGCTTGCACGTTGCCTTCTTTGGCCAAGGCCGCGAGCTCTGTGTCGGTCATCGAGTTCAAGCCCTGCACTCCCCTGGTCACTTCATCCGCTCTGCCCATGAGACGGCCGCCCCCCCTTGCGCGTTCAGCAGATTTTGGGTTTCACCCCCGTCGCAGAATTGCGATCCGGCCGAGAAGATGCAATCATAGACCTTCTTGTCCGCAAATTGATGTACGTGGAACCGAGCCGAATGGAGTCAAACAATGAACTGGACCTACCACGCCGAAGGCAATCAGGGCGGGATGGGGGCGGTGCCTGAACGCAGCTCCCTCGAGGCGAAGTACCAGTGGGACCTGGCCAGGCTGTATGCGAGCGATCAGGCCTGGGAGGCCGACTATGCCAAGATCGACTCGCTGGTTGCCCCCCTCGAGGCGATGCGCGGCACGCTGAGCTCGGCCGAGGCGGTCGCGAAGTTTCTCGATGAGGAAATCGAACTGGACCGCATGGTTCACAAGCTCTACGTCTACGCTCACCTGAAGCAGGACGAGGATACCGCCCACAGCGCCAATCAGGCCCGGATGGCGCGCGTGCAGGCCCGTCTGGCTGAAGTGTCGGCTCGCCTGGCATGGTCGACACCGGAAATCCTGGCGAATTCGCAAGACGATCTGAAGGCCTGGGTGGATTCGGACATCCTGAAGAAGGACCGCTACGCGCTCATTCGCCTTCTGCGCCGCAAGCCGCACACGCTTTCGGACAAGGAGGAGATTCTGCTGTCGCAGGCCTCGGATGTGTTCGCCGCCCCGAGCAAGGCGTTTCAGTTCCTGACCGACGCCGACCTGACCTTCCCCGAGATCGAGGATGGACAGGGCAACAAGGTCGAGCTGTCGAAGGGCCGCTACATCCTGTTCCTGCTCGACAAGAATCGGCAGGTGCGCAAGAGGGCCTTCGAGGCGCTTTCGGATACCTATGGCGGTGTGCGCAACACGCTTGCCAGCACGCTGTCCTCCCATGTGAAGTTACAGAACTTCATCGCCCGGGCCCGCTCCTTCCCCTCGGCCCTCGAAGCGTCCCTGCACGAGGACAATGTGCCCAAGGAACTCTACGAGAGCCTGATCGCGGCCACCCACTCGGCCTTCGGGCACTACTATGACTATCTGGATCTACGCAAGCACCAGCTCGGCATCCAGGATCTGGACATCTACGATGTCTACGTTCCCCTGGTGCCCGAGTATGAGGTCAAGGTGCCCTATGAAGAGGCGCAGCAGTGGGTGCTCGAGGCCTGCGCACCGCTGGGCGAGGAGTACGTGAGCGTGCTCAAGACCGCCTTCACCGACGGCTGGATCGATGTCTACGAGAATCGCGGCAAGCGCTCCGGCGCCTACTCGAGCGGCTGCTACGACTCGCTGCCCTACATTCTGCTGAACTATCAGGGCACGCTCTCGAACGTCTTCACGCTGATCCACGAGCTGGGCCACTCGATGCATTCCTATCTGGCGAATGAGGCCCAGTCGCCGCGCTTCTCGCGTTATCCGATCTTCCTGGCCGAGATCGCCTCGACTTTGAACGAGGGCCTGCTGCTCACCTACCTGCTCAAGAAGCAGACCGATCCGCGCTTCCGCGCCTATCTGCTCAATCACCTGTGCGATGGGTTCAAGGGCACCGTCTACCGCCAGACGATGTTCGCCGAATTCGAGAAGATCATCCATGAGATGGATGCCAGCGCAACGCCGCTGACGGCCGAGAGCATGGCGGACACCTACTACGACCTGAATGCCCAGTACTTCGGCCCCGGCATGCAGGCCGACCGGCGGATCGCCCTCGAGTGGTCGCGGGTGCCCCACTTCTACTACAACTTCTACGTCTACAAGTACGCGACCAGCTTCTGTGCCTCACAGCTGTTCCTGCAGCGCGTTCTCGAGGGAGAACAGAAGCGGGATCAGTTCCTGGACCTGCTGCGCGCGGGTGGGTCGGATGATCCGCTGGCGCTGGTGCAGCGCGCCGGCGTCGATCTGGCGGACAAGAAGACGCTCGAGAGCGCCTTCGAGACCTTCGGCAAGACGGTGAAGGAACTCGGCGCGGTGCTGAAAGGGCTCAGTGAGGTGAATGCCTAGGCAGCCGCAAGGGAAGCCCGATTGCGGCCTGCATCTCGCGGACGTCCACTGCCACCTGTTCATGGATCCGCTGGCGCGCGATCCGCAAGGGGTGTGGGATCGCGCGCAGGCGGCCGGGGTGCGCTCGATCATCGTGCCCGCCTATGACCTTGCGTCCTGGGCCGGCGTGCGGGCGTGGACCCAACGCCAAGGGGTCTACGGGATGTACGGCCTGCATCCCTGGGTCGCCGGCGAGCCCTTGGATGTGGAACGGCTCGAGGAGGCGCTGCGCGGGCCGGGCGCGGTGGGCATCGGCGAGATCGGGCTGGATTTCAAGGTGCCGGCGCCCGATCGCGAGCTTCAGGTCAGGACGTTGAGAATCCAGCTCGATGCCGCCGTGCGCCTGGGCCTGCCCGTGGCGCTACACTGCCGGGGCGCCTTCGAGGAACTCCTGGAGCTGCTGGAGGGCTACAGCCCGCGCCTTTCCGGCATCCTGCATGCCTTCACGCGCGGCCCCGAACTGGCGGCCCGTTTCGTCGAGCGCGGCTTGCATCTGTCCTTCGGCGGTGCGCTCACCCGGCCGCGGGCTGCGCGCGCGCGGCGCGCGGCGGCCCAGGTTGCTCTGGATCGCATTGTCCTGGAAACGGATGCGCCCTCGATCGGGCTCGAGGGCGTGCCGCCGGAACAGACCGAACCACGCCATGTCCGGTCCATCGCCGAGGCGCTGGCCGGGATTCGGCACGACACACTGGAGCGCATCGCGGACATCACGACGAACAATGCCAGAGAACTATTTCGACTCGCTGAATGATGCCGGAGACGGCGCGCCCGAACCTGCGGGTAACGGTGCCGCGGGTGGTGGTGCCGCGGGTGGTGGTGCCGCGGGCGGCGGTGTCGTCGGCGACGGTGTCGTCGGTGGCGGTGTCGTCGGTGACGGTGCCGCGGGTGGTGGTGCCGCGGGTGGTGGTACACCGCCGGGGCGGTTCTCCCGTGTGATCGACTTGTATGGCGAGGAGGGGTTCCGGCATCTACGGGCCGCCGCGGTGACCGTGCTCGGGCTGGGTGGTGTCGGCAGCCATGCGGCGATCGCCCTGGCGCGCTCGGGTGTGGGCCGGCTCCATCTGATCGATCACGACCGGTTGACCGCCTCCTCCCTCAACCGGTTTCCCTGTGCCGCTCCCGGGGATGTCGGGCGTTTCAAGGTCGAGTTCCTGGGGGAGCACCTTGCGCGCACCTGTCCGGATACGACGACCACGACCGCGGTAGCCTTCTTCGATGCCGGCCAGGCCGGCGTGCTTCTTCTGCCCCGCCCGGATATCGTCGCGGACGCCATCGACAGCCTCGGCCCCAAGGTGGCGCTGCTCGAGCATTGCCTGCGCACGGGATTGCCGGTGGTCAGCAGCATGGGGGCGGCGGCGCGCCGCGATCCAGCCCAGATCCGCGTGGGAAATCTGTTCGAAACCCGCGGCTGCCCGCTGGCCAAGCATGTTCGCCGCTGGCTGCGCCGCCGCGGGCTGAGCGAGCCGATTGCCTGCGTCTACTCGGTCGAGCAAGCCGGAGCGGTCCTGCCGCCGGATCCGCAGGACGGCCAACCTGTGCGCGGGAGGATCCGCCAGCGGCTCCCCAGTCAGGCCACCCTGCCGGGCATCTTTGGGTACGCACTGGCGAACACCGTGATCGAGATCCTGGTGGCCGGCGGGCCGCACCGGCGCGGCCCGCACCGTCCTGCGCAGCAGTGACGCCCCCCGGAGGGCGGGCAGATCCGCTATAATGGCCGTGCAGTCCGAGGGGACGTCTTGATGCTCTGCGCTGGATGCCGATGGTGGCAGGGGATGCACTACGAGGCCGGGTGGTCAGAAGGGGGATTCACGATGCGCCGCATAGTCCTGGATGGGATCCGTACCGCAGCTTGGATCGCGCTGGCACTGGCGGCCGGCGCGGCCCAGGCTTTCGAGACCCCCGCCACCGCCTTCGATCTCCCGCAGGGTGGGGCGCTACTGATCGCCACCCATGACACGCGGGATCTTCCCAGCACGGTTTCGTGCCGCGACGGGGGCGGAGCCGAGCTATGGAGCGCCCGCGTGCCGCGCCTGTCCGATCCGGTGATCAGCCCGCGCGGACGCTTCGCCGCCCTGCGGGCCGGGCAGGAGATCCGCGTCTACGACCTGAACAGCGGAACCTACGGCAGCCGGCCCAATGGAGGTCCTTACACGGTGGATGACAGGGGACGGCTGGCCGTGGTGCTGCCTTCCTCCGGTGCCGGCGCCGACGAGCAGAGAGTGTTGTGGGTGGGCCACCCGCAGGCCTCGAGGCGGATCCTCCTGCCGGCCGGTTTCATGCCGCAGCAGATCCGCTGGGATGAAGCGGCGCGGGCCTATCTGCTTCTCGGTGCGGGCGAACTGATCCGGGTCGATGATGCGGGCCGGGATCTTGCCGTGATCCACCGGGCGTCCGAGGGGTGGCGGCTGTGGGACATCACGCTCGAACCGGGCCCGGGGCGCGCGGCGACCCGCTACCACATCACGGCGCGCCGCAGTGCGCAGGACTGGATCGAGGAGGCCGATTGGGTCCTCGATTCGGCCACCCTCGACGTCGTGGGCGCGGCCATGGAAGAGCGGGTCGTCAGGCGAACCCCCCGGCCGCGCGGGGACGATCTGCCGCGCACGCGCAACGGCCTGCGCTGGCCCACCGAGCCCAACAGCCAGAACCCGATCGGGAACACCTACGGTGAGTATCAGAACTACGGGGGCGCGCCCTACATGCATCCGGGCGTCGACGTCATGGGAGAGGCCGGGCAGCCGATCTATGCGGTCGCCTCGGGCTGGGTCAAGGCGATTCTGACCACCAGCGGCCAATGGCACTGGCGCGTGGCGGTGGGCGATTCGTCCGGGACCGAACCGTGCGGCGGCTACCTCTACGCGCATCTCGCCCAGAACAGCATAGCGGTTCAGGTGGGCGATTATGTGCAGGAAGGCGACTATCTCGGGGGGCTCGTCGACTGGCCGGTTGCCGGCTTCACACACATCCACTTCGCCCGCATCGCCGATGCGGGGGTCCAGTGGTATGGCAATTGGGTCTGTACCGACAACCCGCACCTGGACTTCGTGGGTCAGGACGAGAGCGAGGCCCCACTGTTTGAACCGGCGCGGGGCAACGATCTGCTGGCCTTCTGCCGCAACGAGACCGCGACCTATCTCGAGCCCGATGCGCTGTCTGGCGAGGTCGATATCATCGTGCACGTCGGGGATCGGATCCTGACCGATTGGGTCTGCACCGTGCAGGAGATCCGCTACACGATCTATTCGCTCCAGGACCCCGGGCATCCGGTCGTCGACGATCTCTTGGGCATCTACTATGACATGGCGCTCGATACCTACCAGGGCGGTCCCATCGATCCGCTGCTCGTGGATCTGTTCTACAAGCAGGACGGCACCTGCAACACCCGCGGTGATTACGATGCCCGCGAGTTCTTCTACATCATCACGAACTCGAATGGCGATCTGGTCTACGAGGAGAGCGACTTCCTCGAGGCCTGGGATACGCGCGTGATTCCCGACGGGGAGTATGTCGTGCGAGTCACGGCTCTGGACGTGGCCGGGAATGCCGCGGTCGATTCGATGCTCGTGACCGTGGCCAATGGGTATTCCGATGTGAGCGGGCCCCGGCCCGCCGCGGCGCCGTTGCCGCGCATTCTCCTGGCGACGCCGTGTCCCAATCCGGCGCAGGGCGCCAGCCAACTGGCCTTCGAGCTGCCGGCCGCCCAGCGATTGGAGATTGGGGTCTACGATGTTGCCGGGCGCCTGGTCCGGCACCTGACGCAGGCGCGCATGAGCGCCGGCGCCCACGAGCTGGCCTGGGATGGACGGAATGCGGCCGGAGAACGGGTCGCGCCCGGCATCTACTTCTACTGCCTCCGGGGAGAGGACGGCTCCTACCAGAAGAGGGTGGTCATGTTCTAGACCTCCGCGCTATCATCGTTCCCGCCGCCGGCCCGGTTCAGGGCGGCCGATCTGGTGCGGCGCTCGGGCGCGGCCGATCTGGTGCGGCGCTCGGGCGTGGCCGATCTGGTGCGGCGCTCGGGCGCGACCGATCTGGTGCAGCGCTCGGGCGTAGCCGATCTGGTGCGGCGCTCGGGCGTAGCCGATCTGGTGCGGCGCTCGGGCGTGGCACGAGCGACCGCGGGCCGGGTGCGCAGGGAGGCGTTCTTCTGGAGGCGACATGACGAACAGCGATACGAAGACGGCTGACTCCTTCCGGGAATCGATCCGTCAGGGAATCCCCGAGGTTCTGCCCGAGGTGCCGGCCGAGGAGCCGGACATCCATCACGCCCCGGCCCGGCCGCAGGTGTTGTCCCGCCGCGAGCAAGCCTTGGCGTTGCGCAATGCGCTGCGCTACTTCCCGGCATCGATGCACTCGGTGCTGGCGCCCGAGTTTGCCGGCGAGCTGGCGCGCGACGGCCGCATCTACATGCGCCGCTTCCGGCCGCACTATGCGATGAAGGCCCGGCCGATCGGCGAGTACCCGGCCCGCACGCCGCAGGCGGCGGCGATCATGCTGATGATCCAGAACAACCTCGATCCGCGCGTCGCGCAGCACCCGTACGAACTGATCACCTATGGGGGCAATGGCACCGTCTTCCAGAACTGGGCGCAGTATCTGCTGACGATGAAGTACCTCTCCGAGATGACCGAAGAGCAGACCCTGGTCCTCTATTCGGGGCATCCCCTGGGGCTCTTTCCGTCCCACCGGGAAGCCCCGCGGGCCGTCGTCACCAACGGCATGGTGATTCCCAACTACAGCTCCCGCGCGGAGTACGACCGCCTGGCGGCGCTGGGCGTGACCAGCTACGGGCAGATGACCGCCGGAAGCTTCATGTACATCGGTCCGCAAGGCATCGTCCACGGCACGACGATCACCTTGCTCAACGCGGGGCGCAGGTACCTGGGCCTCGAGCCGGGGCAGGGTCTGGAAGGCAAGCTCTTCGTGACCTCCGGACTCGGCGGCATGAGCGGGGCGCAGGCCAAGGCGGCGGTGATTGCCGGGGCGGTCGGCGTGATCGCCGAGATCGACCCGCAGCCGCTGAAGGTTCGTCATGAGCAGGGCTGGCTCGATGAGTACGAGGAAGACATCGAGAAGCTCCTTGTGCGGATCGATCGCGCGGTGCGCGAGAAGCGGCCGGTCTCGATCGGCTACCTGGGCAATGTGGTCGACCTGTGGGAGCGCTTGGCCGCCGAGGGCTTGGCGGTGGATCTGGGCAGCGATCAGACCTCCCTGCACAATCCCTACTTGGGAGGGTACTATCCGGCTGGCATCGGCCTGGATGCCAGCCGCGCGATGATGACCGCCGATCCCGAGGGGTTCAAGGAGTGTGTGCAGGAATCGCTGCGCCGGCAGGTGGCGGCGATCCATGTGCTGCATGGGCGCGGCATGAGCTTCTGGGACTATGGCAACGCGTTTCTGCTCGAGGCCTCGCGCGCCGGCGCGCCGGGGATCAACCGGCCCGACGGCGGCTTCACCTATCCTTCCTATGT
>CAYQJL010000114.1:0-21510 GCA_964417675.1 uncultured bacterium | reverse complement strand
CGGCTCCCCTCTTCCAGGTCGTTGGCATGGAAGGCAACAAGGTCAGGATCGATGCCGCTCTGGGCGGAACGCATCCAGGCACATATGGCCCGGACGAGCTCTTCGCCGCAGTCTTCACTGCCGTTGGCGCGCCGGACTACGCCACCAGCGATGTCGATGTGACGATCCATGATGTCAGGAACAACCAGAATCAGAGTCTCGACGGGTTCTACGCCGACGACGGTCTGATCATTGTCGATCTGGTTGAGCCGAGCATCACAGACGTTCTTCTCACGAACGACACGCTCTCCCACACCGACGACTATGTGAAGGACACAGACCAGATCACCCTGACCGCCACCATCTCCGACGGCGGCAGCGTGGCCCTGACCGACATCACGGCTGATCTTCAAGGCCTTGGTGGCGGGGGCGCGGTCAACCCGGACACCTACGACAGTGGCGTGGCCACATGGGTGCTCGCCTCGGTCACCTGCACTCCCGCGGACGGCACGGTCACGGTCACGGTGACCGCGACGGACGGCGTCGGCAATGTGAGTGCCGGCAGTGACGACATCATCGCCGACAACACCAAGCCGGCGGCGCTGGCCGGTCTGATGGCCCTGCCGGGACACAACAAGGTCGAGCTGGCCTGGGACGATGCCTCCTCGAGCGACGCCCACTACGACGGCGTCATCCTGCGCTTCGCCCGCTGGAACGACTACCCGAACTACAGCGGCACCGGACCGGACTATCCGGCCACCCATCTGGAGGGCATCGACACGGCCTTCGAGGGGACCGGGATGGCCGCCACGCACACCTTCGATCCCGCGGATCGCGACATCTACTACTACGCCGGATTCGTCTACGACATCGCGCGCAACTACAGCGACCCGTCCGGTGCGGGTGAGAACCAGGACCGGAGCACGAACTACTGGCTGGGAGATGTGAACGGCGATGGGGAGGTGTTCACCGCCGACATCTCCGCTCTGGGCGGGACCTACTATCGCAGCCAGGGGGAATCCGGATTCAATGCGAGCTGCGATGTCGGTCCCACCGACGACGGGGGCCGTCTCGGCATCCCCGAGCCGGACGACATGGTGGATTTCGAGGACTTGATGATCTTTTCCATGAACTTCGGCGTTGTCGGACCCGCCATGGCTCCCTACGGCGACCCGGAGGCGGCCTCGATCTCCAGCGTGGGTCTGAGTCTGATGATGCCGGATCCGATCTCCCTGGGGGCGGAGTTCCGGGTCATCGTGCATCTGGAGGACGAGTCCGCCGCGGTGCAGGGCGCCCGCTTCGTGGTGGCCCATGACCCGCAGGTGGTCGAGTTCCTCGGCGCGAGCGAGGGGGTGCTCAGCGGCGAGCTCGAGCACAGCTTCTTCATGGCGATCCCCCGCGATGGTGGTTTGCAGCGGAATCTCGCCGACGTCAGTGTGGCGGCCATCGGCGCCGGAGAGACCCTGGGTGGATCCGGCCAGCTTGCCGTCCTGCGGTATCGCTGCACGGGGAATGGACCGGTCAGCTTGACCCTGACCGAGGTCTATGCCCGCAATGTTCTCAACCAGGAACTGCTGCCCGAGACGATGGACGCCGAGTTCGGCGAGGATGCCGCAGCCGCGATTCCCGAAGTGGCCTTCCTGAGCGCGAGCCGGCCGAACCCGGTCACGAGCCACGCCGCGATCCGCTTCGGTCTTGCGGCCGACGGCATGGTTCGCCTGGTGGTCTACGATGCAACCGGCCGCGTCGTGCGCGTCCTGGCGGACGGCCCGCGCACGGCCGGGGAGCACCTGGTCAACTGGGACCGCTGCGCCGCCGATGGTTCGCAGGTTGCCGGCGGCATCTACTTCTACCGTCTGGAGGCCAATGACCGGACCATGACCCGCAAGATGGTCATCTCGCGGTAGGAAGCACATTCGCCGGGGATGGACCCGGCGGGAGTCGCGTTGGCTACGACAAGGCCGGTGGGGGGGGCGCTGAACAGCAGCGCCCCCCAACCGAGCCGCCCGGCACATGCGCGAGCGTTCCCGGGGAGCGGGCTGACTCGGCAGCACGAGCGCTCCTGGGGAGCGGGCTGACTCGGCAGCGCGAGCGTTCCCGGGGAGTCTACTCTGTCAGAAGGACGTTCTCGGATGGTTCAATCTTTGGAAAGGAAGGACAGCATGCGAGGCGTATGCCGCCAGTCGAGTGGGAATGTCGCTCGGGGCCCGTACCCGTGGATCCTGTGTATACTGCTGGGCCTTGCTATTGCCGTCGCGCTGGGGGAGGCTGGAGCGGATGTGCAGGTGTCCTTGCAGCCCGCCGAATCCTGCGCCGGGCCGGAGGAGACCTTTGACGTTGTCATCCATGTCGATCAGGAAGGCAGCGGCTTCGACGGCTACGAGGCCGTCATTCTCTTTGATCCGGGCTATCTGGAGGTCGAGAGCCTCACCGAGAGCGGCATGTTGATTCAGGGACTGTGCGGCACGACCTGGTGGTACACTGAGATCGGCGACTCCTCGATCTTCATCTCCCATGTGGCTCTCTGTGGTGGCGACTCACTCACCGGTCCCGGGCCCCTCTCGGCAGTCACATTCCGCGCCACAGGTCCGCTGGGCTTGACGGAAATCGCATTCGAGTATGTGGAGTTCTACCGCATCGGTTCCCAGATTCCCTGCGTGTGGACCGATGCCATCGCCCGCATTCAACAGGAGCCCTGCGTCGGGGCGTGTTGCTTCCCCGATATGAGCTGTGAACTGCTGGCGGCGGATGAGTGCCTGACTCTGGACGGGGAGTTCCTCGGCTACGAGAGCACATGCGACCCGAACCCCTGCGAATTCAGCCACGTGGACTGGCCGGATGGCGCAGGTGACGCCTGGGATGCCGATGGCGTAGAGGGCGCCTGGGATGCCGATGGCGTAGAGGGCGCCCCGGGAGGCGCCCCGGGAGGCCCGGCTTATCTGGTATCTCATCCCAATCCTATGGTCCGGCAGGCACAGATCGCCTTTGAGGTCGATCGTCCGGGTCTGGTCCAATTGGACATCCTGGATACCGGTGGGCGTCTCATACGCACGCTGTTGAGGCGGAGTTCACTCACCGGACGACACCAGCTGCAGTGGGATGGGCGGGATCAGAGCGGCCAGCCGGCGGCTCCCGGAGCCTACTTCGTACGCCTGGCGATCGATGCCCAAACGGCTTCCCGGCGCCTGGTTCTGCTCCGGTAGCCCCTTCTCGAACGGACCGGCTACGATGCCGCGGCGCAAGGAGGGGCCATACGGGGTCCACTTCTGGCAAGGTTCAGATTCGTATCTTACGAAAATAGAATGGTTTGGCGGCTTGCCCCGGGGCACGATAGATGCAAATATATTGCTCTAAATCTGTGTCAGAGAACCGGATCAGCCGCCGCCCTGGAAGCCGCCGCCACCCTGGAAGTACTCGTCGCCCATGGGGGCCATCGATTCGAAGCGGGTGAATTCGTTGAGGAAGGCGAGGCGGACCGCGCCGGTGGGACCGTTGCGGTGCTTGCCGATGATGACCTCGGCCACGCCCTTGGCCTCTTCCTTGTCCGGCTTGTACATTTCTTCGCGGTAGATGAAGCCGACGATGTCGGCGTCCTGTTCGATGGCGCCCGACTCGCGCAGGTCGGAGAGGATCGGCCGCTTGTTTTCGCGGGCTTCGACGGCCCGGGACAGCTGAGAGCCGGCGATGACCGGCACCTCGAGTTCCTTGGCCAGCGCCTTGAGCCCCTGGGAGATCTGGGAGATCTCCTGCTGTCGGCTCTCGGCGCCCGAAAGCCCCCGGGCGAGCTGAAGGTAGTCGACACAGAGCAGGCCCAGGCCGTGGCGCGCCTTCAGGCGGCGGGCCTTGGCGCGCATCTCGGTGAGTCCCATTGCCGGCGTGTCATCGACGAAGATCGGGGCCTCGCTCAGTCGTGCGGCCGATTGGGTCAGCAACGGCCACTCGCTCTCCTTCAGGTAGCCGGTCCGCAGTCGCTGGGCGGGGATGCGTGCGCGCGAGCAGAGGAAGCGCTGCACGATCTGCTCCTTGGACATCTCGAGACTGAAGATCCCCACCGGAATCTTGTAGTCGATCGCCACGTTCTCGGCGATGTTGAGCATCAGACTGGTCTTGCCCATCGAAGGGCGGCCGGCGATGATGATCAGGTCCGATTTCTGCAGGCCCGAGGTCATCCGGTCCAGATCCGTGAAGCCGGTCGGGACGCCGGTTACGGCCCGCTTGTTCTCGTAGAGCTCTTCCAGGATTTCGAAGGTGCTTTTCAGAATCGTCTTCAGCGGGGTGAACTCACGTTTCAGGCGGCTCTGGCCCACCCCGAATAGCAATTGCTCGGCCTTGTCCAGGACCTCCATCCACGGCTCGGAGGCCTCGTAGCTGTGCTCGATGATCTCGTTGGCCACCTCGATGAGCTTGCGCAGCACGGCCTTCTCGAGGACCAGGCGGGCGTGGAACTCCACATTCGCCGAAGAGGGCACCGAGTCGAGCAGGCTCTGAAGAAACGTGGCGCCGCCCATGTTCTCGAGCGTTCCCTGCTTGCGGAGTTCCTCGGTCACCGTAATCAGATCAGCCGATTCACTGCGGGCGCTCAATGCGGCAATGGCCTGAAAGACGGCCCGGTGAGCATGCCGGTAGAAATGATCCTCCTCGAGAACCTCTTCGACCTTATCGATCGCGCCGGGATCGAGCAGCATGGAGGCGAGCACTGCCTGCTCGGCTTCGAGATTCTGAGGCGGAACGCGGCCCACCATGTTTGTCTTCTGCATGGGCCGATCCGTACGCGGCCTGGCGCGTTGTGTGTCCTGGGGGTTCACAATGAAGTCCTGCTTCCTATGTCCACCACGTCAACGATCGACCGATACCAACCACCAAACCGAGACCGGCACCTGCCGGTCCTGGCCAGCTTCTGCCAATCCGAGACCGGCACCTGCCTCTCCCGACCGGCCTCGGTCCGCCCCGCGGCCGGCATCACCCGTATCTTCTCAGAGTGAGGCCCCGGCCGGCGACGTTTTCTTTTTGGCGATCGCCCGATCTCCGGTGACTGCCCCGGTAGTTCCACTTCGTAGGACGCGGAGGCGTCCCGAAGCATCCCCCGTGGAATCGGGCGCGGCGAGCGGGGTCAGCCGCCGAAGAGGTTGCCTTCCTGAGCACTCTTGGGCGCTTCCCGTTTGGTGGTCAGCGGGATGGCGGGCTCGATGGCATCGGTGCCCTCATCCAGGACCTTGCGCAAGAGCTGTACGTCTTCCCACACGGTCCGCTTCAGATTCGGATTTCGCAACAGCGCCGCAGGGTGATAGGTCGGAATCAACGGGATGCCCTGATAGCGGAAGAGCCTGCCGCGCAGTTTCCCAATGGGGGCCTTCGAGTCGAGAAGCAACTGGGTGGCGAACAGTCCGAGCGTGCAGATGACTCGCGGTTTGAGAATCTCGAGCTGCCTGCGCAGCAACGGCGAACAGGTCTCGATCTCCAGAGGCAGCGGATTGCGGTTGCCGGGCGGCCGGCACTTGATCACATTGCAGATGTAGGTGTCGGTGCGATCCAACCCAATGGCCGCGATGATCTTGGTCAGGAGTTGGCCGGCCCGGCCCACGAAGGCCACACCCTGTTCATCCTCATCCGCCCCGGGCGCCTCGCCGACGAAAACGAGCGGGACCTTGCCGCTGCCCGAATCGACCACCACCTTGGTACGGGTCTCATGGAGCGGACAGGCCCGGCAGGCACGCGCCTGTGCACGAACCTTCTCGAGCTGCTCTTCCCAATCGGGGGTGCGCCCCTCCGCCACTGGTGGCGGGCCGAAGGTCGGCAGGGGCTTGCTCGGCGCGGTCGGCCCGGATCGTGCGGCTTCCGGGGGCCGCGCAGGCCCCATAGGTGCCTTTGGTGACTTCGACGCCGAAGGGGCCGACGCAGCCGAAGGGGCCGACGCAGCCGTCGGTCCTACGGTCGCCAGGACGTCCCGGCGGGTGGCCGGTGCGGCCCTTCCGGGAGTAGACAGAAACTCGAGGGCAGCGGCATTCCATTCCGGGTCGGGCCACATCGACAGGCCGCGTCTCATCTCCGCCTGGAGCTGCAGGCGGAGCTCGGCGCGCAAGGCGCCTTCGTCAGGAAGGGACGGCGGATCCGCCGAGGTCTGTGGCCGTGGATGGCGGGATGTCATGCCTTCTGCCTCCTGCGGTCCAGGGCTTCCGCCCGTTCTATGATGTGTCGGGCCGCGGCGGTCTTGGCCTGCACGGGCAATGGCTCGAGTTCCCCACCCGCGACGAGCAGGGACGCGCAGGTCGTGTCGCCGCCAAAGGCGGAGTCTGGGCGGGTGGCGTCGTTCAGGACGATCATGTCCAGGTGTTTCGACTCCAGTTTGCGCCGCGCCCGTTCGGTGCCGCCGGGTCCGACTTCCAGCGCGAAGCCGATGGTGACCGCCCCCCGCTCGCGCCGCCGCGGGCCCACGGTGGCGAGGATGTCAGGATTGGGAACCAGCTCGAGCGTCATGGCCTCCTTCTTCGACGGGAGCTTACCCGGCTCCGGGGATCGGGCCCGGTAATCGGCCACCGCCGCGGTCATGATCAAGATGTCCGCCTCCTGCTCGTGTTTCCGCACTGCTTCTAGCATTTCGGCGGCCGTGGTGACCGGGATGCACCGCACACCCGCCGGTGTATCACAGCGCAAAGGACCGGCCACCATTGTAACGCGGTGCCCGCGATCGCGGGCGGCGGCGGCCAGCGCGACCCCCATCTTGCCACTCGAGCGATTCGATAGGACGCGGACCGCATCGATCGGCTCCTCGGTCGGGCCCGCGGTGATCAGCAGGCGGCGCCCGCCGGTGCGATCCAGAATCATGGGCAGGGCCGCGTCCAAGATCCGCCGCGGGGCGGACATCCGCCCCGAACCGGTCTCACCGCAGGCAAGATCGCCCTCATCCGGGCCTACGAAGTGATATCCGGCCGCGCGCAGTTTGCCGACATTTCCCTGCACAATGGGATTGCGCCACATCTCCACATTCATCGCCGGAGCAAAGAGCACGGGGATGTTGCTGGCAACAATGGCCGTGGTGAGGACGTCGTCGGCAACGCCGGCGGCCACCTTGCCGAGGACATTGGCCGTGGCTGGCGCCACGATGAAGAGGTCTGCCGTTCGCGAGAGCTGGATGTGACTGATACTGGCCGAAACAGCCGCGTCACCGCGGGTGAGGATGGGATTGAACAGGTGGGTGACGACCGGGCGCTCGGACAGCGTCGCCAGAGCGTGGGGTGATACCAGCAGGGTCGCGGTCTGGGTCATGACCACCTGCACAGCAAGCCCCATGCGACGCATCTCGCGCACGAGCTCGGCGGTCTTGTAGGCGGCGATCCCTCCGCTGATGCCCAGAGTCACCGTGCAGTCGGCGAGGGTGCGCGTAGCGGGCGTCCCGGGCGCATTCATCCGAAGCTACTCCTCGCGTGAGTCCTCCTCGTCCTCCTCCATCACGTCGTCACCCACGTCGATGATGTCAAGATCGTCGTCCACGTCATCGTCCTCGTCATCGTTATCTTCGGGGGCGAAGTCATTGCTGTCGCCATCATCGTGGCTGGCGCTCACGGTGGAACGTCCGGCGTCCGAGGGGCGCGTGGCGGAGAGTGGGGCGCTGGGTTCACCAAACAGCGGACTGGCAGGCATCTCCGGAATGTGTGGCGCCGGGGCTTCCTGAACACCCTCGTACTCTCGGAGCGTGCCCTTGACCTTGCCTTCGTCCACGCGGAGCACCGCCTCGATCGTAACCTTGTGATCGAGCTTGATCCCCTTGCGGCGCATCTCTTCATTGAGCCGGCCGGCCTCGGCCGCCGCAATCATGATGCGCTCGTACTTGCTCCGGGGAGCAAAGGTCTCATCGCTGCTCACCGACTCGGCCTGCTCGTCTGCGTTGCGTTCCAATTCCTCATTCATGATGACAATCCCTCCCACTGACTTTCAAGAGTCAGGATACTTTGTAGGATATGCATACGATTCCAGGGAACCAGCCCGGGGATACCCGGGCCGCGGTATGTCGCCAACTACTTGGGCAGGGTCAAGCCGCGGGTCGTACGGCTGTTCTCCGCCCAGAGGATCGCCAAGAGCCTCTTGGTGCAGTCCTTGATCTCGTCATTGACCACGACGTAGTCGTACTCGGTTGCCACCGCCATCTCTTCGCAGGCTCGCGTGAGGCGGCGGGCGATCTCCTCATCACTGTCTGTCCCCCGGCCGCGCAGACGTTCCTCCAATGCCTCCATGGAAGGGGGCAGGACGAAGACCAGCACGGCTTCGGGGCATGCCTTCTTGATGGCCAGGCCGCCCTGCACGTCCACGTTCAGGACTACCCATTTGCCTTTCGCCAGAAGCGCGTCGATACTGCTGCGGGGTACCCCATACCAATGCCCATGGACGAGGGCGCATTCGGCGAACTGCTTGGCCTTTCTCTTCTTCTCGAACTCCTCCTCGCGGAGAAACAGATAATCCTCGCCATCGACCTCCCCATGGCGCGCCGGCCGGGTCGTGGCCGTGATCCCGCGTACGATCCGTCCGTCGGAGGCCAGGAGCTTCTCAACCACGGAGGTCTTTCCGGTGCCGGAGGCGCCGGAGATCACAATCGGAAACGGGCGCTCAATCAAACGTGGGCACTCGGGCGTCACTGACTCCATAGGGATGGTCTCCTCACTATTCCACATTGAGGACCTGCTCTCGGATCTTCTCGACCTCGCCCTTCATGAAGATCACGTCCCGGGATACATCGCTGTCCTGTCCCTTTGATCCGATCGTGTTGATTTCCCGGTGCATTTCCTCGAGCAGGAATTTGAGCTCGCGGCCGGTTGAGCCGTCTCGGTTCAGGTACGCCTCGAACTGCTCGCAGTGCGAGCGCAGGCGGACGATCTCCTCGGTGATGTCCGACCGGTCCGCGTAGAGGGCCAACTCCATCTCGAGACGGTTCCGATTGTACTCCAGATCCGCGGAGATCTCGGCGAAACGTTCTGTCAAACGAGTCCGGGTTGCCTCGACGACCTCGGGCACCCTGCTTGACACCCGGTCGACGCAGTCTCGGATCCCGGAGATTCTCTCCAGCAGATCCCGCGCCAGCGCCGCCCCTTCCTTGCTTCGCATGCTCTGAAAGGCCGCCAGCGCGTCCGCGAGCGGTTCCTGGACCAGCTCCCAGGCGGCCTCCTCGGGCAGGTCGCCCTCCTCACGGGCGATCACCCCGGGCATCCCTACCAGGGTCGGCAGATCGACCTCGCCCGGAAGACCGTGCCGGTCCTTGAGACCCCGAAGGATCTCGACATACCGGGCCACGACCGCCTCGTCGGCCTTCAGTGATACGACCGTGTCGATGTCGCCATGGAGGCCAATGCTGATGCTTACCTTGCCGCGGGCCACCTCCTGTTTGATCCGCTCCTGGATACGCGGTTCCAGCGCGGATAGCACGCGGGGTAGACGCATGCCCATCTCGAGGTAGCGGTGGTTCACCGAGCGGATCTCGACGCTGATGCGCCGGTCGGCCGCAACCTGTTCCGCCCGGCCGAAGCCGGTCATAGACCGCACCATGAATCCTCCCCAAGGTTCAAGGCTCTCCAGGGTACGCCAGCAGCCGGGAGGGTGTCAATTGATGCAACGGCCGCATCGCAACCTCCCCAATGGATCTTTTGTCCACTATGTTTGTGGACCACAGAGGGGCATGGGGTTGGAGAAACCGCATGTGTGGAGGATTCTCTCTAGCACGGCGATGTCGCGAGGTAGTAGGCTGTCGCCGGTCCCCCCCCCGGCGCCGGCGCATGATCAGAACGAGTCCCGCAGGAGACACACTAGGTAGGAGGTCGCCCGATGTGGGTGCATGCAGGCGGGGGCCGTATCCGGATCGTCTGGTCCGCCCTGCTCCTCTTTGCGGGGGGGCTGCTCGCAGGGAAGGGTCTCGTGGGCTGCTCGGGCGATAGCACCCAGCCCCCCATTCTCCAGGTTCGTCCTACGGAAGTCAATGTTGCGCAAGGAGATACAGTTGGAGCCTTCACGCTCAGCAATGTGGGGCGAGGAGATCTGAGCTGGTCGCTGCGAACACAGGCTCCCTGGATCCGGTTCGAGCGTGCGTCGGGCACAACCAGCACATCGGAGGAGCTGTCCTTTCTCGTCGACCGGCTCCTGTACAATGGAGGCCCTCATGAGGCTCCAATCGAGGTCTCTTCGAACGGGGGGAATGCGAACGTGGGGGTGCGCCTGCTGTCAGCCCTGGAGGTGACACCAGCGCAACTGATTGCTTCAGAACATGATACAACGCTCTTGTTGCAAGTGGCCCCTTCGGCCTATGCGACCGGAACGGATACCTTGCGCTGGACGGCCGGGGTGACCGCGGGCTGGATGACCTTGTCGCCCTCGGCCGGCACGCTGTTGGCTGATCCGGTCTGGCTCTCGGTCACCTTCGATCGGGCCGGCCGCGGGGCCGGTGATCACGAGGGCGAGATCTGGTTCGATGCGGGTGTGGATGGACGGGACACGGTCCGGGTCGTCATGACCGTGGCATCGGTCGACCGTGTCTTCGGCCATGTGTTTTTCGTGGGGACCCGAATTCCCGTGCCGGGGGTCTCGGTCCGGCTGGGCGAGTATCAGACCGCGACCGATGATGCCGGCTACTATGAACTGGCCGGCGTGAGGCTCGGCCCCATGACCCTGTCGGCCGCGCGGGAGGGGTTCGAGCCCTACGAGAGGGCCCTGCAATTGCCCGAAGATGGCCTGGAACAGACGATATACATGGCCACCGAGGAACGTGCCCACTCCGTGACCGGTTCGGTGCGCAACAGCCTTGGCACGGCCCTTCGCCAGGCCCTGGTCGTTCTGCTCAACCCGGACGGGTCGGTCTCGCAGCTTTCGGCCGTGACCGGGGCGGATGGCTCATTCGTCCTCCCTGGCGTACCGGATGGGCACCGCGAGATCCGGGTCGATCACCCCGTGTATGAGGAAACCGTCCGCAC
The DNA here is from genome assembly GCA_964417675.1 of uncultured bacterium. Taxonomy (GTDB): domain Bacteria; phylum Eisenbacteria; class RBG-16-71-46; order CAIMUX01; family WJJG01; genus CAYQJL01. The sequence goes on along the minus strand of CAYQJL010000114.1, from coordinate 10,585 downwards.
CGTTGAGGTCGAGGTCGCGGCCGGGCCGCAGGAGTTCGTGCTGGTGGCCACCGTTCTGCCCCCTCCGCTTCCGCGCAACGGTCCCGTCGTGCAGCGCATCGATTGCTCGTCCGTGCGGGTTGCTTGGGAACAGCGCTTCGAAGACACCCTGGCCGGGTACCGTGTGGAACGTGCGCCCAGTTCCACCGGGCCGTTCGTGGACATCAGCGGCCTGGTTCCACCGGCGGTGACAGCTTTCCGCGATGACCAGCTGGATCTGGCGATCTATACCTATCGCTTGCGGTCGATCACCATTGACGGCGGCGAGAGCGATCCGTCCGAGCCGCGCGGAATCGAGCTGGTGCCCTGGGTTTCGCTCACCGAGGGGGGAGCGAGCCTGGCGCTGAAGCGTTGGGGCCATGCGGCGTTCTACTACGAGGCCGAGAATCTGATGCTCGTCCACGCCGGCGTCGACTGCGCCCCGACCGGGACCTGCGAATCCTATCGCGACATGTGGGCGCTCGACCTGGAGACCTATCAGTGGTCGATCTACGACACGGGGTCCACGGGGCCGTCCCGCCGCAATGACCATTCCCTCATCCATCGCCCGGCCAGCCGGCAGATGGTCCTGTTCGCCGGCCGCAATGAGTTCAGCTACTACAGCGACCTGTGGGCGTTCGAACCCGGCAGCCGGGTGTGGACCCGGCTCGACGCCGATGCGGGCGAGGCCGGCCGCCGCTGGGGGCACTCGGCCGTGTACGATCCTGTCGACGACCGCATGATCGTCTACGGCGGCCGGGGCAGCCAGATCTACAATGATGTGTGGGCCTATGCGTTCGGCGCACAGGAGTGGACCCTATTGTGGAACGGGGACAGCTATCAGACCGAGGGGCCGCGCAGGCGTCACCGCCATGCAGCCGTCTATGATCCGCATGCGCATCGAATGATCGTTCATGGCGGATGGACCGGCAGTGATGGCACGACGTACGCCGATACCTGGGGCTTCGACCTGACGACCCATGCCTGGACGGCTCTGGCGGACAGCCCCCGACCGTGGCAGGGGCACACCGCCACCCGGGTCGACGGGTGGACGGTCGTCTGTGGCGAACCCGACTGGGAGACCGGGACCTACACCTGGGCCTACGATCTGGTCGCCGACGTGTGGACGCCGATCGACGGGGATCTCGACGATGCGCCGCCCCTGCGCCAGCGACACAGCGCCATCCACATCCCGGGTACCCACGGCCTGGTCATCTATGGCGGAATCGGCATCTTCGATCCGATCGGCACCCTGTCGGACAGCTGGACATTCTGTCCGGTCCGCTGAACGCCACCCGGCCCCGTGACCCGCGGTCCACGGCCATCCGGCCCCGCGGCCACCCGGCCCCTTGGCCCGCGGTCCAGTTCTGGCAACCCATCCCAGGATTCGCTAGAATCATCCGGTGCAGTCATGATTGCGTGCGAGCGGCGCGTGCCGCTTCTGGGTCGCGTTCCTGGGAGGATGGTGTGAAGAAGGTCAAGGTCACGAAGAAGACACGTACGACGACGCCGTGGTACGAACGCCCCCCTTTGCTGTTCGGCGCGATTGCCGTGGTCCTGCTCGTAGGCGGGATCCTGATGGCGCAGCTGCAGTCGCGCGGTGCCGATCAGACTCCGCTGGGAGCGACGCCCGATTCCCTGCTGGCCGCCCAGGCGGCCGCGGCGGCCGATGCCGCCCTGGAGCAGGACGACGGATCAGCCTGCATCCTGGACCTGGACAGCCCGCTGCCGGAGGTGTCCGCGGGTCAGCTGCTGCCACCGCTTTCGGCGGAGACGATTCCCGATGCCGCGCGAGCGCGTGAGATCCTGCGTGGGGCGCGCGGCCTGACAGCGGTGGAGGCCGCGGACCTGCCGGTTAAGCTCGACGAGGGCACCTTCGGGTTCGTCGCTCTGGAGCTTCTCTCGACCGACGATTCGTCCCCGGCGTGGGGTGAGCTCCCAGCGCAGGCCGCTTCCCTTCGTGAAGGGCTCGAGCTGCACCGCGATGCGCGGGGGGGCATGTACCTGGTCGGTTTCGTGGGCCGCCGCATCGCCAATCTTCTGGGGGAACGAGGTCCCGACCTCTCGTTCGAGCCGATGCCCGAGGAGGCACAGCCCCCCTGGTGGCAGTTCTGGAAGAAGGCGCCACCGGCCGATCCCCCCGTTCTGTACGCGGGTTCGAAGATCACCATCTACCCGGACATTCAGCCCGAGGCGACCTGCGCGCTTGTGCTCCCGGCTCAGCATGTCGCCGTCTGCGAGGTCAAGGAGCGCGGGATTCCCGGCGCCCGCCCGATCAAGATCGTGGAGGTGACACTGAAATAGGGAAGCCGGTGTGAGCACGACCGGCGGGGTTGCCAGGGAGGTACCCGTGGAACTGACCATGGCCAGTTTGATCGAAGGGGATGCGCTCTGGAAGCTCCTCTTTGCCATCTTCCTCGGGGGGATCGTGGGTCTCGAGCGTGAGTGGCACGGCCGCGCGGCGGGGCTGCGTACCCACGTGCTGGTGTGTCTGGGAGCGACCATTCTCATCATTGCCGCGCGCGGCGCGTCCGAGGCGTTCGCGGCCTCGGTCAGCGAGGGCCGCATGGTCCTTGACCCGAATCGGATCGCCGCCGGAATCGTGACCGGCATCGGCTTCCTGGGAGCCGGCGCCATCCTGCGTACCGGGGATCTGGTCAGAGGCCTGACGACCGCGGCCTGCATCTGGTTCGTCGCGGCGCTCGGCATCGTCATCGGCAACGGCCTCTACAGCTTGGGCACCTTCGCCACCCTCTTGATGGTCTTGATGCTGATCGTCTTCGACGCCCTCGAGCACCACATCCCCGCCGTCATGTATCGCTCGCTCTACCTGCGCACGAGCATCACGGATGCCGACCAGGTGGAGGAATGGTGCACGCAGGTGCTGCGCGGTTCGCACACCCGCATCCTGGAGATCGTCCGGGGGAGGGATCACGACGCGGATGCGGCCAGTATCATCTATCGCCTTCGGGTGCGCGGGCAGCTTGCCTCCGACCGGATCATCCGCGAGGCGGCCCACAGGCCCGGTGTACGGGTTGTCCAATGGGAACAGGACTCGTTCCGGTCGATCCTGCCGCAGGGGAGCCGGTAGCCATGTGGCAGGTGCTCTTGATCTTCATCCTGGTGATTGCCTGGATCTACTATCGTTCGGTCTACCGCGGCCTGCGCAAGGGGCTCCACGGGCGTGACCTTCTCAAGACAAGAATGAAGCAGCGGCGCATGGCGCGTCTCGAGGGAGCGGCCACTTGGGAGCAACGGCGCCAGCGCAGGGCCATCTGGCAACCGGAGGTCCGCATCGCTCCCCACCTGCTGGAGGGCATGCGGGGGGGCGGCGCCGGGCTGAAGAAGGTGGCGGCGTTCTGCTCGCATGGCGGCTCGAACTTCGCGGCGATCGCGGATGCCGCTTCCCGGGGGGAAATCCCGATTGAGATCGTGGTAATGATCCACAACAACGCCCGGGCCGGCGCCAAGGACAAGGCCCGGGCGCGCGAGATCCCGACCGAGTGGGTGCCGCGCAGCCGCTTCGCGGACGATCACGCCTATGGCCTGCAGCTGCTGGAGATTCTGGAGCGACACGAGGTTGACTATGTTGTCCTGGCCGGTTTCATGCAGAAGATTCCGGCGCAGGTGATTCGGGCCTACGCCCACCGCATCACGAACATCCATCCGGCCCTGCTTCCCTCGTTCGGAGGCAAGGGCTTCTATGGCATGAAGGTGCACGAGGCGGTCTTCGCCTCGGGGATGAAGATCTCCGGGCCGACGGTCCATCTGGTGGATGACCAGTACGACCATGGTCCGATCCTGCTCCAGCGCGCGGTCGATATCTCCGACTGCAAAGATCCATCTGAGATTGCCGAACGGGTATTGATAGAAGAACATAGATTGTACCCGGAGACATTGGGGCTGCTTGCGATGGGCTGCTTCCGGATCGAGGGTTCCCGGGCGATCCTGGAGTCTGGTAGCTTGGAGACAGTCGGGGGTGCGTAGGCCCGCCGGTCGCCGGCGGCCGGCGCTCGACGGCAGGGTGCGTAGGCCCGCCGGCCGATGGCGGCCGGCAGGCTGAGGGTGCTGGCGGCCGGCAACCCGAGTGGTTCATGGAACTTTGGGGTCCTTGAGTCAGGGGGATCCCGCCTGCAGCACGGAGAGAGCATGATTGTATTCTTCGACATCGGGAATTGTCTCTACGATCCCTACAGCACCTTTCGCCGGACCATCGAGATGCTGGGCCACGGCGATCTGGCCGAGCGGATGCTGGCCGAGAACGGCACCTACCCGGATCAGCCGGGACGGCACGATGCGATGCTCACGGCATTCGGACTCTCGGACGATGAGGTCGAGGCCTACTTCCGCGAGTTCACCCGTCATCCGGTGTTTCATCCCGGCATTCCTGAGTTGCTCGCGGAGCTGCGGGCACGAGGCGTGCAGATCGGAGTCATCAGCGATGGGCATTTCGACACCCAGGTGTCGAAGTTGGAAACCTGGGGTCTGCTGCAATACATCGATGCCAACATGGTCTTCATCGGCTCGCTGCCGGAGGATCGCGGCCGGGCGCCGGGGGTGTATCCCAAGGGCACGCAGCTCGAGGGATCGAAGCGCGATGTAGCGACCTTTCGCAACATCTTCAAGAGCATCACCGAACGAATGGACATCGAACCCGGCCAGTGTCTGATGGTTGGAGACGACTACATTCGGGATGCGCTGCATCCGATCGCGGCCGGGTGGAAAGGCGTGTGGTTCGTGCCCAATCCGCAAGCGGCCAATACGATGCCGGACGATGAGGAGGCCTCCCAGGTACCCACGATCGTCAATCTGAATGAGCTCAAGTCGTTCCTGTCCTTCGAGGGGGAGCCGTCCGAAGGAGCATGATGTGATCGAATCATCCGCTGGAATCCTCCTGGTTCTTGCCGCGATCGTCGGGTTCTTCTTCTTCCTCGAGCGGCAATTGCGCTGGAAGCTCTTCCAGTTCCTGCCGCCGCTGATCTGGATCTACACGCTGCCCGTGGCGTTCGGGAATACGGGGATCATCGCCCAGTCAGGGCCGCTCTACGATGGTCTCAAGACCTATGCGCTGCCGGTCTTTATCATTCTCATGCTGCTCGAGATCGACATCGCCGCCGTGGTGCGCGTCATCGGCCGGGGGATCCTGGTCATGCTGATGGGGACCGCCGGCGTGGTCTTGGGCGCACCGGTGGCCTACTTCCTGTTTCGGCATCAACTCGGTCCCGACGGATGGAAGGGGTTTGGCGCACTGGCCGGCAGCTGGATCGGGGGCACCGGCAACATGGCCGCGGTTGCCGGCGGCGTGGGCACTCCTCCCGAGGAGATGGGCCTGGCCGTGCTGGCCGACAACCTGGTCTATGTCGTTTGGCTGCCTTTGCTGCTGACCTCTCGCGTGTGGGCCGGCAAGTTCATGCGCTTCACGGGCGCCGATCCGGATCGGGTCGAGAAGATGGAGGCGGCCGCCAACTCCTTACGGGGCAAGAGCAAGGAGGTGGCGATGCACCATCTCATCTATCTGCTCGTCGTGGGGTTGGCCGGCGCCGTGCTGTGTGACCACCTGGCGAAATGGATGCCGGTTGTCGATCCGGTACTCTCGACCTCGACCTGGAAGGTCTTGCTGGTCACCACCCTGGGGATTCTGCTCTCCTTCACGCCCATCCGGAGTGTTCCCGGAAGTCATGCGGTGGCGATGGCGATCATCTACATCTTCGTGGCTTCCATGGGGGCCAGAGCCGAACTGGGCGGGCTATCGCGAGCGCCCTACTTCATCGCCGGGGCGTATGTATGGATCGCGATTCACGGCCTGTTCTGCCTGTGGGGCGCCAAGCTCTTCCGGGTGGACGTGCACACGGCCGCCATCGCCTCGGCCGCCAACATCGGAGGAGCCGCCTCGGCCCCGATTGTCGCAGCGTGCCATCGGGAGGCGCTCGTTCCCATCGCGGTGCTGATGGCCCTGGTGGGATATGCAGTGGGAAACTACCTGGGCGTGGTCACGGCCTGGCTCTGCAACTGGGCGGGGGGGCTCTAGAGGCGTCCTGACCGGCTGGCGCGGTGCTTCCGTCGCCTCCCTGCTCCCGTCTGCCTCTCTGCTCCCGCCTTTCCCGGCGTTCCCGCTCTCCGGCGCTTGCGCCCCATCATGCTCCCGTTTCCTCTACCGGCGGGTTTCGGATCAGAGGTATGAATCCATCCCCAACTCGTCGAACATCCGCTGCATGAGTTGGGCGCCGGTCACCAGCCGCATGGTGTGATGGGCGCATCCACTCCGCGAACAGGCCTCCACGAAACCGCCGCGGGGCAGGTGCAGGCTGAACATCGGCGCACTGCATCGCCGGCAGGTGGAATCGGGGTCTACCAGGCTGATGCCGCAGTGCGGACAGCTTAGCGACACCACCTCGCCCGACGGCACGTCCGGATCGGAGCGTTTCTCATATCGCCCGTAGACCGGATCCAGGTACAGCGTACCGGGTTGTCCCTGGTAGGTGAATGCCAGGTGGATCGACGGGTGATCGTGAAACCGAACGTCGGAATCCATCAGATTGCAGCCGGCCGGGCATTTGGCATGCGCCACCACCAGACGGCTCTCGCCAATCTCCAGCTCGATACGATCGGAATTCTTTGACATGGTCATCCTCCCAGTTCGGCGTTGCGGTGTGGAGTTCACTTCTCCTACCAGCGCTTCGGCTCGGGCTTGGGCGCCGGGATGCAGTCGCCGGTCTCGCCCAACGTCCAGGATTCGCACAACCAACGCTCCAACAGGCCGTAGGCCCCGGCGAGACCTTCCGGCTCGAGCTCGCGCCACAGAGGTTGATGCGGGTTCATCATCCCACGGTCCACCAGATGGCCATCCGCGTCGGCCAGGTAGTAGTGGATCCCCGCGACCCGGTTGGTGGAGGGCTCGGCCAGGATCTGGATCATGAGCGCGTACTCGTGATCAAGACCGCGACGCGCAACCGTCTCCCCGAAGAGCTCGCCGGTGGAGCGGAACATGCGGGCCTGATTCCATCGCCAGCGCGGGGGAGTCTCCAATAAGATCTCGCTGACATGGGCATCTGCCAGGTCTCGGTCGTCAAGGTAGCGTGCCAGGCGCCTGGTCAACATGATCTCGTGGCCCACATTCTGCCCGCGAATGATGTGCAACGGATAGACCATGACCTCGAACCTGGCCTGTCGGGCCGCGAAGGCCGTGCGGGCCGCCCGGGCCTGGCGGGATTCGTACACCCACGGGGTGGCGAAGAAATCACGGGTGAGCAACCCGGATAGCAGCAAGGCAGCGAAGATCCCGGCTCCGGCGGCGTGTGCCAGCATCCACCGGACCCTCCGTCTGCCCGGGCTCGGTCCGGGCGCTTCTGTGCGGGCCCGTTCGCGGAGCCCGCGGGCCAGATAGAGAACGCCCACCAGAGCCGCGCCCCCATAGAACATGCCCGGCCACGGCACGCCCACGACGATCGCGTGGGCCACCCAGCGCAGCGCCACACCGGCCAGGATCAGGAGGCCGCCGCCGGTCGCGGATCTCCATGCCAGGATCAGTCCCGCGACGATGATCACGAAGCCGGCCGCGAGCAGGGCTTCACTCCCGGTCAGCGTGAGCGGGTCTTCAAAGTCGAAGATCAGGGGAACGCCGGCCGTGATCAGCAGGACCATCCCCAGAGCTTGCGCCACCCAGCGCATGAGCCCATCCTTTCTCGCCTAGTAGCTCTCCTCGGTGATGACGACCTTGCCGCGGAAGACCCGATAGATGACGATCGTATAGGCCACCACCAGCGGCATGCCGATCAGCGCGATGATCAGCATGGTGGACAGCGTGCGGGGCGTCGAGGACGCGTTGGCGGCCGTCAGGCTGTAGGACAGATCGGTCAGCGAGGGCACCAGCCGCGGCCAGAGACTCAGTCCCGCCAGGCCGATCATGGCGGCGATCGCTGCCGAAGAGGCGCTGAACGCGAGACTGAGCCGGCCGCCGCGCAGGCCGACCGGGACATAGAGCAGGGCTACCAGCAGGAGCAGGAACAGCACCCAGAAGAGCGGATTGCCGGTCAGGCCCTCGAACAGGAAGGGCGAAACGAAGATCGACAGCAGGGTGGCCATGACGTAGAGCGTCACCCACCCGATCCACAGCCGCCCGGCCCAGGCGAGTGAGCGCTGATGGATCCGGTCCTCGCTCTTGATGGCCATGTAGATGGCGCCGTGACAGGTGAACATGGCCAAGCTCAGCAATCCGATCAGCACCGCGTACGGATTCAGCAGCGTCAGGAAATTGCCGGTGAAGGTGCCCGTGGCATCGAGTGGAATGCCGCGCAGGATGTTGCCGACGGCCACGCCGAAGAGCACCGCCGGCAAGAGGCTGCCCAGTCCGAAGCCCCAATCCCAGAAGGTCTGCCAGCCGGGAGAGTCCACCTTGCTGCGGAACTCGAGAGAGACGGCGCGGAAGATCAGGGCGACCAGCAGCAACATGAATGCCAGATAGAACGAACTGAACACGGTGGCATACACGATTGGAAACGCCGCGAACAGCGCGCCCCCGCCGGTAAGGAGCCAGACCTCGTTGCCATCCCACACCGGACCGATGGCGTTCATGTACACGCGCCGTTCCCCGCGCTTCTTGGCGAAGAGGGAGAGGACGCCGGCCCCCAGATCGAATCCATCCAGGATGGCGTAGCCGATGATCAGAACACCGAAGAGCACGAACCAAACCGTTTGAAGAGCCGTCGGATCCATCGGTCACCTCCTATGTGGTCTGCGCGGTTTCGGGGCCCACGCCGATCTTGCGTCTCAGCAAGTAGATCCAGATCGCGCCCAGCCCGGCGTAGAGTATGCCGAACATGATCATGGAAAAGAGGATTTCTCCGGCCGACACGGTTACCGAGGCGCCGTCGGCGGTGCGCAGGAGCTTGTAGACGATCCAGGGTTGGCGTCCCACTTCGGCCGTGATCCAGCCCAGCTGGCATGCGATGACCGGCAATGGGATCGACCAGGCGAGCAGGCGCAACATCCTCTCATGCTGATACAGCCGTCCGTTGCGGAGCCCGAGAACCGCCAGCCCGGTCAGCAGAATGAAGAAACCGCCCAGGATGACCATGTTGTGAAAGGATACGAAGGAGAGCCACAGCTCGGCGCCCCTGGGTACGTCCTCGGGCGGGAAGTCGTCGAGCCCTTGGATTTCGGCATCCGGATCTCCGAAGGCCAGCCAGCTCAGCAGCTTGGGAATCTTGATCTCGGCCTCCAACTTGGGCACGTCCGGCTGGGGCAGGGCGAAGAGCACCAGTGGGGCCCCCGAGGCGCTCGTGTAGAGTCCCTCGATCGCGGCGAACTTCTCCGGCTGCGTGTGGGCGACCTGCCGGGCATGTTCATGCCCGAAGGGGAACGCGACCAGGATCGACGAGATCAACCCTACCACGACCGACAGGGCCAGGGCGCGCCGGGCCGCATCGGCCGCGCGCTGCTTGCGCAACAGGATGGCGCTGATCCCCGCCATGAAGAAGCTCCCCGAGACCATCGCGGCCAGCATCGTGTGGTAGAAGCGAACGCCGGTCGAGGGGTTGAAGACCGCTTCGGCGAAGCTGGTCAGCTCGGCCCGGCCGGCGGCTTCATTGAAGACATACCCGGCAGGGGTCTGCTGCCAGGAGTTGGCCACCAGGATCCAGAACGCCGAGATCGTGGCGCCGACGGCGACCATGAGGATCGAGAACCAGTGCACCCCCTTCGATACGCGCCGGCGACCAAAGAGGTAGAGGCCCAGGAATCCTGATTCGAGAAAGAATGCGAAGACGCCTTCGGCGGCCAGCGGGGCTCCGAAGATATCCCCGACGAACTTCGAGTAGGAAGCCCAGTTCGTGCCGAACTGGAACTCCATGACGATGCCCGTGGCGACACCCATCGCGAAGGTCAGCGCCAGCAGTTTGGCGAAGAACTTCGCCGCGCGTCGACTGGCGTCATCGCGGCCCTTCCATCCACGCCACTCGAGGAGGACCAGCAACCAGGCCAGTCCGATCGTAATCGGCGGGAAAATGAAGTGGAAGCCGATTGTCATGGCGAATTGCAGGCGAGCCAGCAAGACCGCATCCATATCATCCTCCTGTAATCGCGGCTAACCGGGCAGGTGCGTGTCCCACCACTCTCGGGCACGTCCTTGGCGTGCATGACCATTGTCTTCATGGGGGAGTCGCTGTCAAAGAGTAGCTGCCCGCTGGGCAGGCAATCGGCTACGCATCCACTGACAATGGCCAGGCGCCGGGTGGCTTCCGGCAGAAGATCCTCGGGCATGCGGTTCCTGGGGGGGGTGCCCAACGGTGCCCAAAATGGCGGGCCCTTGGCGAGCCGGGGACGGCGTACCTCGAACGGCGTCTTGACCATCAGAACCCTTTCGTGTCGCAGTCCCATGTCGCGTCGCACTCCCATGTCCGGGGGGATTCTACTCCCCCGGTGGCGGGTTTCCCCCGCCGGCGGCTGCGTCGGCCTTCCGAGCGGCCGCCGGTTGCGCGGCTGCGTCGGCCGCCTCCGTGGCCCCCCGTTGTGCAGCCGCGTCGGCCGCCGCGGCGGCGGCCTGCCCGGTGGCGACATCGACCTTGGCAAG
>CAYQJL010000113.1:0-23487 GCA_964417675.1 uncultured bacterium | reverse complement strand
CCCCCCGTCCAGTTTAGGCGACCTCCCGTATCTCCACTTCGTAGCCGAGGTTAGCAAGGCGCTGGACCAGGCGGTTCTTGCTTCGCTCTCGATCTCGGTGAGTGAAGTAGTTGGCTCCGGGATCCTCATAGAAGGTCCCCTCCTGGAGCATGTGGTAGGCAGCGGTGAGGATCGAAGCAGCGACAGCGATTACCGCCTTCTTGGGCCCGCGGCGCGACTTCAGGCGAAGAAACTGCGCCTGCAGGTAGGAGTCTTTCTTCCTGGCCGCGGACCATGCGGCCTGTACCAGCGTCGTCTTCAGCCAGTTGCCTCCCTTGCGCAAGCGCGTGGAGCGGCGTTTGCCCGCACTTTCGTCATTGCGCGGACAGAGCCCCGCCCACGAGCGCAAGTGACCGGCCGTCGGGAACCGACTCATATCTGTGCCGATCTCCGATACGATGACCTGTGCCACCACATCGCTGACACCGGGAATCGAGGTCAGCTGCTCGACGCAGATACGAAAGGGCTCGACTACGCGGTCGACCTCCTCATCCACCTTGGCAATCGCCCTATCCAGACCATCGATCTGATCCAGGTGCAGGCGAAGCATGAAACGATGGTGATCGGTGACGTACCCGCGCACCGCCTCCTCGAGGTGCTCTCGACTGGCACGCAGTCGCCCGGTGGTCCGATCGATCAGACGGGCCGGGTCGCTCTCTCCCGCGGCCAACGCTTCCAGGATCGCCCGTCCACTGAAGCCCATCAGGTCGCTCACCACTGAGCCGATCTTTACGTTGGCCGTCTCCAGGATCTTGTGCAGGCGTTGGACATGCTTGGCGCGCTCGCGCACCAGTTGCTTGCGCGTGCGAGTCAGCGTACGCATCTGCTGGATCGTCGTATCCGGCACGAAGCTGGCCGTGATCAGGCCGTGGGCCAGAAGATCCGAGATCCACGTCGCGTCGTTGACGTCGGTCTTGCGGCCCGGCACGTTGCGGATGTGACCGGCGTTGGCCAACACCAGCTCGAAAGCTGGCTCCAGCACGTACCACACCGGCTTCCAGAACACACCCGTGGCTTCCATCGCCACGTGCGTGCACCCCCGTGCCGTCAGCCAGGCCGACAGCTCCTCCAGCTCGCGGGTCAGCGTCCCGAAGGTTCGGACCTCATGCTCGGCCCTCCCGTCTCGCTGTATGCGAACGCAGGCGACGACCGACTTCTGGTGAACATCCAACCCCGCACAGCATCGATGCAATACCTCCATCTCTTCACCTCCCACGAAGCCGTGGCGGCTTGGAGTTCACGTCAGCGGACTCTAGACGCCGTGCTCTTCGGAACCCCGACGGGCCCCTCGCACAAGATGGGGTGCTCATGAACTCCCGATCCAACTAGACTACGGACTCGCCGGCACCAAGCAGCGTTCCGATCTCTGTGCCACCACGTCCTCCCATGATACCCTGTTTCATCCGATGCGGGTCGCCCGAACGGGCGGTGGGGAACTAGACAGAAACTGGGGTTGGCGAGGTCTTGCAACGCCTGAATATGCTCCGTATCATTGGGGCCAATTGGCAAGGGGGAGCTGCATGACACTTGAGCAACTGCTGCGGCGGATCGCCGACGTGAGGGGCGAGCTATCCAGTATGGGCATTGCGCGGTTGGCCGTGTTCGGTTCGTTTGCCCGGAACGAGGCAACCGATGCGAGTGACATCGACTTGTTGGTAGAGTTCTCCCACCCTGTTGGCCTCTTCGAGTTTGCACGAGTGCGGCGCAATCTTTCGGAACTTCTCGGACGGGAGGTCGACCTGGTCACATTTGCGGGGCTTCGCAAGGAGATCCGTGAACGTGTCCTGCGGGAGAGCGTGAATGCAGCCTAGGGATCTCGACCTGCGTCTGCTTGACATCCTGAACTCGGCTCGGAAGATCCTATCGCGTGCTGGGGATCTTTCTGCCGAGGACTTGCGACAGGACGAGTGGACCTTGGATGCCGTGTTGCACAACCTCGCAGTCATCGGTGAAGCTTCGGCTCGACTGCCTGACGACTTCTTGAATGAGCATCCCGAGGTCGCCTGGCGTGAGATGCGCGACATGCGGAATCTGCTCATCCATGGGTACTTCGGAGTAGATGTGGACTTGGTCTGGAACACGATCCAACACGATTTGCCTACCTTGATCGAGTATCTCTCGCGGTTCTTCGGAGAAGCATAGAGCCTGCCGCGACGCCTGCGATGCGATCTTGAGGTCAGAGACGGTGATGTCAACTCTAGATCCGCTGGAATCACTCCACGGGAAGGATTCCAGAGCGCGGTCACCGGGAGCGCACACAGGTGATCGCCAAAGGCTAGTCCTTGCCTGGCAGCTGAACGCGAAACACGCCCGGGTCCCTCGCGATGAAAGGCACCAACCAATTCGTAGATTGCCATGTGAGGAGATAGGCGAGGATCACGACGAGCAGCTTTCCCCATGGAGACGTGACGATGGGAGGAGTGAGACAGCAGGGTGCCGTCGCCTTGGTTTTCTGCGCCCGGTCGTTCGGCGCATCGTCACGGGGTTGTGCGGCGGTTTCCGTAAGCAACGGAACGCGAATCGACTCGGCTCTCCCGGGTAGCAGTTCGTTCATCTCGGTTGAGTCGGATCCCGTCGCGGATCCCGTAGCGGCGTCGGGGTAAGTGGCAAGAGGCAAAGCTGCGAGTAGAAGTATCAGAATGGTCGTTGCCGCTCTCGGTGGATGGATCGAGAGAGGGTAGCCTGTCGACTCATGCTTCGGTTCCTCCAAGGTACTCGAGGGCATCCCGGAGCTGTGCTTCGGATGCAAGGAACTCTGCATGATGAGCCTGCGTTAGCATCTTGGAGACCGCCGGTTGGGTGATGCCGAGCTTGGCTGCGATGTCCTGTTGGGTAAGCCCCTGACTGTGCTCCGTGGACTCCCGGGCAAGCCGGACCACCTCACAGGCTCGTGACGTCCAATCGGCGACAATGGCGTGATGGAGTTGGGCGGTCGCCTCGGCGAGATGCACGATGCTCTTGTCACCGCCGCGAATGTCGATGGCGAGAGGCTTCCTCTCCGTTTCCCATTGCCGGTCAAGGGGTGAGGGGGGTATTGGGAGTCTCGTCGGATTCGGCGTGAAATCCGATGCGTCGACGAAGCGGGTCTGACGGTACCATGAGTTCTCTGATGGCATCGAAGACCGCTTTGAACTGCGTGTCGTACTTCTCCTCCAGAGAATCAAGTCTCCTGGCCAGTTCCTCATAGGTAAGAACCAAACGACGAAGGTGCGCATGATTTCCACGTTCACGCGAATGGCACGGGAACTGCGCAAGACGCTCGAAAGCATGGCTACACCTTGTTCGGTGAATGCGCGGGGTCGGCTTCGGCGACCACCATGTGATCTTGAGATCACAGTTTGTGATCTCAAGACTGCAACCTCTTGCGGCGAAAGAACAAACATGAAGTCAGGGGGAAACCGCTCCCGGTTTCTCCGGACAGCTTGAAGAAGGGCTCGGGTCTCGACTCCGTAGAGGGAGGCCAAGTCGGCATCCAACATGACGCGCTGTTCACGAAGGGTGAGAATCCGCTGCCTGATGTCATTTGCGCCCCACGGTCCGATCTTGGAGTCCATTCTGCCTCCTGCCGTGCCTTCGCCAGAGCTGAATCTGCATGAGATAAGACGAGAGTTCTATGAAGCAAATCGGGTGCCAACGCGGGTTCCGGGTAGTAGCGGACCTGGAGATCCGCTGGATCCAAGAGCCGTCGCCACCCGACTCGTCTCGAGCGCCGATCCTACGGCCCATCGACGAGATCATCGGCGGCAAAGACCGTTGCCCCTGCCTGGCGGATTGCTTGGGATCCTCCCGATCGCCCCCACAGAGCAAAGATCGGTTCCTCCACCGGGTTGGGAGTGAGAGGAAGCTTCGCGCGAAGCCGAGCGAGATCTCTCATGCCGAGGGCGGGTTTCTGCCAGCGCACTTCGCCCACAAGGGCGGTCTTCTTGCCGCGGAGTCCGAGCACATCCACTTCACACACCGGGCCCTTGTGGCTCCACCACCGGCCGACGATCATGTCCTGCGGCCAATGACCGCCGGCGACGAGCCGCGCGGCATGCGCACGGGCCATCGATTCAAACGTGTGACCGACGTGGCCCTGCCAGCGCTGCGCGGCACTCTGGACCGCCGGTCCTTGCCCCCCTCAATGAACGAGCGTTCCGAGTAGAGTACCCGAAACCAGAAGGTTAGATAGGGGTCAGCGAGCTCATAGGTTGGCCGTGTGTTCTTGGGGCCCCACGGGCGCACTCTTGCGGACGAATCCGGAGCGAATGAGAACATCGATCGGGTGATCGACGCGCTGCTCGGCCTCTCCTGAGATCTCGGAATGCCGAGTGCGTCCGCGGCCGATGGCGCTCAGGATTCTCTGGTAGCCACCTTTCTCGGGCAGCTCTTCCGAGAGAATTCCCATGGCATCTTCCAGAAGCAGCCCTCCCGGCGAGAACGCAAGGCGACGCAGGTTGAGCGATGTTGATTGCTGTTGATTCCAGGACTTGAGATGCAGGGGATAGCCTCCGCAGGCGGCGTAGGCTTCGCAGAACGCGGCCGGGGCCGATCATGTCTCGTATGGTTCCCACGGCCGAACCGGTCAGGACGAGGAGTAGCTTCGTACCCGGCCGGAGGTGATCCCAAACCGACTGCACAATGCTCGCGAATCCAGGGCTCGAGCGTGTCAGATAGGGCACTTCATCCAGTACCACGGCCAATGGCGCCTCCTCGGCGAGGGTCGCGACAAAGCGAAGCGCTCCTTCCCAGTTGGAGAATCCGGCGGAGGCAAGATCTCCAAGGCGGTCACCGAGGTCACGCCGGATGGTCTCTGCGAGCGGCGGAGTTCGACGCCGGGGGCCTGTCGGGTGGCAGGAAAGAACACGCAGCGCTTCTCTTGCATGAAGTGAGAGAGGAGGAACGTCTTTCCCGTGCGCCGCCGGCCCCAAACGACGGCCAGCTGCGGCTTGCCCGAACGACTCACGTTCCAGACTTCGGTGAGACGATCACGCTCGTCGTTCCGATTGATGAGGCGGTCGTTTGGTCGGAGGAGGCCAAGTCGGCATCCAACATGAGGCGCTGTCCACATGTAGTCCTTCGGCCCCGGCACGGCGTCGAACAGTTGTCGTCCCTGGCTGAAGTCGTCCGCACTCGAAATCCGGTGCAAGAGCAAGAGAATCGTGTTACAACGGTCGCATCTGGAGATGCAGTCCATCATCAGTGTGACAAGATCCGGAAGTGAATGGGGAGCCGATTAGGCGCACGTGTGGTTGGCGATGCTGGCAATGCAGGCGATGCGGGTGCCACGGCGGACCCGGCCGACGCGGGAGCGCGCCACAGGGGCGTGCGGACCGGTAGCGCCACCGGCAGCGATGGCCTGAAGGCCTGGGAGGATCGTGCATGAAGCTCACAGTCATCAGCCTTGCGCACAGTGAGGAGGATGGGTTCGACGCTGCACCGCTGGAGGAGTTCTGCGCCACCCACCGGGTAACCGAGTGGACCGAGCACTTCTTCGTGCGTGATGGGTGTCCACAGATGGCCATCCTGCTGCAGTACGAGGGTTGGGGTGCACAGAATTGTGATGAGACCACGTAGCTGTATTGGTAGAAATCAGATGCCCTGACGGCCCTCGCGCTGAGGGAGCTGGTCCGGCCCCGATCGCCTCGCGCGGATCATCCGGCTGCTTCATCGCGATTCTTCGACCCACAGCCCCCTTGCTGGGGGGAAAGCCGGCTCGTGCAGGCGGTGGCGTCTACTGCGACGCGAACAGGCCCTCCTTGCGGAGTCGGCGTACGAGTTGCCCCTGGCGATGCCCCTCCCGCAGCTCCACGATCCTGTCTCCCAGCGGACGGACGAGATTCTTGCCGGCCGCCAGGACACGCCGGGCGGTGTCCTCGTCGGGACACTCGATGATGACCGCCGCGGCGATTCGTACCCGCCGACACTGGGCGAACCACCCCTCGATCTCGGTCGTGACATTGGCCGGCAGTGGCTTGGCGGAAAGCTCGCGTAGAGCGGTGAGCACGTCCTGGCGGGTGGAACCGGTCGCGGCCGCGGCGAAAATCGAGGAACGTGTGATCTTGAAGAGCGTGCCGGTCCGTGCGCCGGATCGTGCGCCGGATCGTGCGCCCGTCCGTGCGCCCGTCCGTGCGCCGGATCGTGCATTCCGGCCGACCTGTTCGGCAAACCGACTGATCGTGCCCGCGGCCAAGGCAGACGGTGACAAGAAGACGATCTCGAAATTGGGCTGGACGATGATGTCGGCGCGGCGCAGCGACCCGTAATCGAAATCCGAACGCCATCGCAGGATGAACTCACCGATGGCGGTGATGCGGAAGGCCAGGCGGTGATCCGCAAGGCGAGCCAGTTCGATGCCGCCCAGGGGAAAGAGGAGCCGGCGGAGAACGTTCTGTAGGATCTCTCGCCAAACTGCCGAGACCCGATCCTTTCCCAGGCCGTGCGTGTGGAAGGGCCAGGCAAAAATGTCCAGCAGGACCTCGTCCTCGTCCGAGTTTCCCGATAGGGGACACAGGTCTTCAGCGGCATAGGCCAGATAGTCCGGCAGCGGCCGGAAGCTCGGCCCCCGAGCGGGGGCCAGTGCTGCCCGGAGCTTTTCCTGGGCGAGTGGCGGCAAGAGAAGCTGCGGCTCCTCCTCGCACCAATCGTCCATGAAGTCGTCGTCGAGGAAATCGTCGTCGCGAAGACCGTCGTCGCGAAGACTGTCGTCGAGAAGACTGTCGTCCGTGAAGGCCCCGCGGGAGGCGTGCTTCCGCGCCGGCGCGGGGGTGTCGGGCGACACGAGACCATCGCGCACGAAATCGATCACCGAGACGAGCTGTGCTTTCTCTTCCCGGCCGAGCCAGGCCCGGCCGCTGGACGTGATCACCAGTCGTTGGTTGCGGCCCGTGGTGTGATCGGTTCGCGCGAGTCCCAGTTGCAGCAAGAACTCCTTGGCGCACTCCATCCGATCCTGGTCGTTCGACGGGGAAAGGTCCGCGAACTCCGGGGGCACGGGCGTCGCGCGTTCCAGGAGACTCCGACTCGTGCGCACGTACAAGCCCCCGTCATCGGTTCTCAGCCGCGGCGGCTCGGCTTGGCACAAGGCCAGCAGTTGACGCATGTCGGCGATCAAGTAGGGCGCCTGGAACGGATCGGGGACGTCAACCGGCCCGGGCATGGAGACCGGTTCGCGCTGCAGCCAGCGGAGGACTCTGGACAGCAGACCGACTCGTAGCCTGAGCGTCTTCGGATCGACGACGGGAAACAGAATCAAGTAGCGGACGCCGCCCCGCAAGGCCGCGGCGAGCTGCGCCAGGGAGTGCTGCTGGAACTGATCCAGCAGGTCTTGGAGGTGTTGCGGCCCGGGGGAATGGCTGAGCCAGTGCCAGATCGACTTGGTGAGTGCGAATACCTCCCCCGACGGGAAGTAGGGGTTCGCCATGACGACGCGCGGCGCTCCCCGGCGCGGGAGCAGCCCATGCTCGCATTCCCACGCATGGTGGTCTTCACAGGCCAGAAACTCCTCGTTCCAGGTGATCGTATCGAAGCTGCTCAAATTGAACAATCGCATCGATCCTCTGTCACGCGGACGGAACGCGGCGATCTCGGCCGAATCGAACTGGCTATCCAAGTAGTTGTCGCGGGCAAACGGGTCCTGGTCGCTGGGCGCCGGATTCGCACGCAAGGAGCGCAGCATGTCGCGGACTGGGACGTAGCGCTTCGGCAACCGGACCTTCGGTTGCTCAGGCCCGGGTTCGGCGTACCCGGCCTCCGCGAGCACACGCCCGTCTGTCCCGAGTGCCTTCGGCGTGATCGGCGTGGGCTGCAGATTGTCCAGAAAGGTCTCGCGTGCCGATCGCGGCAGAGCGTCCCAGGTGGCGTTCTGCCGCAGAAGCACCCGCCAGTCGAACTCCATGTAGCGCATCGGCTCACACCTCCACCGGTTCCTCGTCCCGGATCGCGTACTCGTACCCCTGCTCGCAAAGAAAGAGCTGGCGCTTCAAGGCGAACTCCTGTTCGACCGTCTCGCGCGAGATCACCGTGTAGAAGTACGCCTTGTTTCGGCCGGGTTTCGGACGCAGGATCCGCCCCAAGCGTTGGGCTTCCTCCTGGCGCGACCCGAATGTCCCGGCCACCTGGATGGCGACCCCGGCGTCGGGCAGATCGACGGCGAAGTTGCCGACCCGCGAGACGGCCAGTACCCGCACCCGCCCCTCTCGAAAGCGGCCGTAGAGTTCGTCACGGCGCAACTGAGGGGTCGAACCGGTGAGCACCGGCACGTCCAGGTCACGGGCCAGCGACCGGATGTGGTCGACATAGGTGCCGAAGATCAGAATCGAGTCATCGGGATGCGCCGCGATCAGACGGCGCACGATGGGCAGCTTCTCGGGGTTCTCGGCCGCAACGCGAAACTGGCGCCGCGCGTCGGCCAGCGCATAGGTCATCTTCAACGATTCGGGTAGGGCGACGCGGATCTCCGTGCAGTGCGCCTGCGCGATCCAGCCCTGGCCCTCGATCACCTTCCAGGGGACATCGGTCTTTTTGGGTCCGATCAGGGCGAAGACATCCTCCTCCCGGCCGTCCTCGCGTACCAGCGTGGCGGTCAGGCCCAGCCGGCGGCGCGCCTGCAGGGAGGCCGTGATCTGAAAGACCGGCGCCGGCAACAGGTGAACCTCGTCGTAGATGATCAGCCCCCACTGGTTGCGGTCGAATAGCTCGAGATGCGGAAAAGCACCGCTGGTCTCCTTGCGGTAGGTCATGATGTGGTAGGTGGCCAGCGTGACGGGCCGCACCTCCTTGCGGTGGCCATGGTAGGCGCCGATCTGATCCTCCCGCAGGGTCGTCTTCTCCAACAGCTCGCGCCGCCACTGATCGATCGCGGTGACGCTGGTGGTGAGGATCAGCGTGTTGGTCCGCGCCTTGGCCATGCAGCTCAGGCCCACGATCGTCTTACCGGCGCCGCAGGGCAGGACGATGACCCCCGAACCCCCGCGGTCGGACCCGCCCGCGTAGAACGCCTCGGCGGCTTCGATCTGATAGGGCCGCAGCACGAAATCCCCGCGGGCACGGCTCGTCTCTCTGCTGGGTAGGCCTGGGTCGGGGAGCGCATCGGTCCCCGTGCGGGTTCGGAGCTCCAGGTGGAGGGGCTCCCCGGCGGTGTAGCCGGCCAGATCCTCGGCCGGAAAGCCGATCTTGACCAACGCCTGCTTCAGGTGTCCCCGGGCGACGGCCGCGATTCGGTGGGTCGTCGGCGAGATGCGCTCGCGCAGGTAGGGTGCGACCTCGTGGTTGCGCCGAATGCTCTCGGACAGCGCCGGCTCGTCCGCCGTGAGCAGGAGCCCCTGCTCCCCGCGCGTGATACGCAGGCGCCCATAGCGGGAGGCGAAGTCCCGGATTCGGGCCGACACGTGTTCCGGGACCGGGTAGCGCGCGTAGCGCCCCAGGATGGCGTTGATCTCCTCGGGGAGCAGTCCGGCGGCCCGTGCGTTCCAGATCGAAAGCGGGCTTACGCGATAGGTGTGGATGTGCTCGGGCGACTTGACCAGTTCAGCGAAGCGGACGAGCTGGTCGCGGGCGTCGGCGTAGAGCGGATGGTCCACCTCGAGCAAGACGGTGTGGTCGCCCTGTACGATCAGGGGTCCATGATCGGTGTCGGCCATGGGACTGCGTTCCTCCCCCCAGGCTTGATCCGGTCGGGCGCGGGGCCCCGCCAAGGCATCAGGTGAGAGAGCATACCATCGGATGGGAGCGTCCCGCCAGCCGCGCTGACGCCGGCCGGCCGGAGTCTCCTCTGGCCGAACGGAGCGGGCGCCGGATGTCGCCGGGGGCAAGCGGGCCGGTTCACGGACTCTTCTGGCTGCATCTCGCGCTTCTGTGGAGAGCAGGTTCCCAATGGGGTTGACACGGCGGCCGCCGTACGGATGAAGTATGAGTCGCCGGCCACACGTGGGCACGGCGGAAGAGACCTGGAAGGCGATGCGATGGAGGACATACCGGCATGCAGCTCCACTTCTGCGGCGGCGCGGGCGAGGTCGGGGCCAGCTGCGCGCTCGTGACGCTGGGCGAGCGCCGGATCCTGGTCGACTGCGGCATGCGGATGAAGGGCGACAGCCTGCCCGATCTGAGCACGCTGCAGGCGGCCGGCGGCGCCGATGCGATCGTACTCACCCACGCGCACATGGATCACTCGGGCAGCCTGCCGGTGGTGAGCGAGGCCTTTCCCCGCGCGCGCATCTACATGACGCCACCGACGCTGGCGCTGATCCGCGTGCTGCTCTACGACAGCCTGAAGATCATGGCCCAGGAGGAGGAGATTCCCACCTACGACCGTGACCAGGTCGAGCGGATGCTGGGTCGTGCGGCGCCGCTGGGATTCGAGGACACCGCCGAGATCGCCGGTGGCGTGAGGCTGACCTTCAGCCCGGCCGGGCACATCCTGGGGGCGGCGAGCGCCTACCTGGCCTCGAGCGCCGGTTCGGTCTTCTTCAGCGGCGACCTGTCGAAGGATCCCCAGCGAACCGTCTCCGGACTGTCGGTGCCGCGGCTGCGCCCGCGGGCCTGCGTTCTGGAGGCGACCTACGGCGATCGCCTGCATACCGATCGTAAGGTCGAGGAGGCGCGGCTGATCGAGTCGGTCCGGGAGAGGGTGCAGGAGAGCGCGCGGATCCTCTTGCCGTCCTTCGCCGTGGGCCGCGCGCAGGAGGTCATCCTGATCCTTCGGGCGGCCATTCGAAAGGGCCAGCTTCCGGAGTTTCCGATCTACGTCGACGGGATGGTTCGCGAGGTGTGCCGCATCTATCGCCAGTTCCCGAACTACCTGCGCGAACCGCTGGCCAAGCGGGTCTGGCGTGGCGAAGACGTCTTCTTCTCCGACCCGGTGCGCGCGGTGAGCACGCCCGAGGAGCGCCGCGAGATCGTGCGGCAGAAGGGACCCTACTGCATCATCTCGAGCTCGGGCATGTTGAGCGGCGGTCCCAGCGCCTTCTACGCCGCGCACCTGGCGGCCGACCCCGCGGCTTACATCGCCGTGACCGGCTATCAGGACGAGGAATCCCCCGGCCGGAAACTGCAACAGGTCTTCCGCGACGGCGCGGCGGCCATCGCGGGGACCGGCACGGCGGCGCCCACGTGGTCGATCGGGGGCCGCGAGGTGCCCCTGCGCTGCCGGCTCGGTACCTTCGGCCTCTCGGCCCATGCCGACTCGGGCCAGCTATTGGCGCTGGCCGATCACCTGGCGCCCAAGCAGGTCTACCTCGTCCACGGCGACCCCAAGGTCCTCGCTGCATTCGGACCGAAGATGCAGGCCTCGGCGCGCCGGCAGGTGCACATCCCCTCCAACGGCGCGGCCTGTGTCGTCGGGCCGCGCGCGGGCCGGGCCGGGGCGGCCGGGGGGGCGGGCGTCAGCGCGGGCCTGACGCGCAGGCCGCTGCCTCCTCGCTTGCCGGGCGCCGAACTCGACGAGCTTGCGGCGCACCTGCTGCGCTTGGGGGCCGCGGGGCCGTGGACGGCACGGGAGCTGCTATGCATCGCCGGGCAGGAGGGGGAGCTGTCCGCTGGGCAGGCGGGGGCGCTGTCCGCCGAGCAGGAGGGGGCGATGATTCGTCGCCTCAATGAATCGCGGCACTTCGAGTGCGATCCGCGCAGGCTCTACCTCTTCCACGCGGTCGAGGCCGCCGCGCCCGAGTCGGGCGGGCCCATGGAGGTCAATCAGATGCTGGCCCTGGCCCGCGAGCGGTTTCCGGCCGAGAGCGGCTGCTACAAGACCGGCGCCCGGGTGGACCAGCACGTGGCGCGTCTCAGCTTTCGCTTTCCAGGTGTGGCCGTCCAGCGATTCGGTGAAGCATTCAAGGCCTTCGAGCAGGAGACCGGCTGGACGCTGGAACTCAACGAGCATCCCGACACCTCCTACCTGCCGCCGCTTCTGGCCGGGCTGATGGAGGGAATGGAGGGGATGGACGCGCAGGCGACGAAGGTCGCCTACCATCCCGACCGCGGCCGCGTGGAGGTGACGTTGGTGGGTTCGGCCGGGCAGGACCTGCTTGCCGCTTTGAAGGAACGCTTCCGGACCGAGACGGGGCTGGAACTGGGCATCGATCCCCGCTCCGATGCGACCGCCGGCGGGATCGATCCCGGCGGCGTGGCCGTGGGGCAGGACGCGGTGCCGATGCCCGGGGGCCCTGCGATCGAGGGCGGTCCGCTGCTCAACCAGCAGGAAGCCATGGCCTGGGTCGCGAGGACTTTCGAGGCCGAAGGGGTTCGGGTCTTCAGGCAGAGCGTCAAGGCCGACGCGCAGGGCAAGTATCTGGAGATCCAGTTCATGACGCCCATCGTCGGCCAATGGCAGGCCGATCTGATCGAGACGCTCAGGATCGAAACCGGCTGGCGCATCCTCTGGAGCCGCCATCCCCGCCAGGGCGAACTGATCGAGGAAGCGCGACGGCGATGCGAGCAGGCGGGGCTGCGGATTGCCAAGGGGCCCAGCATCCTTGCTCACGGCGCGGTCCGCGTCAAGACGATCGGCGTGTTGGAGAGTGCTCGACAGGACGCCCTGCGCCAGGCCTTCTTCGCGGTCAGCGGATACGAACTCGAGCTCATCGAGAGCTAAGGGGCGCAAATCGTCCTTGAGCTTTGGGTGGCACATCGCGTCTATTGCTATGGGGCGGGGCGACCCGGATTCCCGGGATCTGGGACGAATCCGGTCGTCGAGCAATCCTCGCAATAGATTGCAATTGATTGAGTTGTGGCCTTTGATTCAAGCGATCTCTTGGAAGGGCGCCGACAGGGTGGGCAAGCAGAAGAGGCCAAAGAGGCACGGGAAGAACAGGAAGAAACGCACCCACCGCGGACACAGCCCCCGCGGGGCGGCGGGCGCGTCCCGCGGGCGCGAGATCCCCGGGGGTGGCCCTCCCGGGGGCGGGCTCCCCGGGGGCGGGATTCCCGCGCAGAGGGCCGAACTCGAGAAGGCGTTGATGGCGGGTCGGATGCGCCGGGCGGTGGGCTTGGCGCGTCTGCTCGGGGAAGAGGAAGGCATCGGCGAGAAGGAGATCGGCCTCATCGCCGACACCTACGTGCGGCATCTGCGGGAACTCCTCGAGCGCGGTCATCGCGCGAAAGCGGCTCAGACCTTCGCCCGCATCGAGGCGGATCATCCCGAGTGGATCCCGCATGTTCCCGACAGCCTCCGGATCGACATGGAGTTGCTCGGAGCCTCCGCGACCTTGCTCGCGGCCTATGAACACAATGCCCAGGTCCGGGAGGTCATGGACCGCGAGCTTCCGCCGGTTCTGAGCGATGTGCGCGCTCTGGCCAACCATCCGCTTCTGCCGGAAAGCCACGTCCTCAAGCGGCAAGCCCGGTCGATCCACCGCGCCTGGGCCGCCGCCGAAGCCGCGGCGCCGGAGGTCCGCGAACTGCTGCGGGAGATGAAGCACGCCGTGGGGCGTCGCTCGCCGCTGGTCGACTGGCGGTTGTTCGTCCAGGCGGTGGCCGACCACTACGCGGGTCGATCCGAGGCGGCCGAGCAGGCCCTCGCGCGCGTGAGCGGCGGCGGTGCGGTCGCGCCGCTCGCGGGGATTCTCCGCGAACTCAATGCGGGACGGGCGCCCCGGGGCCGCGGCGGGAGCCTCGTCTCGGCCGCGATGTCGGGGGATGCGCTCCAGACCGCGCTGTCCGAGATCGATGCCCTCATGGCGGAGGGAAAGTGGGACGAGGTCACGCGCGAGCTGCGCCGACTGCCGAAGGAGCATGAGGATCTGCGCGCTCGGCCGACGCTCCAGAGGCTCCTCGGAGCCTGCTTCGTGGGGCACGCCGACAAGGATGAACCGTTCTGTGTGGTTGATGACGGAGTGTTGCCCCTTGGCGGTCGGGAGTCGATCCTGACGTTCATGGCGTCGTTGGGTAACGACGAGCCTGAGGACTGGGAGCACTTCTTCGAGACCAGGGGCGGGGGACTGACCCCCTGCGAGAGGGCGTTGGTCTGCGACCGCATTGCCCAGCGGATCCGCGCGGAGTCGATGCCGGGGCCGGTCTTCGGCGGGGGGCGAGGCAAGCAGGGATTCAGGGATGCCGAGTCCTGGTGGCAACGCAGCGTGAAGGCGAAACCCCTGCGATCGACGTTTCGAAACTGGCACAAGGCCACCCGTCAGTTCGGCCGCCTACCGGCCGAGAGGGTCATGGAGCACTGGCACAGGGCATTCCCCGACGACGAGCACCCCCTGCGAGCGCTGGTGGATTCCTGTCGAGCGCGGGGCGTGTTCCAGAAGGCGGCCGGCCACTTCCACTTGCTCGACCGCTTGGCCGGCGGGCGGCCCGAGGTCGAGGCGTTGCGCGCCTTCATCACCGCCGACGACGCCGTCCGGCAGTTGCGAGCGGGACGCGAACGGCGGGCCCGCGAGGCGATCGTGAAGCTCGAAGCCCTCGAGGTGCTGGCCGAGGAGGACGGCTCCTTCGTACAGGTCATGCGCCGCGTACTGGCGGCGATCCTGGACATTCGCACGGGGCATCTTGACGCGGCGCGCGCGGACCTGCTCAGCGCGCGCCATCCGTTGCTCATCGTGACCATCGCCGGGGTGTGTCGCGAGAGGGATCTGCCCGAGGCCCAGGTGGTGTTCGATATCGTGAGCCGCCAGCGCGAGGAGACCGACCTGATGGCGGGGGATTTCCACCGCTTGTCCCGCGTTCGCGATCCGATCTGGGGTGCCCGCCGGACGATCATCTTGTTCGATTCGGTGGTGGCGAGTCTGGGGAAGACGACCCTGGCCTCCGGGGCCCTGCGGGAGTGTTTGGAGCATGTCCTCCGTCTCGATGCCACCCTGGACGCCCCGGTGGGCTTCGAGCTCGCCAACGCGATCACCGCCAACGGTATCCGTCGTCGAGACGAGTTCTGGCCCGTGTTTCTCTGTTACCGGGCCCTGGTGCTGCAGTCGCAGGCGATCAAGATGGTCTATCGATGGCCCGAGAAACGCCGGCGGCGCATTCTGCGCTGCCTGCGCCTGGCGTGGCAACGGGCTTCGGAGCAAGGTAGCAGCGAGTTCATGCGTCTCGTCGAGACGATGGCCGAGCGGGTCCTCGGGATGTTCGATCGCAGCGAGATGAAGCCGCTTCCGGATCACATCATCGAGGAGATCGTCGAGACCGAAGGCAACCCCGAGAAGGATCGGATGCCACGCCGCAAGCCCTTGCTGCACAGCTCGAGTTGTCCGGGGGCGGCGCCGAGCGGTCGTTCGCAGGCGCGCGGTGACCAGGAGAGGCGCGGTGACCAGGAGAGGCGTGGTAGCCAGGAGAGGCGCGATGCTGCGCCGTCGGCGGCCGAGTGCCGTCGCGATCCGTCCCGGAAGCGAACACCCGGGCGTCCGGCCAAGCCGAGGGCAACGCCGCCGGATCAGCCGGGCCTGTTCTAGAAGACTCTTGATCTTCGATGATTCCGTGGACGTCCCCTGGATGGGCCGGAGGGAAGGAGAGAACGTTGCCGTGTCCGTACCTGACTCTCGGTGTCGCTGAGTCAGCCACCAGCGAGCAGATCCGCCGGGCCTATCTGCGGGCGGCGCGCGCGCACCCGCCCGATCGCGAGCCCAGGCGTTTCCAGGCGATCCACGAGGCCTACGAACGTGTGCGCGACGAGGAGGCGCGAGCCCGGCTGAAGCTCTTCGGGCTCCCCCCGGAGGAGCTGACCGGACCGCTGTCGGCCCTGGTTCCAGGCGTCACAGGTGAGCGCAAGCCCGTCGGCATCGATCGTTGGCTCGAGGCCGCTCGGGTGCAGGCGGCCGAGCAGGCCGCCCAGGCGGCGGCGGAGCAGAAGGCGTTCGAGTCGACGGACGACGAGCTCAGTCTGCTCGAGGCTCTGCTTGACTCCATGCCCGGAATGCCGATGCCGGGGCAACCGATGCTGGATCCCCCGATGCCGGGTGGGAGAAGGTCAGGCAGGCGACGGCCGGGCGGGGGGAGACCGGGAAGGGCGACGCCGTGGGATGAAGGAGACCGTCCATGATCGACCAGGAAGGTGGCACCTACCCAGTGCGGAGCGACTGGCGCGAGTCACTTCTGGCCGAGTTCGAGGCGTGGCTGAGCGAGGTCCCCGAGCCGCCGGCCGCGGCGGGGAGCGTCGCCGAGTCGCCCGATCTCTACTCGCTCTATGCCGAGCTGGTGGCCCTGAAGCAGGAGGTGCGCATGCAAGCGCGCGCCGCTCATGGGGCGGCACGGGCCGCCGAGAGCTCGGCCACGGCGCTGAACGAGGCACTGGCGACTCGGGGGAGCGAGCTTGCCGGCGTGGCCGACAACCTCAAGGGCATGATCCCGGCCGCCCGTCGCGCCGCCCGGGCCGAAGTGCTCACCGAGCTGGTTCGCCTGCGCGAGAGCTTGCAGCATGCCTGCGAGGCCGCCGGTGACAGCGTCCTACCGAACCGGCCGTGGCTGGGGGCGGCGCGGAAGCAGATCGAGAAGAGCGCGCGCGCGGTGCGCCTGGTTCTCGCCGAGGCCGACGATGCGCTGCGGCGCCTGAGCGTGGTGCCGGTCGCGGCGGTGGGTGAGGCGTTCGACGCCCGGACGATGCGGGCGGCGGGCCGCAGCGACCAGGGGGTTCCGGGCACGGTGACGACCGTGCTGAGGCAGGGGTATCGTGCCGGCGACGGACTGCTCCAACTCGCCGAGGTCATCGTGGCGGGTGAGGATGGATCTGTGAGGCGGAACGAGATGGCCGGGCTGTCAGAACCCCCGGCCGGGGAGGCGCCGTGAGCGAGAAACCGATCATCGGGATCGACTTCGGAACGACCAACAGCGAGGTGGCGATCTGGACCGGGGGACGGATCGAGGTCGTGGAAGAGGACGGGCAGGCGATTCTGCCATCGTACGTGGGGCTCGATCCGGCGGGCCGGCTTCTCGTCGGCGCCGAGGCGCGCAATCAGTACGCGCTCTATCCCGACCACACCGTGCGGTCGGTCAAACGTCGTCTGGGCAATGACGAGAAGATCACTCTGGGGGAGAGGACCTACGTTCCTCAAGAGATCGCGGCGATCATCCTGCGCGAGCTCAAGGCCCGCGCCGAGCGCCGGCTCGGGGAACCGGTGGAGCGGGCGGTCATCACCGTGCCCGCCCAGGCCTCCGACGCCCAGCGGCAGGCCACCCGCGAGGCAGGCCGCATCGCCGGCCTCGATGTGGTGCGGATCGTCAATGAACCCACCGCGGCCTGTCTGGCCTACGAGAGCGCGAAGGAGAAGGGCGCCCACACGATCCTGGCGTTCGATCTCGGCGGCGGCACCTTCGATGTCTCGATCGTCCGGGTCGAGGACGATGTGATCGAGGTCCTGACCAGCCACGGTGACAACCACCTGGGCGGCGAGGACATCGACGCCTTGATCGCCGGATGGATCCGCGGCCGCCTGCGTGGCCAGGAACTGCCCGAAGCGGCCTACGCGGGGGAGCTGACGCGCGAGGCCGACTACCGCATCCACGAGCTTGCCGAGCGCGCCAAGATCCACCTGACCGATCAGCCCTACGCCGGCATCACCGCCGCCAACCTGCGCTCGACCGACGGAGCCATACTCCATCTCGACACCCAACTCAGTCGATTGGACCTGGAGCCTCTGATCGAACCTCTATTGCGCCGCATGCGCGCGTCGGTGCAGCAGGCGCTCTCGGGCGCCCGGATGTTGCCCGGGGCGATCGAGGAGATCATCCTGGTGGGTGGCGCGACGCGAATGCCGGTGGTTCAAGAACTCCTCGAGGAGATCTTCGGGCGCCGCCCGCGGCGCGACGTGCACCCCGAGCTTGCCGTGGCCTACGGCGCGGGCGTCATGGCGGCGCGTCTGATGGGCGAGGATCAGCGCAAGGTCCTGATCGACATCACGCCCTACACCTTTGGTACCTCCGCCTTGGGGGAGATCGACGGCAAGTTCAGCGAGCATTGCTTCGTACCGGTCATCACGGCGGGCACACCCTTGCCGGTCAGCAAAGCCAAGCTCTTCGCCACGGTGGTCGACGAGCAAGACGGCGTCGACGTGCGGATCTATCAAGGGGAGCGTCAGGATGCCCGCGAAAACCTGCTGATCGGCCGTTTCTTCATCAGGGGACTGGCGCCGGTGCCCGCCGGCAACGAGGTGCTGATTCACATGGCGCTCGATCTGGATGGGATCCTGCGCGTGACGGCCACCGAGAAGAGCACCGGTTTCAGCAAGGACGTCAGGATCGAGAACGCCCTGGCCAAGTTGAGTTCTGAAGAGATCGAGCAAGCCCGCGCCGCGGTCTCGGCGCTCTTCGGAGAAGAGGTCGATCCGCTCGATGCGACCGCGCCAGGGCCAGCCTCCGCGGGGTCGTCGGCGGGTGCATCGGCGGAGCTGCCGGTAGGTGCATCGGCGGGGCTGCCGGCGGGTGCATCGGCGGGGCTGCCGGTAGGTGCATCGGCGGGGCTGCCGGCGGGGGCATCCGCGCAGGCGGACGGAGCCGGCCTGGCCCAGCGGCAGGCCGCGCGCCATCTCATCAAGCGCCTGGCCGACCTGCGGCCTGAGATGGACGAGGTGGACTGCGCCGATGCCGATCAGCTGATGGCGAACATGAAGAGGGCGATCGAGGCGGGGGACGGCGAGCGGATCGAGAAGCTCACCACCGAGATCGAGGACCTGCTCTTCTACCTGGAGGTGGATGCATGAGCCCCAATGGCGGTCTGGATCTCCGGTGTCCGACCTGTCGGCGCCGTATCGAAGATGAGCCGGACTGCCCCCGCTGCGGCACCGAGATGGAGACGCTGCGCCGCATCGCCGAAGCGGCCCATCGCTACGTTGCCGAGGGATGGCGACGGCTTCACGCCGCCGGTGGGCAGCCGGACGGCGCGCGCGCGGCCCTGGGGGCCTTCGAGGCCGCGCAGCGTCTGCGCGTGACCGAAGAGGCGCGCCGCGGCCGGATCGTGGCACTGACGGCCGGCCGCCGTCTTCCCGAGGCGGCCGGGCTCATGATGGCGGGGTTCCGTGCCGACGAGCCTCGGCCCGCGGAGCCTCGGCCCGAGGATTGATCGGGATCACCGTGCTGTTCCCGTCTGCATCGTTGCGGATGCCTGGGATGGTGCCGAGATTCGTGAGGCCCTGCTGGCCTACTTCGAGATGGCGGCTGGCCGGTCAGCGGAGAGCGTCGCGGTGAAGCAAGAACAAGAGATTGTCGCGTTCCAGGCTGGCGGTGCTTCCCACCTTGTCGTCTACGTCGGCCACAATGGACTCATGGAGTTCAGGATGGATGCACCTGCGCCCCCCGCGAAGGAGTCGCTGGCCAGGAGCGCAATGGTGCTCGCGGGCGCCAGCAGGTCGAATTTCGGCGACCACCTTCGCTCTGCAGGTGCGCATCCGTTGCTGCTGACTACTGGTCTGATGGCGCCGGAAGCGTACACGCTCGACGGTGCGGGTCTGAAGACATTGGAACAGGGCTTACTATTCTTCCGGACTTGGCCGGTAGCCGCGGTCTTTCCGCTCGAGAATCATCTCGGCCGAGCGGTCCTGGGTCCCGACGAGCACCCCGCGCTCGAACTGAAACGAGAGCACCTTGCGGTAGGCGTGGGAGGCCTGGAAGCCGAGGTGAACATAGAGCTCCTGGATGAAGTCATCGCCGGCCCACAGGGTGCCGGTGAAATCGAGCGGGGCACCCAAGTCGGCATAGAGATGGAAGCCCCCGCCGTCGGCTGCGAACGCTAGTTAGCCGGCTCGTCAACCACATGCTTCCGCATGATCTCAAACCCGAGGTCCGGACGCACTTCCTCCACGACGAATCCCTCGCGCACGTACAGCGACCGAGCGCCCGTGTTGCCCTGCTCGACGCCCAGCTCGATCACGTCCACCCAGCCGGCAAACTCACGCTCGAGTCCCCGAAGCGCGGCGCCACCAATCCCGCGACCCCGATGCTTCGGAAGCACGATGATCGCGTGAAGATGAAGCTTGCGACCCCGCCGCTCGATCCAGTAGTACCCCGCGACTGCACCCTCGACCCGGATCGTCCGCACTTCGCCGCGCGACTCGTACAGCCTCTCGAATTCGGGCCACGTCAGGCCCATGAGCGTCATGATCTGGTCGAGACGGCTCGCCAGCTCGGCGCGCATCAGATCCAGGAGTTCCCGCCGCTCAGTGCCCATCGCGGGAGAGCAGTCGATGCTGAAGTCGATGCTGGCAGCTTCGCGATCGCCCGGGTCTCTCAAGACGTCACGCCCAGCCCTTCGCCGCCCAGCAAGTTCCTCCAACTCGTGGGGCCTCCGCTGCGTGTGGCGGCGGATGTAGCCATTCTTGTCCGTCGGCATGATGACCTTCCCCGAGCGGGCTATCGCTCAGCATCGGCGGCGGCGCGCAGTGCCGTCCGCAGCTGCATGCTGTTGTGTACGCCCGGCATGGGCGTGGACGTACGGGGTGAAAGTCCCCCGCAGGAGGACCACCACCGTCGATGATGATGACGCCAACTGCTAGCTCAAGGCAAGGGCCAACCCGCGAGGGGCGGCCCGAAGGAAGCCGGCGGCAAAGCTGGGAGCCGAGGAACACAAACGCCATAGAAGGCCGAACGCTCCGGGGCAAGTCAGCACGTGGTGGTGGAGAAACGAACTCTGTACGTCGCAAGAAGAAATGGGGACCGATGCTGCGCGAGCAGTCGGACCGCTGAGTAGTACCTCAAGTGCTGTGGAAGCCACGCGACCAAGCGATCGGCAGCCCCGTGGTCTGCACCGATGGCGTCGGCCTGATCACCCACGGACCATGGGCCCCTGGCACGGTGTTCCCGCGGGGTTCGAGCGACTGCCAATGCGCCAACTCGTCCCCTCACTCGTCGGGTACCTCCTCTCCTGTCATGAGATTGAACCTGGCCCGTGAAGATAGGCCGAAGATGGGCTGAACATGGTCCGCCGTCATGGACCACCGGTCGGAGTCCGCGGTCTGCGGCGTCAGGTCGTACATCAGGCCCTGGGGCGTGTAACGGATGCCCACAACGGTTGTTTCGTGTTGTCCGCTGGTCGCATGGACGATGGCCGGGGAGCCGGTGGCGATGACTTCGACCCAGTCGCCCTCGCTCGGCGCCCGGTGTTCCTCCATGGTGATGCGCCGCGGCGCCATCTTGATCGACTCCTCATGCAGTTGCTCCAAGGGCAGGAGCAGTGACGTGTCTTCCCGATGGGCCAGCAGATTGATCGCCGTGTTCAGCACGCGTTCGAAGTGACCGACCAGCCGCTCGGTCAGCCGGAGGCTGCCGTGGGTCACGTCATAGACGCACGCGCCCTGGCAGATACCCGGACCGAGGGGTGAGGACTTCGAGTGGAACAATCCCACCCCGAGATCGCCTTCTTGGAGACCGAACTCCATGGCGAAGGCCTCTCGCACGGCGAGGGCGATCGGCTCGCTGTGGCAGGGTTTCTGCGGTACGTGCCAGCACATGCCGGTGGTCCTGAAGAAGCGGTTGATGGGGCGGGTGCTGTGCGAGGAGGCGGGCCCGTAGGGAAGGTCGATGACCGTGGGGCCGCGCTGCTCGCGGACTCCCACGACGCGCTCGCTGACCTGGAGCTCGACCTCCGCAAGGAATCCGCTCTCCGAGGCGCGCAGATTCAGCATGCCACCTCGGAAAGCCGGAAAGGTCATGACCTGCAACTGGGGCTGGGTCGTCCAGTAACGCTCCTTCTTGGCGCGGATCAGTCCGTCGCGCTGGCGGAACTGATAGACGCGATAGGGACGGCCGAGATAGTGGTAGATCGCCCCGGGATAGGCCTCGCGTATGGCTTGACGGAAGTCGACCGTCCCCAGGGGACGATGGTTGGGGCCTTCGATCCTGAAGTTCTGCTCCGAACAGGAACGCAAGGGAAACTCGTGATGGGGATCCGCTTCGGCTCGCTGCTTCATCGGATACAGGTCTGCGCTCACGCTTTCGGTGGGCTCGATCTCATTGCCGAGCATCTGCCTGAATTCGGCCGGTAGCGTCTCGAACTCTTCCGGCACTTCCAGGGTCCCATTGTCGGCGCACTCGCGGGCGGCACAAAGGGCGTGGGCGAACTGGATGTACCGGTTGTCCAGATACAGCCAGTTCGGTTCGGGTTCACGGCCCAGGAAGTCCGAGAGGGACCGGCCCATGCTGGCCAGCTTCCGCTCGGAGTCGAGGATCAAGCACAGCCCGGGGACCCGCCGTCCCCCGCGTCCGATCCGCTGCCAGAGCGCCTTCGTCGTCTTGGGGAGCGAGAGCAGGACCACCGTGCCGATGTCCCCGATGTCGAGCCCGAGTTCCAGGGCGCTCGTCGAAACAACGCCACGCAACTCGCCGTTTGACAGTGCGCGCTGGATGTCATGCCGGTCGTCGGTCTCATAGCCCGCCCGATAGGGGAGCACGGCATCGCCGAAGCTCGAGCTGTCATCCGTCTCGGCGGTGAGTTCGGCGGCGCCCTCGGGGGCGTCCTCGGAGGCGTCTCCGCCACTGGAGTCGACGTCGCGGCGCAAGGCGGCCACCAAGCGCTCGACCGCCTTGCGCGAGTCCGCAAACGCCAGGAAGGGCTTGCCGCTCGTGCGGCTCAGCCCGCGAAGGAGAGAGACCATTGCGTCGAAGGGCCGTTTCGCGACCGGATGCAGGAGATGCACCGTCATCTCCTGGCGGCCGGAGCCGTCGGACTCGGTGCCGAAGACGCGGACGGATCGTCCAGCCAGGCGTTCGATGAAGGATGCTGCGTCCCCGAGGGTGGCCGTGCTGCTGATCAGCCGGAAGGGACGGGCCGCGGCGGCGATCCTGCGCATGAGGTGCGCCGCGTGGGTGCCGAAGGCGCCGTCGTACACATGGGCCTCATCGAGGATGAGCAGTTGTAGCGCGGCCATGAACTCGGTGACCGAGTTGCTGCGCAAGTTGCTCATCATCCACGCATGCGTGACATCGGGCGTCATGAGCACGACGTCGGAGGACTCCAGGATGCCGCCCCGGTACTCGGTGGGCACGCCACCGTCAATGAAGCCCACCTTGAGTCCGAACGGAGCGAGGATGTCGGTCCACTTCTGGAGCTGGTCCTGGATCAGGGCGCGGACGGGGTAGAGGGCCAGAACCTTGCAGAGGTCGCAGGTCAGCAGGCAGTGGATCGCCGCGCTCATGAAGATCAGGCTCTTGCCTGAGGCCGTGGAGGTGGCCAGACAGAGATCGCTTCCCGCGATCGCCGCGTCGATGGCCTCGCTCTGGTGGGCGTAGAGGCCTCCCGGATAGAGCGACCGCAGATGCTCGCGCAGGGGCGGGGTCAAGGCGTCAGGGACCGAGAGCACGCGCGGCGACACGCCAGGCAGAACGTGGGTCTCATTGATCGTGAGGCCGGCCTCCTCGACCACGGATGCCATGGCGGGAGGGGAAAGCGACCGGTCTGCCATCTCAGTCCTCCGCAGTTCAACGTCTGCTGCAACATGTGGCGGCGCTCGTGCCGCCGCCGGCTTGGCTTTCGATGCCCCTGGAGGAGTGCATGGGCGCGAGTGCACGGGCCCTCCGCGGGGGTGAGTATTCTACAGAACTGCCCGCCAGCTTTGTGTG
>CAYQJL010000112.1:0-5084 GCA_964417675.1 uncultured bacterium | reverse complement strand
CCGGCCGCGGTCTTCCCATCCCAGAACAAGCGATGCTCGCCGGCATCCTGCGGTCCGCACAGCAGCCGCCGCACCAGCCGCCCGGCCGAGTCGAAGACGGCCACATCGGCCTCCTGCGCCCGGGGCAAGGTGAATGTGAGCAGCGTCCCCCGGCCCAGCGGATTCGGATGGGGGGCCGAGAGACTGAGCGCCAAGGCCCGTTGCGGAGAGGGCGCATCGGAGAAGTAGCCCCGGATCTCGACGTCATCGACCGCGGCCTCCACCACGGCGGCCTGCCAGGCGATGTCCTCGGCCACGAAGCGCACCTGCATCTGGTCGGTCACCGCGATGCCATAGAGGTGGAAGGGAATCTCCATCCGCTCCCAGCTGTTGCGTGTCTCGTCCAGCGTCTCCACATTGGTCCAGGTCTGGCCCCCGTCGCTCGAGACATCGACGCGGAACTGCTGATCCTGCGGATACCCCGAGGAGTTGTGGAACCAGCGGTGGTAGACCAGCGAGGGGTGGTTGGTCGCGGTGGCGTCGAAGACCGGCGATAGCAGCGTGGTCCGGCCGCCGTCGACGTCGCCCACGAACCGGTTGGCGCCCGCGGGCTGATTCTCGGTGACGTAGGCCCGCACACCGTTCGGGGTATGGTCGTCCTCGGGCGCCACCATGTTGCCGATGTAGTAGGTCGCATTCGGATCGGCGACCTCCCAGATGCCGAAGAAGGCCTCGTCCGAGGGCACACCGACCGTCCAGGCTTGATCGTACTCGAAGTCGTCGGCGGCCCCGGGCAGGGGCGTGTAGGCATAGGTGGTGGTATCACCCTCCGCCACCGTCACCGTGGCCAACCCCAGGGTCCATCCGAAACGTCCCAGGCTGAGGTCGTAGCTGCGCGCGGGCAGCTCATCGAAGAAGAAGCCGCCGGCCGCATCCGTCATCCGCGGCTCGACGGGTGCATCGAGCACGCTCACCAGGAAGCCCTCGATGCCCTGGCCGGCGTGGACGACCTGGCCGCGCAGGTACCCGCGCGGTTCGGAGACCAGGCTTACCACCAGGTTCGTGTTGCCCTCGTGGGTGATCGTCACCGTACTCGTGTCGGGCTCGTATCCGAAGAGGTGGGTCGCGATCTCGTACTCCCCGGCCGGCAGATGCTTCAGATCAAACGCCCCGCCCTCCTGCGACAGCGCCGTGCGCTGCAGAGCGGCCACCGACACCGTGGCGCCTTCCAGCGGCAGGCCGCTGCCGGTCTCCTGCACCCCGCCGGCCAGATTGCCGTAGCCGTGCATGACGGCCAGGCAGGCGGCGTAGGCGTCGATCAGGCCCCAACCGAAGGCGTTGTCCTCACCGGGCTCGCCGAGGTCCACGGCGGTGTCCATCAAGATCTGCTTGGCACGATCGACCTCGAGATCGGGGTCGATCTCACGCATCAGCGCGCAGACGCCCGAGACATGCGGGCCCGCCATCGAGGTCCCGCTGAAGGAGGTGTAGCCGCCGCCGCGGAAGCAGCTGACGACATCCACGCCCGGCGCGGCAACCTCGGGCTTGAGGGTCTGCTGGTCGCACCCGGATGGACCGCGGCTGGAGAAGCCGGCGATCGGATAGGGGAAGATGTGGTTGGTCGCATCCAGGGCGCCCACCGCATAGCTGTTCCAGGGGGTCGAGTTGCGATCGGCGGGGATCCTGCAGCTCATCGCGTCGGGCCCCTCGTTGCCGGCACTGAAGACCACGATCACCCCGGCCGTCTCGCAGTTGTCGATCACGTCCCACCAGCGATCGTCACAGCGGTAGTACCAGTTCTCGTCGCTGGGATACTCCCGCGTGCCCCAGGAGTTCTGGCACACGTCCGGCACGTCGTCGACCGTCTGGGGGTCGCCGTCCGGGTCGGCGATCCACTGGAAGCAGGCCAGCACGTCGTTGTCGAACACCTCGTTCCAGCCTGGCTGATTGATGGCATTCGCTGCGATCCACTGCCCGCCCCAGGCTACCCCCACGGTGTCGCCCTGGGCCGGGTCGATCCCGCACATCGTGCCCATCGTGTGGGTGCCGTGGCCGTCGGCGTCATACGGCGCGCCCACCGAATCGGCCAGCACGTCCAGCCAGCATTCCTCGGGCGGGTGCGCGCCGCCGAAGCCGCGCCAACTCGCGATGAGCGCCGGATGCTGGCTGTCGACGCCCGTATCGAGCCCGCAGATCAGCGTGCCGGCCCCGGTCAGCCCCAGCTCGGACCAGCACAGGTCCGCATTGATCGCCCGCAGACCCGGAGGCACGCCGACTTCGCGACCGCGCAGGCGCACATCCGCGCCGATCTCGCCGCGTTCGCCGAGCCAGCGAGCGCGGGCGACCGGCTCGATGAGTTGGACGTCGAAGTTCGGTTCGATGACGTCGATGTCGGCCCGCGCCGCCAACTCCTCGAGGAAGCCCGGGCGCACCTGGGCCACGATGAGGTTGGCGATCCAGTAGGGCGTGAAGCCGATCACCGCGTCCCTCGCCTGACCCTCCGACAGCAGCTCGATGAGGGGCGCCTGGGTGCGCGCGGCCGTCTCTTGCAGCGCCCGCACCACGGTCTCGTGACGCTCGGCCCGGCTCGCCCGGCTCGCCTTGAGCTGTTCGTTCAGGGCCGCCGTCGGCGCCTGCTCGGTCAGGTGGATCAGCACCGACACGCTGCCCTCCGCCCCGGCGGCCTTGGCCTCAGCGGCCACGCGCTCATCGATCGTGCCCGCCTGGGCCGGCGTTCCCAGCGAAAGGGTCACCGCGAGGCCGAGGCCCAGAAGGCCGCCGATCGTGCGCCGAGCGGGAGACCCGTGGGCCGATCTGGAATCCGACGAGGGGGCTGCGGAGTTCATGCTTTCCTCCCTATGACAACAGGCCGTTAACAGCAGGCCGCTAACAGCAGACCGTTAACAGCAGGCCGCTAACAGAAGGCCGCTAGCGACAGGCCGTGACTGCTCCCGCGCTTGCTTCCGACACACCGCCAAGAGGCACTCTGATGCGAATTGTACCAGGCCGGCACAATGGCGGTCGAGATGGATGAACGCGTCAGCGACACCGGTGCCGGCCATGACCAGGGCTTGCCATGGAGAGCGGGTCTTGTCGGATTCCCATGCATCCGCACAATCTGCATAATCCCACTACCTGAAACGAGTTAGAGATCCCGGCCGCCATCCGGTTCATCAGCGCCAATCTTCGGGCCACGACCTTTTGTGTTCGCTCCCTGCTGGTGGCTCGTCTGAAGAATCAGGCGGGGGACAGCGTGGGCCGAATGTGACGACCCCGCGCAACGACGGCGGGAAGAACCGTTGGGAAGACACACCCCCCGCCCGCCACTGGGACGGTCGATGAGTGAGCCCGGAAACGCCGCCAGGCGACCAGCCGGGCCGTTCCTGGAGAACAGGAGGAGCCAGTCATGAATCGCATCTCACGGTTGGGCGCCGTCGCCGCGATCGCGGTCGGAGTGGGTATCCTGCCGGCGCTAGCGCCGCAGGCCGGGACAGCCCAGGCGCAGGCCTCGGCTTTCACGTACCAGGGCAGGCTGAGCGAGGGAAGTACCGGGATCAATGCCCCCTCCGCCCGGATCCAGTTCACCCTGTGGGACGCGCAGAGCGGCGGCAGCCAGATCGGGTCGGTCTGGGTGTCCTATCCGGTCGAGATCACCGGTGGGATCTTCACCACCCTGGTCGATTTCGGGGCCGCGGCCTTCGACGGCGATTCCCGATGGCTGGAGATCGGCGTGGATGTGGAGGGCGGGACGAACTACACGTTGATGCAGCCCAGGCATCGCGTGACCGCGGCGCCCATGGCGGTGCACGCGCTTCGCGGCGGGGACAATCCCTGGACGATCACCGGGAGCAACATCTCATACACGAACGGGTTGGTGGGCGTCGGGACCGCCTCGCCGGCCACGCTCTTGACGGTCGCGAAGGATGCCAACAGCAACATCGTTCCGATGGCCCATCTGCGCACAACGGGAACCAACTCGACCGCATCGTTGCGGTTCGAGAACGGTGCGGGCAACCACTTCAACCTGGGGATCACGGCCGCGAACGACCTGGCGCTGGGCTACAACGCGAATGTCCCGTTGTCCGGCGACCTTCTGCGAATCACCTCTTCCGGTGACGTGGGGATCGGGCGCCTGACTCCGGCATCGAAGCTGGATGTCAACGGGACGGTTCGAATGACCGGGTTCCGGCTGGGCGAATCGGCCACCAACGGATACGTGCTGACCACGGACGCCGCGGGCATCGGAACGTGGCAGCCCGCGCCCACCGGCGGTGGGGGAGACTGCTACTGGACCGGAGGCAGCGGTGGCAGGATCTACTACAACGACGGGAATGTCGGTATTGGGGTCAACAATCCCACTCATCCTCTGTACGTTTTCAGCGCCACGGGCGACGGAGCGTTCAAGGCGCGGATCGATGCGGCGCCGGGCATTGCGATCGAGGGCGTGGCCAATGCTGTGACAGGGGATGTAACCGGCGTGTACGGGTCGACGAGCTCCCCGTCAGGTTTCGGCGTGCGCGGAAACTGCGCCGGTGGGACAGGAGTCAGGGCCACATCGGCCTCCGGAACCGCGTTGAGCGCCTATGCCTCAGCCGAGACCGGGCAGACCTACGGCGTGCACAGCCGGGTCAACAGCCCAACCGGATACTCGGGCTACTTCCTGGGCGGCAGGAACTACTTCGCCGGCCATGTCGGCATCGGCAACACCAGTCCGAGCCAGAAGGTGGAAATCGGAAACACCTCCGAATCCTCCAACTACCTGCGGTTGACCACGGCCGCCACTGGATACTCCGGCATCCAATTCTACGATGGAGAAGGTTCCTACAGCGGAATGATTCAGTACTCGCACGACCAGGAGTACATGCGCTTCTACACCCGTCAGGACCAGAGCGCCAGCGAGCGAGTTCGGATCACCTCCTCCGGTGATGTCGGTATCGGCACCACCGCCCCGGCGGCCAAGCTCCACGTCAACGGCACGGCCCGTGTGGGCGGCTTCCAGCTCGGCAGTTCGGCAACCGCCGGCTACGTGCTCACCACCAACGCGAGCGGCGTGGGCACCTGGCAGGCCTCCGCGGGCGGACTGAGCCTGCCGTATGAAGGCGAGG
>CAYQJL010000111.1:0-2332 GCA_964417675.1 uncultured bacterium | reverse complement strand
GTGGAGCCGGCACCCGCTGTGGGGCCGGCACCCGCTGTGGAGCCGGCACCCGCTGTGGGGCCGGCATCCGCCGTGGCGCCGGCACCCGCCGTGGCGCCGGCATCCGCCGTGGGGCCGGCACCCGCTGTGGAGCCGGCACCCGCTGTGGGGCCGGCATCCGCCGTGGAGCCGGCACCCGCTGTGGGGCCGGCGCCCGCCGTGGAGTCGTCCCGCGTCATGGAGCCGGCACCCCCTGTGGAGTCGGCGCTTCCGGTGCCGGGCGAGGCCTGGGAGCGGCTCGGAATCGTCACACGGAGTCCGCGTTTCTTGCGTGAGCTCCACCTGGCGAGGCAGGTGGCCGGCTCCGATCTTCCGGTCGTTCTCCTGGGCGAGACCGGCTGCGGCAAGGAACTGCTCGCTCGCGCCATCCACGCGATCAGTGGCTGTGGCGGCCCCCTGGTTGCCTACAATGCCGCGCGCAGCCATGGAGATCTGGCCGAGGCCGACCTCTTCGGGCATCGCCGGGGGGCCTTCACCGGCGCCCTGCAGGACCGGCCCGGTCTCGTGCGCCGGGCCGACGGCGGGACGCTCTTCCTGGACGAAGTCGCCGAACTCAGTGCCCGGACGCAGGCGGCCCTGTTGCGCTTCCTCGATCGCGGCAGCATCCGGCCGGTGGGGTGCGAGCGGGAAACGGGCGTCCGAACCCGCATCATCGTCGCCACCCACCAGGAGCTTCCCCGCCTTGCGCGTGAAGGCCGCTTCCGGGCCGATCTCTACTTCCGCATGGCCGGGGCCGAGGTCCGCATTCCACCCCTGAGGAAGCGGTCCGAGGACATCGTGCTGCTGGCGCGCCGCTTCGCGGCCCGCGCGGGGCTGCCGTCCGACCAATCCCGGATGTGGATCGATGAGCGTTTCGCGGAGCGTTTGGTGACCTACCCCTGGCCGGGGAATGTCCGCCAGCTGCTCCACTGGGCACGGCTGCTGGCGCACCTGGTCCAGAGCGGGCCGGATCATGAGCACATCGGACCGGTCATGGAGCGCCTGCTCTGCTCCGGCCTGGCGTGCCATCCAGGCTCGGGCATGATGCCGGGGGCGCGAGGCCTGGCGGCCCCGCGGCGGCCCTCACGCGCCCATCTGGTCACGTTGTTGAGGACGCATCAGGGCAACATCACACAGCTGGCGAGGGAACTGAAGATCCACCGGACCCAGCTCTACCGTTGGCTGCGCTGCTGGAGTCTGGAACCGGACGAGTACCGCCCCGGGGTCGCCAGCGGGGCGGGCCAAGATCTCGAGGAGCCTCTCGCGGACTGGCACCTGGAGGTGGGGCAGTAGCTTCCCACCCCGGCAACACCAATTCTCGGGCCACCTCCTACTTGACACCGCACTACTCAGCGGTGGGCTGGCTTGGCGCGGGGCCTGCCCTGCAGGACCCGTGACAGGGCAGATCCATCCGCTGCAGCAGGTTGTGTACGCCCGGCATGGGCGTGGACTTACGGGGTGCAAGTCCCCCGCAGGAGGACCACCGTCAACGATGTTGACGCCAACCAGCCGACGGAGATCGGGACTCCGCAAGGATCCCCGCTCTCGCCGCTGCTCGCGAACATCCTGCTCGACGACCTCGACAAGGAGCTGGAACAGCGCGGTCACCGCTTCGTCCGCTACGCCGACGATGTCCTCATCGTCGTGCGCAGTCTGCGGGCGGCCGAGCGCGTCAAGGCCAGCGTGACGAGGTATCTGACCACCA
This sequence comes from uncultured bacterium, assembly GCA_964417675.1. Lineage (GTDB taxonomy): Bacteria > Eisenbacteria > RBG-16-71-46 > CAIMUX01 > WJJG01 > CAYQJL01. Next base: position 609 of record CAYQJL010000111.1, on the reverse strand, counting down.
AGCTCAGGCTCGTGGTCAACGAGCAGAAGAGCCGGGTGGCGCGGACCGACGAGTGCGTCTTCCTCGGGTTCACATTCCGGGGATCGAAGCTGCGCTGGTCCGACCGCTCCTTCGCCGACTTCCAGCACCGTGTCCGCCGGTTGACGGGCAGGAGCTGGGGCGTGTCGATGGAGTACCCGCTCTACAAACTCGCGCAGTACCTGCGAGGCTGGATGGCGTACTTCGGCATCTCGGACTACTACCGGCCGGTCCCAGAGATCGACCAGTGGATCCGCCGTCGCATCCGCATGTGCTACTGGAAGCAGTGGCGCCGGGCGCGCACGAAGGTGCGCAACCTGCTGGCGCTGGGAACGCGCAAGCGCGAAGCGATCCTGACAGCGATCAGTCGCAAGAGCTACTGGCATCTGTCGAGGACCCTCGCGACGCAGACTGGGATGACGAATACGTGGCTGAAGAGTCAGGGGCTGCTTTCGGTCCGCGATCTGTGGATGAAGGCCCATGGCTACGTGTGAGATCTGTTGTGTGCTCCATCATCGTGAACCGCCCGGTGCGGACCCGCATGCCGGGTGGTGTGGGGGGCGGGAGTTAGACGCTCCCGCCTACCCGATT
>CAYQJL010000110.1:0-3895 GCA_964417675.1 uncultured bacterium | reverse complement strand
GAGGCGGTCGCCGTATCCAGTGAGCGAGATCATTGCCGGTCCGAGGATGTCCAGATGATCGTCAGCCCACTGAGATGTCTCGACGATTCGCCACCATCCACGGTATCCCTGTGGTATGTTTCTGTCATCCATCAGCTCATCCTGCTCCTCGATGTGTCACGTTCACCACGTCGTCGAACGTGAGGCTGAGCGGCCGGGCCATGAGAGCCATTTCTGCCGCGACGCTGGCCCATGCCAGCGGTGTGACAGCAGGGAACGCTAGTTCCCGGTCCGCTCGATTTAATGTTGTCGTTCTTCGTCTCATACTCCTAGCGCGCGGCCCTTACGGCTGTGGCTCATCTTCCGTCTGCTCACACCCAACCGGCCACGCTCCCATCCCTCCACATCCACTTGCCTCATCCGTACAGGGAGAGTCTGGACGTAGATTGAAATTGCCCCACTCTGCACCACAGAAGGCGGGCCGTAGGCTGATGTTGCCGTCCCGATCTTGTTGCTCGGCAATCCAGCCTGTCCAATCCCCACCATTGTTGCCGTACAGATTGCAGCAGGAGAGGGTCGGAGCACCCTCTGCACTCTCACACTTGATGGCCATGTCTCCTTGGCTATATGCAACGATACAATGCGTGATTTGCGCTGCGCTTCCGCCCATGGCGTAGATGGAAGCTCCAGCGACCGGGCAAGTGTCGTAGCATAGGGTGCACCCGTCGATGATGGGCGCCGCATCGCTATGGATGTCAACTGCCCCGCCATAGCCCGTCGCGTAGTTCCGAAACGTCGTGCAACCGCTGATCGTTGAAGCTGAGGCCCGCACCTTCAAGGCCCCGCCGATATTCGCCGTGTTGTATTGAAATAGGCACCCCTCGATCGTGCTGGATGACTCGTAGATGTATACAGCACCCCCCAGCGGGGCTTCGTTCATCTCAAAGATACATTGTCGTAGCAATCCGGCAAGATCATCGTCCCAACCGACCAGCACGGCGCCACCCCAGATCCCCTGGTTGGACCGAAAGGTGCAGTCCTCAACCGTGTGAGATGATCCCTCACAGTCGAACGCACCTCCTTTCTCTCCCATGTTCCATTCGAACAGGCAGTTCGAGATGATGACATTGGATCCTGAGCCGCATTTGAGCGCCCCACCGTCGCCAGCGCGGGAGTGGCTCAAGATCAGGTTCTCGAGCCTCGCCGCCGAGCTATTCTCGATCCGAATACAGCCGCCATCACTCACCACGTACCCATTCGTGATTGTGATCCCCTTGATGACGGTTTCCAGGTTCTCCCCGCTGTGCAGGGAGATTCCGCGGTGGGGTGCCGCCTCGCTCCCTTCACAATCGATCGTGCACCGCCCAGGGGCGCCGCTTTGAGAGCACAGAACAAGATTCTTGCCGTGGAAGACCAGATCCCGGTTACCGTCGCCTCTGAAGACCCCATCGGCCAGCAGGATCGTGTCGCCCTCCGCAGACGCATCTATCGCTGCCTGGATCGTGCGATGCGAACCGCTCCCGTCCGGATGAATCAGTACGGGGCCACTGGTGGGTCTTAGTGGGCATTCCTCGGAGCATCCGTAAACAGAAAGAACCAAAGCGACTAGAAGATATAGGACAAGGGTGACCCAGATCCTAGCGAGTGGACGAGGCGGGCAGCTTGCTTCTGATTCCATCGAATTCAAGCCTCCAGCTAGTCTCATGGTTTCTCGCAGTCGCCCTGTCGGCAACTTGAGCCGTGTACATCTAGGATATCTGCGCAGTGTCCAAACTCCTAGCGCGAACTAGTTGACATGCAGTGGCTGAGTATTTTCTTACAGAGTAGCTTGGCGCGCTATCACTTCACGACAATCGGGATAGGGAGGGGCCTCGCGACCCCTCTCCTCCCACACCACCGCACGTACGGATCACGTATGCGGCGGTTCGGCGGATTAAGTGTCTGGTCAGACCTTCACAAGGCTCGGCAGGCCCAGTCCCGCGAAGTGGCGCCTCGGCAGCGCAATCGTGAGGGCCGGGCTCTGACTCAGACGCCAGGGCCCGTGGGCCGACTTCGCCGTGTTCCAGGCCAGCACCGGCGATGTGCCTCGCTTTCTCAGCTCTCGGTAGCCGCGCCGGCCCCACTGCTTCCAATGGTAGCACCGTAGCCGTCGCCGGATCCACTTGTCCAGATCGTGAAGTGGCGTGACCACTTCCGCGAAGCCGTAGTACCCACGCCAGTCCAGAGTGTAGGTCCTGAGCTCCTTGACGATCCGGTAGATGGTCCGCCCTCGGGTTCGCCGCGTCAGCCTGCGGACATTCGCTCGGAAGGCCGCGATCGCCTTCGCGCTCACCTTGCGCCGGCGAATCCGGCCGACGGTGAATGTGAACCCCAGGAACTTCCGGTTGCATGGCCGGTCCACGGCGCTCTTGGCCTCATTGACCTTCAGCTTCAGCCGGCTCTCGAGATAGCGGGTCACACTGGCCTTGACTCGTTCACCCGCCCGCGCACTGCGCACGTAGATGTTCGCATCGTCTGCGTAGCGAACGAAGCGGTGGCCGCGCCTCTCCAGTTCCTTATCGAGGTCATCCAGCAAGAGGTTCGCAAGCAGCGGGGAAAGAGGGCTGCCCTGGGGCGTCCCCTCCAGCATCGCTTCCGCCACACCTTCGAGCGTGAAAACACCGGCTTTCAGGAATCGATGGATCAAGCGCACCACGCGCTCGTCAGGCACGCGCTTGCGGACCCGGCACAGGAGCACGTCGAAGTTGACTCGGTCGAAGAATCTCTCCAGGTCCAGGTCAACCACCCAATCGCACCCTTCCCGGATGTACTTCTGCGCTTGCCCGACAGCTTGGTGGGCGCTCCGTCCTGGCCGAAAGCCGTAGCTCGAGGGGGAAAACGTCGGATCCCATTCTGCCTGCAAGACCTGCTGCAAGGCTTGCTCGATGAACCGGTCGAGCACGACGGGCACGCCCAGCTTGCGGACGCCCCCTCCCGGCTTCGGGATCTCCACCCGTCGCACCGGTTGGGGTTGGTACGTCCCATCCAGCAAGGATGCCCGGATCGCTGGCCAGTTCGCCTTCAGGTGGGGGCCGAGTGCTTTGACGGTCATGCCATCCATGCCCGGGGCGCCACCGTTTCGCCGGACCTGGCGGAGCGCGCGCAGTAGGTTTTCTCTCTCCAACTCCAGTAGGTCTTTCCTGTCCACCGGAGTGTCTTCTCCCCGTGCCCCAGGCGCGGCTTCATCCCCTGGAGCCTCCAGGGTCAGCCGAAGCTGTCTACCGGATGCACTGCCGCCGCTCAGCATCAGGGTGACGGCTCCTCTCCTTCAAGCCCCTCCCGGGGCACCGTTCGGGCCTTCGTCTCCCAGCGTTGCGGCTCGGCCTATCCGTTGCCCCACCTTTCGGCCTCGGGGTGCCTCACTAGCTTTGCCTGCCGGGAGCCTACTTTGCCCTCTGCTGACTTCTCCCGACCGCTCGGGATCAGTTGCCTGACCCCCAGTCCGCATGCGGCAGACAGCCGGGAGACCTCCCAGGGTAAGACACAGAACGTTCCGCGCGTAGACGCCGGATTTATAAAGCACACCCCACCTGCGGATGGAGGACTTCGCAGTCACGTGCCCGCTCGTCCCGGGTGCACCACACCTCAGATCCGGTTCCTGTACGTCGCCGCGCGCTTTTGGATTGGGCTTCCTCCAGACCCCACCTCGCGATGACGCCCTTGCCCTTCTCCTAGCCCTAAAACAAGCGTAATCCGGAGCCCGGTCCGCCGGGCCCGGATGGGTTAGGCGGAGGGCACAGCTTTCCTGTCCCCCCCCCTCACACCGGGGGGCGTGCCATCCGGGTTATCCTCACCGCTTGTCTCCCCTCAGTGTAAAGGTCTCCGCCTCAGGTTGCCTCACCGCCCCACCTTGCCCAGCGACTCATGACTCAACTCC
>CAYQJL010000109.1:0-30995 GCA_964417675.1 uncultured bacterium | reverse complement strand
TGTATGATACATGGATCGAGTTCGCGTTCACGTTCCTTCCTCAGGCTGGCCACGCTTCCCGGGGAGACCTCCAGCGACCGAACCGCATGGCCCAGGTGTGTTCGTCAGAGGGACGTGCATGGGGTGCCTTTGGAGCACCCGTTCGAAAAGCAAAGGTAGGAGGCAGCATGCATCGCAGCCACGCAGCCAGGATGGTGATTCTGATGGCGGTTCTCTTGGGCGCCGGAACCGCCCAACTCACATTCGCGCAATCTCTGTCCGGCCCTCCGGGACTCGGCGAGATCGAGACCTTGTGGATCCGGCCCGAGCTGCCGGGCCACGGTCGCGCTCCGCGTGTGGCCGTCACGGAGGAGACCGCCGACGGATTGATCCTCACCTTCGATCTCCCCGCGCTGCAGATGCAGCCGGTTTCCTTCGGGGCGGCAACCTATCAGGCGCTCGCTATCGAGGGCGGCGGCGTCTTGGGGGAGGTCGGTGAGCCGATGCTGCCATCCTTCTCGCGCTTCATCCAGATCCCCGAGCGCAGCGGCGTGAGCGTCGAGGTCATCGCGGTGGAGACGATCGAGATTCCGGGCCTGCTCCCGCTCCCGGTTCAGCCCGATGACGCGGCGGCCTTCACGGTGAATCCGGACACCTATGCCCGTGACGGCTACGGGGATCCGGCTCAGGTCTTCGCCGGTTCGCCGGTGCTGGCCCGCGGTATGCGCCTGGTGCCGATTACCTTTGCACCGATCCGCTGCAATCCGGCCGCCGAGACCATCGAGGTGGCCGGCCGCATGACGGTGCGGGTCCGCTTCGCAGGCGAGGACCGGCGCCATCGGCCCGCCCGGGAGCCGCGCGTGATTCCGGCTTCCTTCGATCGGCTCTACCGCGAACTGGTCGTCAACTATGACGGGCCGCGCGAGAACCAGTCGGTCGGGTACGGTTCCTATGTCATTGTCTGTCAGAGCAACAGCGCCATCGTGGAGGCCCTCCAGCCGCTGGTGGAGTGGCGCTCGCGCAAGGGATTCGATGTCTACCTGGCCACGACGGCCGAGACCGGAACCTCCAATACCGAGATCCGCAACTGGCTGCGGAATGCCTATGCGAACTGGGACAACCCTCCCGAGTACATCGTTCTGATCGGGGACGTCGGCGGCACCGTGGCGATTCCGCATTTCACGCAGGGTGCCGGGGAGACCGATCACCCCTACTGCCAGCTCGATGGCGATGATCTGCTGGCCGACGCGCATGTCGGACGCATTTCAGTCGCTTCGATCGAGCAGCTCGAACTGGCCGTGTCCAAGATCGTCGCGTACGAGAGCACGCCCCATATGGGGGATCCGGATTGGCTCGACAGCGCCTGTCTGGTGGGCGATCCGAGCTCGTCGGGGCCGACCACGATCCAGGCCATGCAGTGGCTCAAGGCCCGCCTGATCGACTGGGGCTACACCCAGATCGACACGATCTTCACGAGTCCTTTCGAGGCGCAGATGCGGGCCTCATTGAATGCCGGGGTCGGCGTCTTCTGCTATCGCGGCTACTGGCACATGAGCGGATGGGACACCGGGGATATCGCCAACCTCGTGAACTACCACATGCTGCCCTACTGTGTGAACCTCACCTGTGATACCGGCTCCTTCGCGTCCGGCACCGCCGTCAGCGAGGCCTGGCTGCGGGCCGGATCGATCGAGAATCCCACCGGGGGCATCGGCAGCATCGGGACCGCCACGATCTTCACCCACACGCGCTACAACAACTGCATGACCTACGGCATCTGGCGATCGATCTTCTGGGAAGACAATTTCCTGCTCGGGGCGTCCCTGACGCGCGGCAAGTATGAGCTGTATCTGAACTACTGGATCGGCGACCAAGGCGGCGCGACGAACTTCACCCACTGGAACAACCTCATGGGTGACCCGGCCACCGAGATGTGGACGCGCACTCCCCGGGCGGTCACCGTAACGCATGCCGCCGAGTTCGCCCGGGGCGCCAATGCTCTGCGCGTCCAGGTTCAGAGCAGCGGGTTTCCCCTGGCCGGCGCGTACGTGCACATCTTCCAGGAGGGCGCGGTGCACACCGGGGCCTACACCGGAGCCGATGGGTTCGCCGACGTTCCGGTGACGGGGGCGACCTTGGGCGAGCTCATGGTCACGGTTACCGAGCATGACCACACTCCCTATCTGGCGACCCTTCCGGTGGTGGATCCGAACCTCTTCGTGGCCTATGAGAGCCACATCCTGGATGACGATTCCGCCGGCGGCAGCAGCGGCAACGGGGACGGCCTCGCCAACCCGCTGGAACGAATCGAGATTCCGGTGCAGGTACGCAACCTGGGCACCGGGACCGCCAACAACGTCACCGGTTCGATCCAGACCGAGGATCGTTATGTGACCATCCTGGATGGCGGCGCCTCGTTCGGGACGATCCCCGGCGGCGCTACGGCCTGGTCGCAGGAGGATTTCGTAATCGAGCTGGCGGCGGGCGCGCCCAACGGGCATGTCGTGTCGCTGGGTCTGACGCTTCAGTCGGGGCCTGAGAACTGGTTCTCGCTGGTTCGATTCCCGGTCGTCGCGGCCGAATTCGCCTACAGCGGGCTCGAACACAGCGGTTTCGGTGCGAACCTGGATCCGGGTGAATCGGGTACACTCACGATCGCCCTGAACAACCGCGGCGCTGCGCCGGGCAGCGCCGTATCCGCGACGCTCGTCTCGGGCAGCACATGGGTTGCGGTGACCGATGAGAGCGGGACCTACGGCACGATCGGCCTGGGCCAGACCGTGTCGAATTCCGCGGATCCCTTCGGCATCAGCATCGCCGGCGACTGCTTCGACGGGCACATTGCGCCGATGACCCTGGAAATCGAGTTCTCCGGCGGGGCGCGCGATACGGTGGCCTTGGCCCTGAGCATCGGCACCGTCGCGGTCACCGATCCCACGGGACCGGACGCCTATGGCTACTACGCCTTCGACAACGGGGACAGCGGCTACCTCGAGGCGCCCATCTATGACTGGGTCGAGATCGCCGCCAATCATGGCGGTCCGGGCACCTCCCTGGGACTCAACGACTTCGGCTGGAATCAGGACGATCTGGTCACCGTGGACCTGCCGTTCGAGTTCACCTACTACGGCGAGACCTTCGACCGCGTGACGATCTGTTCCAACGGCTGGATGGCGATGGGAATGACCTGGCTGGTGAACTACCGCAACTGGAACATCCCGGCTCCCGGCGCTCCGCCCTTCATGATCGCTCCGATGTGGGACAATTTCTATCAACAGGGCGATGATGTCGTCTACCAGTGGCACGATGCGGACAATCACCGCTACATCGTCCAGTGGAGCCGCGTGCGGAACATGGAGGGCGACACCCAGAGCAACTTCCAGGCCATTCTGTATGATCCGGCGCACCACCAGACCGATACTGGAGATGGCGCCATCGTCTTTCAGTACGACCTGTTCAACAACAGCGATTATCTGCAGCAGTACTCCACGATCGGAATACAGAACGGCGACAACTCGACAGGCGTCATGTATGGGTACTACAACTACTACAACGCCGGCGCCGCGGCGATCTCGAGCGGTACCGCGATCCGTTTCGTGCCGGTCGGCAATGTCCCCCGCGGCACATTGAACGGCTCGGTCGTGAACCTGACCCTGGGCGGGCAGGGCTTGCCCGGCGCGCAGGTGCGCATCCTCGAGACCGGTCACAACCTGGTTTCGGGAAGCGACGGCAGCTACAGCGGAACGATTCCCACCGGCACCTACACGGTGGTGGCCACCCACGCGGGGTTCACGGCCGACACGGCCTACAGCGTTCCCGTGATCGAGGATGAGACCACGAACCGCAACTTCGCCCTGACCGACATCGCGGGACCGGCCTTCAGCAACACGACCGATTACGGCAACACGATTGATCCGGAGGGGCCCTACCTGATCGAGACGCACGTGGCGGAGTACTCCGGCATCGCCGAACTGAGCCTGTTCTACCGCACACTCACGACCGGATGGAGCGAGGTTGCGCTGGTGTCCCAGGGGGGCGACCTCTACAGCGCACAGATTCCGGGCCAGCCGATCAACAGCGCGGTGCGCTACTACCTCTATGGGCGCGATGTGGCCGACAACGAGCGCACCGATCCGCTGCAGGCGCCCGAGGAGACCTATTCGTTCTTCGTGCTGACGCCGATTCTCGACGATGACTTCGAGTCCGGACCCGGCCAGTGGACGCACACGGTGGTGAGCAGCGGTTTCGAGGATCAGTGGCACCTGAGCACCCAACGCAATCATACCAGCGGCGGGGTGACGGCGTGGAAGTTCGGCGATCAGGGAGACGGGGAGTATGCCAACCTGGCCGACGGCGCCTTGTTGACACCCACCTTCGCTCTGGACGGGGATGCCACGGTGGAGTTCTGGCACTGGTTGGATACCGAGGTCAGCGGGAGCTATCCGGGCTATGCTTATGACGGCGGCCGGATCGAGTACTCGCTCGACGGTGGGGCCTGGACCGCGATCACACCCGAGGGGGGATATCCCTACCGGATTCGGGAGGGATCCACGCCTGGGCCGTTTCCGGCCGAGACCCCGGTCTTTGCCGGCCAGCAGGACTGGACGAAGGTGCGCGTCCTGCTCAACGACATCCAGGGCACGGTGCAGCTGCGGTTGCGCTTCGGGTCCGATGGCGCCGTGAGCCGGGAGGGCTGGTTCATTGACGATGTGCTCATCATCGGGAGCGAGCCGGATGTCGCGGATGCCCAGCAACTCCCGCTGCGTCCGGCCCGGCTGATGCTGCAACAGAATCAACCGAATCCGTTCCGTTGCGGCCAGCCGACCCTGATCCGCTTCGCGTTGCCCACCGCTGGACCGGTCTCGCTCAAGATCCTGGATGTCAGCGGCCGCCTGGTGCGCACGCTGGCCGAGGACCGGCGGGAGGCCGGCGAACATGCGGTGCCGTGGGATGGGCGCAACGATCGGGGGGAACAGGTCGGCAGCGGCGTGTTCTTCTACGTGCTATCGATGGGGCGTGAGGAGCTCGCCCGCCAGCTGCTGCTGCTGCGGTGATCTCTGGCAGAAACCGTTGTGGGCGGGTCCCATGAGGACCCGCCCACGGCTGTTGTGTCCAAGGTGTGAGGAGGAAGGCCGATCGATCGCATCTATTCACCAAACCGGATGCCCTGCGCGAGCGTGACACCGGTGCCGTAGTTGACGGTGTGGGTCTGGCGCCGCATGTATCCCTTCCAGGCGTCGCTCCCGGCTTCGCGGCCGCCGCCGGTTTCCTTCTCGCCTCCGAACGCGCCGCCGATCTCCGCCCCGGAAGTGCCCAGATTCACGTTGACGATCCCGCAGTCGGATCCCGTCTGGCCGATGAAGCGCTCCGCCTCGCGCAGATCGTTCGTGAAGATGGCGCTGGAGAGCCCCTGCGGGACCTCGTTGTGCCAGGCGATGGCGTCTTCGAAGTCGCTGTACTCCATCAGGTAGAGGATCGGAGCGAAGGTTTCGCGATGGACGATGTCCCAATCGTGTCGGGCCAGGACGATGGTGGGCTCGACATAGTTTCCCGGTCGGTCCAGGCGCCGGCCTCCAACCAGGATCCCGCCTCCCTGGCCGCGGACCTCATCGAGGGCTGACATCATCTCGGTCACGGCTGCCTCGCTGACCAGCGGCCCCATGAGGGTGCCCGGAGCGAGCGGATCGCCGATGCGCACCTGCCGGTAGGCATCCACCAGCCGGCCGATGAACTCCTCGCGAACATCCCGGTGAACGAACACACGCCGGGTCGAGGTGCAGCGTTGTCCGGCCGTGCCCAGCGCCCCGAAGAGCACCGCGGGAACGGCCACGTCCAGGTCCGCGCTGGGGGCGATGATGACCGCGTTGTTGCCGCCGAGTTCCAGGATCGAGCGGCCCAGGCGGCCGGCCACTGTCCGGCTCACATGCTTGCCCATTGTCGTGGAGCCGGTGAAAGAGATCAGCGGCAGGCGCCGATCCTGGATCATCCGCTCGCCGACGGTGCGGCCGCTGCCGATCAGGAGGTTGAACAGGCCGGTGACGCCGTGCGCGTCGGCGACCTGGTTGGCGATGTGCTGCACGGCGATCGCGGTCAGGGGAGTTTGGGAGGAGGGCTTCCAGATGACCGGGTTGCCGCAGACGACGGCGAGCGTGGCATTCCAGGCCCACACGGCCACCGGGAAATTGAAGGCGGTGATGACCCCGACCGGTCCCAGCGGATGCCACTGCTCGATCATCCGATGTTCGCGACGTTCCGACGGAATCGTGAGGCCGTAGAGCTGCCGGGATAGGCCTTGGGCGAAGTCGGCCATGTCGATCATCTCCTGGACCTCTCCGCCGCCCTCCGGGGCGATCTTGCCGACTTCCAGGCTGACGAGCATGCCAAGCTGATCTTTCTTCGCACGCAGGGCATCGCCGAGATCTCGCACCAGCAGTCCCCGCCTGGGCGCCGGAACGGTGCGCCACTGAAGGAAGGCCTCCTGCGCGGCGGCGACGACCTGCTCGTAATCCTGGTCATTGGCCAGCCGGACCGCCGCAATCGGTTCGCCGGTGCTCGGGTCGTAGGAGGTGAGCATGGATCGGTCCGCCCCGGTTAGCCAGCCACCGGGACCGGTGCAGGCTCCCGACTGAAACGGCTCGATGCCCAGCTGATCCAAGAAGGCCATGCGCTCTAAGGTCATCGATTGCATGGTTTTGCCCGCCGTTGCCATGACCTGTCTCCATGGGTTGTGGGCTCCGATCCTTCTCTGCGGTCACGAAGCTGTCCCGTGCCTCGTACTCCACCGCCACGTTTTTCGGGCTGGTCATGTCCACAATTTCAGTAGAGATTAGTTCCCGGCGAATTGCCTGTCCGTTCCGAAGATTCCTCCTGGTCCCAGGGACTGCAATGCGGCCTGGCACCATGATGCCGCATGTGCTGCGGGAGGAGTCCATGTCATCAATCTGCGGTGCTCCGGCGCAAACGATGCCGGGATGATGGCGATGGTGGTGCTCCGGCGCAAACGATGCCGGGATGATGGCGATGGCAGGGCAAGGGGCTCGAGGTATCAACAGCTACAGCCTTCGCAGCCGGAGGATCCGCCCGGGCGGGCTTGGCTCCACTCGAGCTGGAACCCACCGCCGCGGGGTGTGTCGGCGTAGAGCACCCGGATGTTGCCCGCTCGAGCAAGGAGTGCTTCATCGATGATGAATCTCAACGTGTCGAACTCGAAGGTTCTGTCAGTCTCGGTTGGCTCGTCCAGAGCCAGACCCAGGGTGGGGCCGCCTCAGCCAGGGGCCATGTAGATCCGGATGGGTGATGTGAGGTTCTTGTCGGCAACAAAGGCCGATAGCTTCTCCTGAGCTTCTGGGGTCAGTGTAAGCATGGTGGTCTCCGATCCTTCTTTGCGGCCACGAAGTTGAAGTTCACCCTCGACCGCACAATCCTCCACCGGGCAAGTTCCATCATACTTCAGTCGCCTGCTCATTTCTGGGTCAAACAAGTACCGAATTGAGTATATAATCATGATGCTTGCTGAGTAAGTGCTTACGGAACAGAAAGGTAGGACGTCAAATGAGAAGCTGCCTGATCGCCACCTTCCTGGTTTTCTCATTCGCCGCCTCGGCTCACGCAAGACCGGTCGTGATGTTGACCGGCTACTGGTCGCCGACAAGCGAGATGATCTATCGCTTCAGCCCCGACCCGGACCTGAACCCCGAAGGTTGGATCGGCGAGAACTGGGAAGGCTTCGGCTATGACGTCTACGCCTTCTTTCCCGCATTCAACAAGATGACGCGGGAATTCGAAGTGGACTATCAGGCCACCTGGGCCGATTTCTGGGGCCGCTCCGAGGAGTTTCGCCCGGAGATCATCATCAGTTTCGGCGCCGGCGCCGGCCCGTGGGAAATCGAGGATGACGCCTTCAACTGGGATACCTGGGTGCCCGACCAGGAGTATCCCTACTTCCCAACACCCAATCCCCCGGACAGCACCCTGGCTGCCAACCTGCCCAGGTACTCCACCCTCCCCATGGTTGAGATCCGAGATGCCGTCAACGAGCAAACGGACGTCCACGCCTGGATTGATTACAACGGGGACCCCGGCCGCTACCTGTGCAATTACATCGCCTTTCTCGGGATGTGGTACCACGACATTCACGCATCGCCGTATGACGAGCACTACTGCAGGGCGGCCGGATTCATCCACGTCGCTGGCTCGCTACCCGTGCCAGAGGCCACAGTGGCCGCGGAGGTCACCCTGCGCACCACGTTGGAGTACTTCGCCTACCTCGCCGACCTGAACGATCCCGTCCCCGCGGATGGTGCCTTTGCTCAGCTGTCAAACTCGCCCAATCCCTTCAATCCGCAAACGACCATCAGCTACTATCAGCCGACCGATTCACCGCTGCAGGTTCAGATATTCAGCCCAGCCGGTGAACTCGTCAGGAGTCTGGGCGCGGGCAGGACGTCGAGCGGTCGCCAGTCGGTGATCTGGGACGGCAGGAATGCAAGCGGCCAGTCGGTGGCTTCCGGCGTGTACTTCTATCGCCTGAACCAGCCCGATTCACCCCGCCGGAAGATGGTGCTGCTGAAGTAAGTGTGCGCAGCGCGTAGTCGTCTCCCGCCGCTTCCGGCGGATCCGGACCCGCCGGAAGCGGCCAGCCGGCACAGGGGGTTGCTCAGCGTGTCGGACTCACGGTTCGAGCCCGGCCAGGATCCGGCACCGCTCGCAGTTGCCGTCCTTCTCGCCCAGGGCGCAGAGGAAGGAGCCGTCGGGACGCATCCGTACCGAGCCCAGGGGGCAGTGGTCGAGGAAGTCGAGGTAGGCCAGGAGTCTCTCCATCAGGATGCTGTCGACCACATGCTCCATGCGGCAGGCGTTCTGGTCGGCGGTGTCGTAGTCGAGCAACAGGACCCGAGTCAGGAATTCGCGCAGGGTCTTGTGGCGCTCGGCCACCATGGCCGCTGCCCGCTCGCCGGCGGGGGTAAGCGTGATGACATCGTAGGGGGCGTAGTTGACCAGTCCGCGCTCCTTCAGAGCCCGCAGCGCTTGTGTGACCGAGGAGTTCTGCACATCGAGACGCTTCGCGATGTCGGTTGCGCGGGCCGCCTTCTTGCGCGCCACGATGTGATGGATCGCCTCCAGATAGTCTTCCAAGCTCTCGCTCAGCGCCGGTTGCGTCGACTTGGTCTGGCGGGATGGTCTGGGCATATCGCTTCCTTCCGCCTGAGGTGGTTCTGTGCATAGTTTGTCACCACAAACAGGTTGAGGCAACACTTGCCCACGCGGCAATTTGCCTATGGCCATCGCACGGAATCGGGTATCGTACCTCGATCTCTGGGTGGGGAGCCCAAGGGCGACATGGGCTCGATGGTTGTGGAGCTTCCGAACATCTACGCAAGGAGACCCTCATGAAGGAGACCTCGGTCCTGTTGGTGTCGGCCGTCTTGATCTTGCTGTTGGCGGCCGCCTCTCCCGCGGAAGCCGGCGTACGCTTTGGCGGCGGGATTCACTATCTGAACACCTTGGGCGACATCAAGGACGACTCCGAATTCGATGAGAACTCGATCGGCATCATGGGGTCGCTTCTCCTCACCTCGCAGATCCTCAAGCTTGAGGCTGCGGTCGAATACATTCCCGACTATGCCGGTCTGGACGAAGCCCTGATCCTGCCCCAGGGTTACGTCTTGCTGGGAGGCCTCATCTACGGGGGCGTCGGCATCGGTTTGGGGTACTTCGATGGCGAGTGGTTCGACGATCCGTTCTACGCGCTGCGGGCGGGCGTGGATATTTATCTGGGTGGTTTGGACCTGGACGTGTTCGCTACCTATCGCTTCCAGAAGTGGGACGCGCTCGATGGCCTGGAAAGCGATGACGCCGACAGCATCACCTTCGGCGCGCTGATTCGCTTCGGCAGCAAGTAGCAGCCCGCCGCTCGGCGTTCCGGCTGGAACCCGATGGTCCTGATGGTGTGAGGATCCTCCTGCCGTGTCCGAGCAGGCGGCAGGAGGGATTCCGCGAGGGAGTGAGTTTGGAAGGAGGATGCAATGGCAACCTATGAGTGCGCCAAGTGTGGGATGACGGTCAACGCCACCTGCGGCAAGTGCGATGCGCCGCTGGTCAATGACACCCTGGAGCTGGACGACGGGACGGCAGTCCAGATCTCCAAATGCCCGAACGGCCATGGCAAGATCAAGTCGCCGTTGTGCTGCGGCCAGGACATGAGCTGCCAGATCTAGCCGATCGGCCCGGTCAAGATCGCAGCGCAAGCTGCACTGGGCCCTGCGGCCCGCGTCGTGAATCCAGCCCAAGCCGGCCCGAACGCTGCGGCCGTCCAGCGGCTCAGGGTCGCAGGATCACCCGGAAAGCCTGATTCTGACGGCTCGATGATCATGGCAGCGGATGACAGGAGAGGAGTGGAGAAAAGGTATGCAGCCAGATGTCGGCCCGGATCTCGGCATTGCCCTGCGCGAGATCACGGCGGAGACGGTGAGGGAGATATGCCGCCTGTCCGTGCGGGAGGGGCAGAATGAGTTCGTTGCCCCGAACGCGGTCTCCATAGCACAGGCCCACTTCTCTCCGGAAGCGTGGTTGCGCGCCATATATGCCGGCGAGACACCTGTCGGATTCCTCATGCTTGCAGACGATCCCGAGGAGAAGGAGTACTTCCTCTGGCGGATGATGGTGGACGCAAAGTATCAGGGGATGGGATTCGGCCGGCGGGCGATGGAACTGCTGATCGAGCATGTACGCACCCGACCGGGAGCCACGGAACTCTGTACGAGTGTCGTGCAGGCTGAAGGCGGACCTCAGGGATTCTACGAGAAGCTCGGCTTCAGATTGACGGGCGAGTACGAGGATGACGAGGCGGTGATGAAGCTTGTGCTGTAGCGCGGCGGTTTCTCCCGGAACCTCGAACGCGCCTCGGAGACCAGGCTTGGCGGTTAGGAGCACGATCCACAGCGCCGCGGCATCATCCACTTCGCGATCACCACGAATCCAACCGTCCCGGGCGATGGATTGTCCAGCGCCCCACGCGCATGGTCGCCAGGCCGGGCCTCTAGCGGGCGATGAGCACGATCTGGAGATCCATCATGTTCGTGCCGGTCGGTCCGGTGAGAATGTGATCATTCAGCGCCCTGAATACCGGATAGGAGTCGTTCTCTACGAGGTGTGCCTCCAGCGAGATGCCCGCGTCGGCGGCGCGCTCGGCGGTGCTCCCGGTTGCGATGGCACCCGCGGCGGGTGTGGGACCATCGATGCCGTCGGTGGCGAAGGCGGCCAGGAGGATGCCTTCGGTCCCGGCCAGGGTTCGGGCGGCGCTCAGGGCCAGCTCCTGATTCCTTCCACCGTTGCCTCGGCCGCGGACGGTGACGGTCGTCTCTCCGGTGAAGAGCAGACACCGCGGTGAATCCCGTCGGGCCTGTCGGAGGTGAACGGCCCGGTCCGCAAGGGCGCGGCCCGCCTCCCGGGCCTCGCCGGTCAGAGCGGTGGATGCGATCTCGGCGGTGTAGCCCAGTTCCCGCGCCCGGGTCGCCACCGCGCGGGCAACGGTCAGGCCGCTTGCGATCAGGTGAAGGCGAACGGATTCGAAGCAGGGGTCGTCGGGGGCCTTCGCAACGGAGCGGATGTTCCCTCCCGTCTCGGCCGCGCCCCGCTCGAGATGTGTGCGCACGTCGTCGGGGGCCTGGCTCCACAGGTCATGGCGCTGGATGATCGCGATGGCATCCGCGAAGGTCGTCGCATCGGGCGATAGGGGGCCGGATGCGATCGTATCGAGAGGGTCTCCGACGACATCGGAGATCACCAGGCCCAGCACGGGGGCCGGAGCGAGGATGCGAGCCAGGCCGCCGCCCTTGATACGATCGAGATGCTTGCGCACGCAATTCAGTTCGTGGATGTCGGCCCCGTGCTCCAGGAGGCCGCGGGTAACTGCCTGCAGGCTCGCGAGAGCGACACCTTCGACCGGCAGGGTCGCGAGGGCCGAAGCACCGCCGGATATCAGGGCCAGCACCGGGGTGCGTTCGCGACTCGCCCTGCGGGCCTCACGCAGCAAGGCCCGCCCGGCGGCGACCGAGGCCTCGTCCGGGATCGGGTGGTCGCCGCGCAAGACCAGGATGGGTGCCAAATCCGCCCGATCCCTGCCCTCGCGGTCCGACTGCCACGCCAGCGGCTCTTTCGCCGCGGGTGTCGCCGCCGGTGTCGCCGGCGGTGTCGCCGCCGCGGCTGCCCGCGTCGGCACCGCCGGCTGTGACGTTCCCCTCTCCGCCGCATCGTTCGGGTCGGTGGGAATGACGAGGAGGCCTCGAAGGCCCGGAACGGTTTCCGTGCTTCCGCTGACCACTGCGATCGGGGGGGCGGTGGCGGTCATCTTCCAGGCTCGCAGCGCACCGCGCGCCATCCCAATGGCCGCCTTGCCGAATCCCAGGATGATCGGTGGCGCCTGTCCATGCGAGCCGGACACGAAGGCATCCCATTCGGCCCGCAGATCCCGGGCGGGGGCATGCCCGTCGGGCGACGGAGAACACAGCGCACGCGTGACCAGCCGGCCGGGCTCGGCGGCCCGCAGCGCCGCATCGAGCAGCCGCTCCAGGTCGCGCCGCAGTCTGAGCTCTGCTTGGGTCATACGGCTCCTACTCCGTGCACCCTCAGGGTGCCTCGATCATGCCGGCCGGCAGCTTCTGTTCCGACCGGAAGCTGCAGTTCCGACCGGAAGCGGGTTTCCCAAGGATCTTCCTGCCGGCGCCTGGAACAACAGGTGCAGGCTGCGGTACAGTGTAGCAGACCTGTTCTTCGAGTCAGCAACCGGCACAGGCAGTGGGCCAAGTCCGCACCGGGTCCTTTCGGGAGCGGCCGAGGCCGACATCTGCTGCGATGGCCAGGAGGATGCGCATCGTGAGATCAAGATGGACCCACATGAAGAGGCGTTGCCCCCGCATCGGCGCCAACTCTTTGATCTGGATCGTGGCGGCGCTGGCAGCGGCGTTGGCTGCGCCGCTGGCGGGAGGGGCGACGGCCCCGGCCGAGGCGGGTGAGACCGCAGAGAAGGCGGCGATCATACGTCCAACCACGGCGGGGTCGGCCTTGCTCGACCTGAATGCGTACGCGGGCAAGGTCGTGTATGTGGATTTCTGGGCCTCCTGGTGCAAGCCATGCAAGGATTCGATGCCCTGGCTCAACGCCATGCAGGAGAAGTACGGCGAGCAGGGCTTGGTGATTGTGGGGGTCAATCTGGACCGCGTGCCGGCGGCTGTGGACAAGTTCCTCGAGGAGACTCCGGTTTCCTTCCCGATCGTCCGCGATCCGCTGGGCATCCTGGCCCGTGAATACAAGGTCCAGGGGATGCCGAGCTCCTACATCCACGATCGCCAGGGCGCACTCAGAAAGAGCACGCTTGGATTCTCGGAGCACGAGGCGGCCGAGATGGAAGCCCTCATTCAGACACTGCTCCGGCAGAGTCCAGCCCCCGGCGCGCCCGCGACCGACATCCGGTCCGCGTCCGAGATCTAGTCTCGCGCGGCGCTTGCGGCTGGCTCGGGACGACGCCCTCCACCGGCGGCAGGCGGCCTACGGGGGGATCTGATCAGGATCGCTGTTCCAGGCGCCGTTTCCAGGCGCTGCCCTGATACACATCCGGATTGACGGCCTGCGGGGCCCGTTCACCGCGCAGGTGGGCGATCGTGTTGCGCGCCGCGATGGCGGCCATCTCGCTGCGGGTATCGAGGGTCGCGCTGCCGATGTGCGGCGCCAGGACCACATTGGGAGCATCCGCAAGCCCTTCCTGCAGCTGTGGCTCGCGCTCATAGACATCCAGCGCCGCCCCCCGAATCCAGTTCTCGCGCAGCGCCCTGACCAGGGCGGCCTCATCCACCAGGGGACCCCGTGCGACGTTGATCAAGTAGGCCGACGGCTTCATCCTGCGCAGCTGCGGCTCGCCGATCATGTGGAAGGTGTCTTCGGTCAGCGGCGCATGCAGGGTGAGGAAGTCGCTCTGCTCGAGCAGGGTCTCGAAGTCGGCCCACCGGACACCGGCCGTGCCTTCGATCCTGTCCCGGCTGCGTGGACCGAAGGCCAGCACCCGCATGTCGAATCCACGCGCGCGGCGCGCCACCGCCGTGCCGATCCGCCCGAACCCAACGATGCCGAGCGTCTTGGGAACGCCGGAACCACCCCGGCCCACGTCATCGCCCAGCAGGAGCACCGGATTCCAGATGCGGAAGTTGCCCTCTCGGACGAGACGGTCGCCGGCCGGGATGTGGCGGGCGGCTGCCAGCAGCAGGGCCCAGGTCAGATCGGCGGTAGCCTCGGTGAGAACATCCGGGGTGTTCGAGACCGGGATGCCCAGCTCGGTGGCCGCTTCGAGATCGATGTTGTTGTATCCCACCGCGAAGTTGGCCACGCCCAGCAGCTGCGGGTTGCGGGCCAGGACCTCGCGATCGATGCGGTCACTCAGATGGCACAGAAGGGCATCGCAATCTCCCAGGCGCTCCAAGAGCTCTTCGCGCGGCAGGGCGCGGTTGCCATCCTCGATGGCCGTTTCGTGCACACAGCCGGCCTCGTCGAGGAGTGCGAGACCCTTCTCCAGGATGAGTCTTGTGATGAGAACGCGATGTGCGAGCATGGACCCTCCCGGTGAGATTCATCCGCCGGTCGTGGCAACTAGCTGGGGGAGGCGGTCATGCCGTGATTGCTGGGTGCATCGCCCAACATGAACAGCTCCGAGGCTCTCAGACTCTGCTCCAGGGCGCGTTCGTGCTCGAGGAATCGCCACACGCCGAGCCGGGCGACCTGCCGCATGAACAGGCGCAGCGGCACCCGCAGGGGCCGGTGTCCCATGACCCGGTGGGAAGACAGCAGCCGCCGGGCGAGGTTCTCGATGCGCGGATGACCTGAGTCCATGGCCGATGGCTTGATGCGGACACCTTGCTGCTGGCTGAAGAGCTCATCGATGGCAGCGTGAACCATGCTGAGAATCGACTGGCTGGTCATGTGGAAGGCATGCGGCACGGACTGACCGGTCCACAGGCTGTTCAGGAACTCGTCGGCGGTATCGCCGCGCGCCTCGGTATGGGCTCGCCCGACCTCGCCGGTGTGCGTGTCGGAGTTGGCGATCAAATGCTTGCCGGTGGCGCGCGCGATGTTCCTGGTGATGTCGTTCATCAAGCGCGTGCGGCCGGCATTGAGCTCGAGAACATCGAAGTAGTGGGTCGCGTCGCGCACCTTGAGAAGGTTGACTTGGCCCGCGCGAATCTCAGCCTGCTCCCACCACGTCGGGTGGTTGTACAGCATGCGGATGCCTGCCTCCCGACAGAATCCGGCCAACTCATCCAGCGTTCGTACGGATTGCCGGATGTGTGCGTACTGGTCCGGATGAATCCGGTACAGATTCACATGAATGGTGAAGCCGATCGCCGGATCGAGGATGGCATGTTCGACGCCGGGGATGACCAGGGACCGGTCTGACTCGGGCAGCTCACGCACCAGCTTCTCGTAGCCGGCCATCGTGTCGTGGTCGGTCAGGGCGAAGTAGTCCATTCGGCGGGAGCGCTGAGGGTGGCCAAGGGCATGCTCGAACAGGGCCCTGGGCGCATACCGCGGGAACTCGGGCACATCATGCGATTCGCTCGAATGGACATGGAGGTCCGCTTTGCGATATGTGCGATTCATGCAGGCTACAGTAGCCTGGGAAGATGGCTGCATGTTTGGTTCTATATTAGACTCTGGTTTATGGCCTGCTCATGAATGACGCCACGCTTCGCACGGAGTTGGACCCGATTCGGCTCCATCCCCCCGGGCGCCCGCGCCACACAACACCCTCACCCAATGCTCTATTGTAGAGTATCGGCGCCGCGGGCGGGTTGCTTTTCCCCTCATTTGCCGAGCGGTTCGACGCCATGCCTCTGCCGAGCGGTTCGCGACCCCATGCCTCTGCCGAGCGGTTCGACCCCGTGCCTCTGCCGAGCCCCGTTCGACCCCGTGCGTCTCCGATGTCCCTACCGCACCAGCACTACACGGCTGTGCTGGATCTGTTCCCCCCCGCGCAGGCGGGCCCAGTAGGTCCCCGATGGCAGCCGGGCGTCGGCCGTCCAGGGAATCGCCGTACGGCCCATCGTTTCCATGCGTTGGACCACTCGTCCGCTGGCATCGAGGATCTCGATGACGCCATCCTCGAGTCCAGCACCGAGGAGGAGCTGGCCGCTCGAGAATAGCGGATTCGGGACCATCCGCAGCGGGACGGCCGGCTCGCCGGTCACCAGCGGCGCCGCCGCCGGATCGAGGCCCTTGCGGTAGACCCCCGTATTGCGCGCATCGACGCCCCGCAGCGGCCAGTCCGCGCGGCCGGGAAGCACGGGCCCGGTCGTGTCCCACGCATAGACCCAACCGTTCCACGTGGCTGCGACCAGCTCGAAGAGGCCATCCCCATCGATGTCCCCGGCGGCCACACCGGAGATCGAACCGGCCATCATAAACTTGGGATATCCGGGAAGCAGGCTGCCATCCTGGGCGATGGCGTGGAGCTGGCCGCCATCGGTGGAGACGCAGACGTCCTGGAATCCGTCGCCATCCACATCCACGATCGCCGGGAACCCATGCGGCCAGTGGGCGATGGTGTACGGCCAACCGGGCAGCGGCATGCCTGTGGCGATGTCGATGGCGTGGATGCGGTAGGCCGATCCCAGATGGTTGTCGGTCGCCACCAACTCTGGCTCGCCGTCGCCCGTCAGGTCGCCGAGTCCGACATAGAAGAGCTGGCTGCTGGTCGCGATCGCGATGGGAAAGCCGTCATACGGTGTGCCGTCGTGATGTATGCACAGCGCCTGCGAGTAGCCGCCGCTGTAGGTGCCGATCAGGAACTCGAGATCGCCATCGTCATCGAGGTCGGCCGGCACCGGAGGACCGAAGATCGGATACCCGCCGAGGGTATGCAGGACGATCGGATACCCATCCTGAATGCCGCCATCGGACTCGAACAGGTACAGCCGGTAATCGCTGCCGAACAGGGAAACGGCGAACATCTCTTCGACCCCGTTTCCGTCCGCATCTCCGAAGTAGAGGCAGACGATGTTCTCTTGCGGATCCAGATCGGTCGTGAAGAGCAGATTCCCGAGGTGATCGAAGCCGGTCAGGCGGTAGTGGACGAAGGTGTTGCCCAGCGAATGCGGGCCCCACGCCTCCAGTGTCCCATCGCCGTCGGTGTCCCCGAGCACGAACGGCACATCGAGGGCGTTCGAGGACTGATCGGGCGCGCTATGCGGGAAGTTCGGCAGGTTCGTCCCATCGAACTCCTTGGCGTTGAATGTCCACATGTGCGAGCTGCCAGCGTACCAATCTCGCTGGGACCAGAGGATCTCGAAATCTCCGTCACCTTCGAGATCAGCCACGGACGGGCCGGGCTTGTTCGCATTGGTGCCGTAGCCCATGTACATGTGCTCGACGGTCGGCCACCCGGGAAGGAACGTCCCGTCACCGCGCAGACCAAAGGTGTGGCCGCCGGTCAGGAAGATCTCATCGGCGCCGTCACCGTCGGCATCGAAGAGCGTGGGCGTGTAGGGGAAGCCGGAACCGGGGGCGGAGAGGTTCACCGGCCATCCATCGCGGACCACCGGCGCGCCGCCGGCACTCCCGGGGCTGTCGGGATCGACGACCCGGCCCGCCTCGGGCGTGAGGCAAAGGATCGCATCCGCTTCGGCCGCCAGCGGGGCGGCCGCGGCGGCCAGCAACAGGCATACGGCCGGCAGCAGACACACGGCCAGCCGCCGACCCACGGCCGGCAACCGGCATCCATCCAGCCGCCGACGCACGGCCGGCAACCGGCGTGTTGCCAACAACAGACTCATCCCGCGGATTGCAGCACTGGACATGATGTGACCTCCTTATCGCAGTAAGAGCATCTTGCGGGTCAGGGCGCTCGCGGGGCCCTGCACTTCATAGAAGTAGGCACCGGCCGGCATGCGCACGCCGTCGGCGTTGGTGCCATTCCAGGTGAAGCTGTACGTGCCGGCGCCGCCGTGCGTGCGCGCCTCCTCCCAGATCCGGCGGCCTTCGGCGCTGACGATTCGAATGACGACCGTCCCGGCGGATGCAATGGCATACCGGAAGGTCGTCTGGGGATGGAAGGGATTGGGGTGGTTCTGATGCAGATTGAGCCACTCGCGGGCGGCCTCTTCCGGCACCGCGGCCATCGACCGCGGACGGTAGAAGATGACCTGGCCCTGGAGCGTATAGTGCGGTTCGGTGTGGCCGGTGTAGTTGTAGTTGCAGTCCGGACAGGTTTGCCCGGAGACGCACTCGGGGTTGTTCGGGCGACAATGATTCTCGTACTCCTGGACATTGTAGTCGAACTCGGCCGTCTCACCGGGCGTGACGTAGGGGGTGACATCGACATCCCACGGATCGACCTTGTCGCCCGGGCACCAGCCGGCGCGGTCATAGATCCAGGTGCCCCCCTGCGGGCTGCAGAGATTCTCGCTGCAATCGTCGCGCCACAGGTAGTGGCCTTCCGGGATGCCGTTGACGAGGATCTCATGCCACTTGTAGGAAAACTCCGCGGCGTTGTCCGTGTTGCCCTGGCCGTGTCCGGTCGTGATGGCGCGAAACTTGACCGCCACGGCCTCGGCCGGAATCTCCACCTGGCGCGCGTTCAGATAGCTTTCGATCGGGTTGTCCGGGTCGCCGTAGACCAGGCGCCCGTACTGCCAGAGGTTCTGCACCCGAAAGGCCTCGAGCTCGGTGTCACCGGCGATGAACCCGAACCGGATGGTGACAATCCAGCCATACTCATTGCCCATCCAGCTCTCGATATAGTTGCTCAATGTGACCGAGCCGTGGAGCAGGGACTCATAATCGCTGACATCCAGCACCCAGGTGCAGCTGTCGGGCCGGGTACCGCCGGTGATGTCATACGGGGTGATGACGCGGGCGATCTCCGTGTGGGTTTCCACGCCGGTCGAGTCGATCTCCAGGCCCCGCAGGTGGCCGAGCCGGTCCCAGGGATCACAGTCGCCGGTTTCCATGGGGCATCCGATGGTGTACTCGAGCAGGATCTGACTCCAGCGCATCCACTCCGGGGGGAACTCGAATGTCTCGACGTGCGGTGTGGCCCAGTTGTAGAAATCATGATCGAAGGTGGTGATCCAGGTGGTGTCCGGCCGCGCGGTTTCGATCTGCCCGCTTGCCGGACTGAGCCAGGCCGCTCCCAGGATGATGCCGAGAATTACGAGAAGAGCCGTTTCGGTGGTCCGTCCGCTGCGCAGCATGATGCCTCCTGGGAAAGGGGTGTGGGATCCAGGACGGATGATACCAGAGCCAGGCCGGCCGTGCAGTCAGGATCTGCCGGACACAGCGGACACAGCGGACACGGCGGACACGGCGGACACGGCCTCGAGGCACCGTCGCCGGTGGCGGGCTTCATTTGTGCTTGCGGCGCGGCAACATACGCTGGACTCGCCGGGTGGACCGCCAGGGGGCGCCGGGCCGCAACGGCGAGGCTTCGCTGGCGTAGCGCACATCCTCGACCGTGTAGAAGGCGCCTGGGTTGTAGCGCCGGATGACCCGGCCGACCCGTCCCAGCTGGCGCCGGCGTATGACCGTGAAGACGACCTCGACTTCGCCGTCGCGCCCCGAAGCGTGCAGCGAGGTGACCTTGTACCCCGCGCGCCGCAGAAATCGCTTCAACCGGTCGGTCCCCGCCGGGGTGATGATGCGCACCATGGAGAGTCCGACGGCCAGCTTGTTCTCGATCGCCAGGCCGAGATAGTTGCCCATGGCGAACCCGCCGCCGTAGGCCAGGTAGCAGACCCAATTGGTGAGATTCTGCATGATCTGGCCGATGGCGATGAGCCAGATGATGACCTCGAAGAAACCGAGCAGGGGCGCCAGAAGACGCATGCCGCGTCCAAGCAGGACCACGCGAACCGTCCCCATCGAGACGTCCACGACACGCGCGGCGAAGATCGCCAGCGGCAGGATCCCATATTGATACAGATCCGAATTCAATCCAGACTCGAACACGGTATCCATCCTTCCCCAGACTCACTCCCTGCGCGCAAAGGCCGTGACGATTCGCCTGCCCCGTCCAAGTCGCCCATGGTACATCGGGATTGTTCGATTCCCCATTACTTCTTGACAGTCGATTCGCCCCGGCTACAGTGGATCGTCCTGTCCTGCAAGACGATGCGGCGCAACCTTCGGATTGCGCCCGTTTGGATCCGGCCCGTTTGGATCCGGCCCGTATGGATCCGGGCCCGTGTGGATCCAACCCGTTTGGATCATGCCCCGTGCAATGGCCCCAACGACGGGAGTGATGAGTGGCGCTGAAGAGGTGGCTGGCCCAGAACTGGTTCTTGTTGGGCTTGGCGGCCGCCGTGCTGCTGGCCTGGCGCTTCCCGGACCCCGGGGCCGGCGGGGGCGCTTTGCACAGCCAGGTGCTGACCCGGCTGGGCGTGGTCCTGATCTTCTTCATTCAGGGCCTATCCCGCTCACCGGCCACGCTGCGGCTCGGACTGATGCAGTGGCGCCTGCACCTGTTCGTGCAGGCCTTCATCTTCCTGGTGATGCCCCTCCTGGCCCTGGCGATGATCTCGATGGGCGGCGCGTTGCTGACCGATGAGCTGCGCTTGGGGTTGATCCTCCTGGCCGTCTTGCCCACCACGATCGCCACCTCGGTGGTCTACACCGCCATGGCGTCCGGCAATGTGGGCGGCGCGGTGTTCAACTCCACCTTCGCCAACATGGCGGGTATCTTCATCACGCCGTTGTGGATTGGTGTGTGGCGGCAGGCCGGCGGCGAGGAGATGCTGCCCCTGGGCAAGCTGTTCCTGGACATCTCCCTGCTGCTGCTGGCCCCGATGCTGGTAGGGCAAGCGGTCCGGCCGCTGATGCGCCGTTGGGCCGACCGCCACAGCAAGGCGATGTCCACCGTCAGCAGCCTGATCATCCTGTTCATCGTCCACGCCGCCTTCTGCAACTCCTGGAAGCAGAACATCTGGTCCGCCCAGGGCAGTGAAGCCGCGCTGGCGGCCGCCGCAGGCGCCACTCTGCTGTTTCTGGTTGCGATGGGGTTGAGCCTGGCCGGTACGCGCCTCCTTGGGTTTTCCCGGGAAGACAGCATCGCCGCCTGGTTCTGCGCGCCCCAGAAGACCCTGGCGGCCGGTGCGCCCCTGGCCAACCTGATCTTTGCAGGCCACCCCGGATTGGGCCTGATCCTGTTGCCCCTCATGTTCTACCATCCCCTGCAGCTTCTTGCCGGCGGCCTGCTCATCAACTGGATCCGCCGGAAGCAGCAGCCCGTCCGCGGAGAGGCCACCGCCCGCGAGGGGGAACCTGGAGAGGGGCGATGAAGCCGAAGTCAAACGAGGCCGGGGGGCGCGCGGCGGCCCGGACGGTTCTCATCACGGGGGGATCGAGCGGCATCGGCGCGGCCATGGTCGCTTCCTTCACCGAAGCGGGCTATCGCGTCTGGTTCACCTATCACTCGGGCAGCGACCGCGCACAGGCGCTGGAGGCCCGCCATGGGGCCACCGCGTTTGCGCTTCACCTCGGAGAGCGGGACAGCCACGCCGAACTCATCGGCCGGCTGCCCGGGCCGGTGGATATCCTGGTCAACAATGCCGGTCTGGGCTCCCGGACGGTCGAGCGCGTCTCCCGGGATCCCCATGAACAGGACGCCGCATTCATGTCCGTCAATGCGGTCGGCGCCCTCTGGCTGGTGCGCGATCTGGTGCCGGCCATGGAAGCGCGGGGCTTCGGAACCGTGCTCTTCGTGAGCTCGGTGGGTGGGGGCATCGCCCCCTTCCCGGCCTTCCATCCCGCCGATGGGATGAGCAAAGCGGCCCTGGCCTATCTCGGCAAGCACCTCCAGGCCCGTTACGCCCGCGCCCCGATCGACGTGTTCACGATCTGTCCGGGCGCCACGGACACTCCCATGTTCGCCGCCTCGACCCTCGAGGGGCTTTCGGCCCAGGAACGCGCCGGCCTGCTGGCGCGTCTCCCGGGCGGCCGGCTGATCGAACCGCGCGAGGTGGCCGATCTCGCGGTCTGGCTGTGCCGCGCGGAGGCCCGCCTGCTGCGGGGGGCTGTCCTGGACGCCTCCCTCGGACTCGGCGTGCATCCTGGTCTGATCACGGGGGAGGGATGATGATCTCCCAGCGCGCCCGGCAGTGGCGGCAGCGGGATCCCTTTCTGGTCGCGGCCCATGTCACGTGTGTGTCGAATCCCTATGCCCCGCAGACGAATCCGGAAGGCTACATCAACTTCGGGACCGCGGAGAATCAGCTGCTCTATGACCTGGCCGAACCGCTCCTGCGCGAGTGCCTGGAGATCTGCGAGCGCGATACCCACTACAACCATCTGCATGGCTCCGGTTTCTTCCGCCAGGCCCTGGCGGACTTTCTCAGCCGGCGGGCCGGGCGCCCGATCGATCCCGACCATCTCGCCGTGGCCTCCGGCAGCTCGGCCGTCCTGGAGAATCTCTCCTTCGTGCTCTGCGATCCGGGCGATGTGATCCTGATTCCTTCTCCCTACTATCCGGGATTCGATCACGATCTGGCGCTGCGCTCCGGGGCACGATTCGTCGAGATCCCCCTGAGCGGACCCGACTTCGCGTTGTCCCTCGAACGGATCGCGAGCACCTACGAGTCGGCACAGCCGGAGGCGGCCGCGGGCGGGGGCCGGGTCCGCGCGCTGCTGCTCACGTCACCGCACAACCCCCTGGGTGTGATCTACCCGGACGCCCTGCTGCGCGCCGTGGTTGCGTTCGCGGAAGCCCATGGCCTGCACGTCATCGTGGATGAGATCTATGCCGAATCGTTGCTGCCCGCGGCCGAGCACGCATCCGCCTTGCGGCTGGCCAGCGAGCGGTGCCACGTGGTCTACGGCTTCGCGAAGGACTTCGGGCTGTCGGGATACAAGGTCGGGGTGCTCCATAGCGAGAACGAAGCCGTGATCCGTGCCGCGCAGGCCGGCTGCTACTTCTATACGGTCTCGGCGTCCGTGCAACGCCAGCTGGGTAACCTGCTGCGGCACAAGCGACTGGGAGCGTTCCTGCACGGAATGCGTGAGCGTTTGGCGGCCGCCCACGCGCAGACCTGCTCGCGGCTCGAGGCGTGCGGGGCAATCTGCCACCCCATGCAGGGGAGCATCGTGCTGTGGCTGGACCTGCGGCCCTTCCTGGCCCGGTCGAGCTTCGCGGCGGAGCGGGCCCTGTTCGATCAGATCTTCAAGGAATGCCGGGTGAACCTGCCCCCCGGGCAAGCCTTCCACTGCAGCGAGCCCGGCTGGTTCCGCCTCTGCTACACGGTGCCCGAGGCGCACCGTCACGAGGGCCTCGACCGCCTCGGGCGTTACCTGGCGGCAAGGACCTAGGGACCGTAAGATGCATATATATTGCATCCCGTGTGCCCCGGGGCACAGCTGTAACTAATTGCATGGAAACAAGATAGCCAAAAAAAGTTGGCCAAAAATGCTTCGCAGACGGTTATGGACTTGCCATGGACTTGCCGTGGACTTGCCGTGGACGGCCGGCCTGCTCGCCGCGCATGCGGTGCGCGATGCCGGCGAGAGAATCCCGACCTGCGGGCCCGCGCCTAGCCGCGGAGGCGGCGGCGCACGAAGAAGCCACCCGCCAGGGCGGTGCCCAGGAGGAGCCAGGTGGAGGGTTCGGGCACCTCGGGCGTGAAGTCACTGTCCGAGTCGGGGACCAGCAGGTGGAACTGCAGCGATCCGTCCTGGGGGGGAGCCATCGGATCGAGATCCTCTATCGTGAAACCGGCATTCCACGCGGCGTTCTGGCCCTGGCCGCCGGCCCGGCCGTTCTTGGCGTAGAAGTCGCCCCAGACCGGCATGCGGAACGAATCGAAGGCGACGTTGGTCGTCAGCCCGGAGGCCTCATCGAACTTGAGTCCGTAGATGGCCTCCGGCATGCCGGGATTCCCCGACGCGACGGCATGCCAGCCCAGATCGATGGCTCCGAAATGGCCGCTGGGATTCAGGAGATCGGCTTCCGTGAAGCTGGGCGACGTCTCGATGATGAGGTGGCTGGTTTCACCCACCGGATGCATGAAGGAGTAGGCGTAATGCCATGAGTTATCAGCATTTTGCGTCACGGTCCATTCCAGGGTGGTGGGACCGTTGACGATCCAGTTCCCGCTGCCCAGGATCGAGAAATCCGCGCTGGTGAGCGCACCGCTGTACCCCCAGGCGATCTGCGGCGTCAGAAGGACTCCAAGGGCGGTCAAAGCTGTAACCGATAGCAGGATATTGCGATGGATGGATCTGGTTCGCTTGTTCATGGATGCCTGTCCTTCTGTTGTTTACAGGTGCGAATGAGCAATTGTACCACTGAACACCCGCTGGGTTCGCAAGAGTTTTTCGCTCGGCCATGGCCACGGCCCGTCCAGGTTCCTTCCCCGGGAGTTCGACGCCTAAGCCCCAACGGCAAGTTGCGGGCCAGAATCCCGCCCACGTGCCCTCGCTGCGCAGACGGATCGGCCTTCGTGCCCGCATATAGTCTATTGACATGATGGATTTACTAGACTAGCGTCCGCGTACAGGTTCGCCCGATCCCGATTGTCCTTGGCCCCGAACTCCTTGGCCCCGAACTCCTTGGCACCCGACCTCATTGGCCCCAGAAGAGGAGGCACTATCATGATCACACGGCATCTCTCGCATGGGCTGCTTGAACGCATACTATCGGCCGGTTTCTGCTTGGTGCTCGCGGCGGCCGCCGGTGCTCCCGCGACCGCTCAGAGCGGCGCGTCAGCGGCGCAGGTACGATACATCTATGCGGGCGGCGAGGCCCAGGAACTCATCCCGCGGACCGAACGCATCGCGGTCACCTTCGCCACGGAACTGACGCCTTCGGACCGTGCCGCCCTCTTCCTGCGCCAGCCGTTGCTGGCCGGGGCGGTGATCGGCGAGGAGCTGCCGGTCCCGCGGATGACCATCCTCGACCTGGCGGGGGCCCGCTCGGTCGCTGATCTGATCACGGGACTGGCCGCACTGCGTCAGGAGCCGGGTGTGGTGGCGGCCCATCCGGTCTACCGCTCCCACGGCGTTGATCTGATTCCGACCGGCCGGCTCTTCCTTCAGCTAGAGCCCGGGGTTCCCGAGGAGCAGGTCGACACCTGGGCGCGCCGCTTCGGTCTTGAGCGCAGCGATCGTAGTGCCTGGCGCGTCGGCAATTACGTCCTGACAGTGACCGGAGAGGGCGGCCTGGACGCGATCGAGGCCGCCGACCGCCTGCGCGGCGAAGCCGGGGTCGTCTACAGCCACCCGGACTTCGTCCGGCGGCTGACGCCTCCGGCCGTGCCCGGTGACATCCACTTCGACGAGCAATGGAATCTGCACAACACCGGCCAGAGCGCGGGCAGCCATGAGGATGTCGACCTGGACGCGCCCGAGGGGTGGGAGATCCAGAAGGGCTGCGCGGAAGTGACCATTGCCATTCTCGATGACGGCTGCGACATGACGCACCCGGACTATGCCGCCAGCCTGACGGCCGGCTTCGACGTTCCGGAGAATGACAGCGATCCGACGCCCAACGCCTGGGACGGCCACGGTACGGCCTGCGCGGGCATCGCCGCGGCCCTCACCGACAACGCCCTGGGGATCGCCGGTGTCGCGGGGGGCGCCCGGATCATGCCGATCCGCATCGCCTATTCCCCCGCGCCCGACAGCAACTGGGTCACCACCGATCAGTGGCTCAGCGACGGCATCGCCTGGGCTTACCTGCAGGGGGCCGATGTGCTGAGCAACAGCTGGGGCGGCGGTCCGCCGTCGGATCAGATCCATGCCGCCATTCGTGACGCCGTCGCATTCGGCCGCGGCGGTCTGGGAGCGGTGGTCGTCTTTGCCGCCGGCAACGACAACGCCAGCCCGCCGATCTACCCCTCACGGCACGTCGAGGCGATCAGTGTCGGCGCGACCAGTCCCTGCGACGAGCGCAAGAGCCCGGCCAGCTGCGATCCGGAGACCTTCTGGGGCAGCAATTACGGGCCCGGCCTGGATCTGGCGGCGCCCGGGGTGCTGATCCCGGCGACCGACATTCAGGGCGCCGGCGGCTATGCGCCCGGGGACTACTACCTGACCTTCAACGGCACATCCTCGGCGACGCCGCAGGTGGCCGGCCTGGCGGCCCTGTTGATCTGCAAGTTCCCGCACTATGAAGGCACCGAAATCCGCGCGCGCCTCGAGCAGACCTGCGATAAGGTCGGCGGCTATGCCTACGATGCGGTGACCGGCATCAGTGACGAGCTCGGTCATGGCCGTATCAATGTCTACCGCGCCCTGTCGGGCAAGCCTCAGGTGCCCAAGGGACCGCTGCCGAGCTGGCCCAGTGCGTACCAGGATGAGGGCGACGCGCCCGGCTACGGCGGCGCCATTCATGCATCGGCCGCCTATGCCTGGCTGGGCAAGGAGTTCAGCCCCGAGGTCGCGGGGGTGCCCGATCCGGACGGCCCCCACAACTACGCCGGCCCGAATGGCCGCGACGCCTTCGACGACGGCGTCGAGTTCTCCCCACCCTACCTGCCGGGGCGCGACGGCACGGTGACCGTCACGATCTCGGTCGAAGATTGGCAGAGCACTCACTTCCAGCAGGGCCAGCTCTATCTGAACATCTGGTTCGATTGGGAAGCCGACGACGACTGGAACAACGCCCATGACTGGGTCGTGCAGAACAGCGCCATCCAGCCGGCGGCCTGGGGAGAGAACAGCCGCGCCTTCACCTATACCTTCAGCGTGCCCGATGTTCAGATCGGATTTCATATCCAGAGCCGCGACCCGGGCCGGTTCCTCAACGTCCGCACCCGCTTGACGTACGACCAGCAACTGGCCACGGCCTATGAGCCGGCCGAGGAGGGCGAGGTCGAGGACGACCGCTTCTTGAACTACGTGGAGATGTTCGAGCTCAGTTCCCCGATCGTCGAGATTGTCCAGAACTGCTCGGTCTGGGAGTTCTACGAGGACACCCAGCAGCCCTGGAGCTGCGATCCGGCCTTCACGCCGGATCCGTTTCCCAACGGGTACATGAGCGCGGAGATCTATCACCCGCTGTATCTCGGCGACGAGCACGCCGAGATGCGGACGCCATCGTTCGACCTCTCCGAGCTCACCGAGGCGTATCTGCAATACGAACACTGCGGGGTCGAGATGGTGACCGGCTACGTGTTGTTGTACAAGAACGGGATCGTTGCCGACACGCTGCGCGTCTACTACGACCCCTTGCCGGCGGCTCCCTGCGCTCCCGTCCTGCCGGAGATGATCGATCTGGCGCCCTGGTGCGGCGATGGGAACGACGACATCCTGATCGCCTTCGCCACCTGGCCGGGTGACGCCTGCGGAACGGCCTTGCCGGACTACCAGGACTGGAAGATCGACAACCTCGTGGTCTTCGGTGTGGATCGCATCAGACCGGCGGCCTTGATTCCGACCGTGTCGCCGACCGGGCCTGCGGAGGCGGCGCTGACCTGGATCACGCCGGGGGACGATGACCTGCTCCGGCAGGCGGAGCTGTACAACATCCGTTATGGTCCCGAGCAGATCGACCCCACCAACTGGCGCCACTCCCTGTGGGTGCGGCCCGACATGGTCGCCACGCTGCCCGAGCCGCAGGCGCCGGGCGCCGTGGAGACGGTCGCGGTCGCGCGCCTCTCGAGCGGCTCGCACCACTTCTCGGTGCGCACACTGGATGAGGTCAACAACATCGCCGACATCCTGGATGGCGGCGCCAATCAGCCGCCGGTCGTGAGTTGTCCGGACACCGTGATCGTGACCGCGGGGGATTCGCTGGCCTTTGCCGTCACCGCCAGTGACCCGGACTTCGACCGGCTGCTTCTGCTGGCCACGCAGAAGCCGACCGCCGCGATCTTTCGCGACCATGGCGATGGAACGGCCGACTTCGGCTGGCAAACGACCGGCGGAAACGCCGGCGACCACACCGTCATCTTCCTGGCACGTGATTGGAACGGCGCTACCGGCACCGACAGCACGCTGGTGCGGGTCGAGTCGGCCGCGCCGCTGACCGGGGCCTGCTGCCTCGCCGAGGGCTGCTGCGAGATTCTGACGCTGGCGGCCTGTGATGCGCAGGGTGGTACCTTCCAGGGCGGCGGCAGCGGCTGCAGTCCCAACCCGTGCGCGCCCGCGCTGCCCGATTTCGCCGAGCACGATGTGGGCAATCTCGAGCTGACCGTGACCGACCAGGGCATCCTGGGCTTCATGGACGGGACGCAGGCGGCCGGCAGCGGCTTCGTCTACCCGCTGGGCGGTGCGAACCATCTCTATGTGGGCGGCTTCTGGGCGGGGGAGAGCCCGGCGTATGTCGCCAGCCGTGATTTCGACGCCGACCCGGCCAAGGAGTGGGAGGTGACGCCGTGTCCCGATGGGCGGATGCGCGAGAGTTTCGTGGGGGCGCGTCAGACCTTGGAAGCACGCTACCGTGATTCGGGTGCGGCCATGCCCCGGGAGCTGGTGGTCGAGCAGCGGTCGTGGGCCTACTCGGGCCCCGCCAGCGCGGATGACTTCGTGATCGTGCGCTACCTGGTGACCAACGAAGGCGCCGACCTGCATGATCTCCACTTCGGCGTCTATCTCGACTTCGACATCGACGGCGCCCACGGCGATGACACCGGCGCCACGGACCCCTCGCGCCGGCTGGCCTGGATGACCGACGATTCCGGTGCGCACGCCGGGCTGCGCCTGCTCGATCCGAGCAGCGGTGCCCTGCCGCTCGGGAATCTCACCCTGGTTGACAACCCGGCCTTCGTCTATCCGAACCAGTACATCCTCGACGCGGACAAGTATGGGTTTCTGGCGGCTGCCGATTCGCAGTACGTTCTGCCCAGCAGCCCCGCGGCGAGCGACTACAGCCTGCTCGTCTCGGCCGGCCCCCTGGATCTGCCCTCCGCCGGGTACCTCGAGGTGGCCTTCGCGTTGATCGGCGCGGGCAGTCTGCCGGCCCTGCAGCAGAATGCCGATCAGGCGCAGCTCATCTACGCGAATGCGACTTCGGATGTCGCCGAGGATGTCGCGGGTGCCCCCGCCGCGACACGCCTGCTGGCGGCTCAACCCAATCCGTTCCGCCGCGACACGCGGCTCGGGTTCCGGCTGGCGAGCGAGGAGCCGGTGGCGGTGGGCGTCTACGACATCAGCGGACGTCTCGTGCGCGAGTTGCTGGCCGGCACGCTGGCGGCCGGTGAGCATCAGGTGATGTGGGATGGCCGTGACGACCGGGGTGTTCCAGTGGCCGGCGGCGTCTATTATGCCCGGCTGATGTCGAAGGTGGCGACCCAGAGCCGGACCGTCATCCTGCTGCGCTGACCGATACGGATGGCATCTGCCCGCCGGTGATCGCTTCCGGCTGCGGCCGTCGACCGCGGGCGTGCAGTTGCGGCACAGCGGCCGTCGACCGCGGGGGGTGAGTTTCACTCCGCCCCCGCGGCCGGGCCGGTCGTCTGCCCGGCGAGCACATCTCAACGTCGCAGCGGCACCTGCCGATCGATCCTGTTGTGGGTCCAGTGCATGGGAAGCCTGAGTTCCCGTTGCACGGACCGGACAGCCTGGAAAGGGGAGGTGCGCATGCGGGTCATGATTGTGTCGCGCCATGCCGTGCGCGGCGGCTACGGGGCAATGGCCGGTTCACTGGGGGCGCTCGTCCTGCTGCTGGGTTTGTTCTCGGCCTCCTGCGATCATGAGGGCGGCACGAAGCCCGCGCCGGAAGCGGCCCTTCAGGCGAGCGAGCCTCTGCTCTACGACGGCAGCTTCCACGAGCCGATCGGGCCATTCCACATCACGGATTTGCGCAGCAAGATGGTCCCCGCCGGATCCGACAGCATCGATCTCTACGCCGAGATGGTCGACTACGAGACGCGCAATCTGACGGTCTTTCGCCGGTCCGGCGCCACCGGGCGGCCGGTCATCTTCTTCATCCACGGGGGAGCCTGGATTGACGAGTACAGGGAGTGGTACAGCTTCGTCGCCGAGTCGTTCACGGTCGCCGAAGGATTCGTCACGGTTGTCATCAACTACCGCCTGGCATCCCGGGAGGTCTTTCCCGCCGGCCTGTGTCCGACCAAGGAGAGTCCAGCGCCCGATAGCTCTCAGAAAGCGGCCTCCTATCCTGACAACATCCGCGACTGCGCGGATGCGTTGCAATGGACGATCGACAACGTTGCCGAATACGGCGGCGACCCGCAGCAGATCTTTGTCTTCGGCCACTCCGCCGGAGGTCATCTGGCGAGCCTGCTGATCACGCATCCCGACTTTGCCGCGCTGCGCCCCCATGTGCGGGGCGTGATCAGCATGAGCGGCGCCTATTCCCTGGAAGAGCTCAACCTGCTCACCTTTGCCGACGCGCTCGATCAGACCTTCCACACCCACAGCGACGAGGCGATCCTGAGCGAGGCTTCGCCCGTCACCTATGTGGATGATCAAACCGCGCTGCCGCCCTTCTTGGTGCTCTACGCCGAGGAGGAGCTTCCCTCCCTGACGTCGCAGGCCCTGGCCTTCAGCGCGCGTTTGCGCGAGAGCGGCCACGAGGTCGCGAGCCAGCACTTGGCCGGCTACGGGCATGTTTCGGAGATGACGGCCTTCGCGTATGCCCACGAGACGCCCACCGTGCTCGTGCTGCAGTTCATCGGCGAGCATCTGCCATAGCA
The DNA here is from genome assembly GCA_964417675.1 of uncultured bacterium. Classification (GTDB taxonomy): domain Bacteria; phylum Eisenbacteria; class RBG-16-71-46; order CAIMUX01; family WJJG01; genus CAYQJL01. The sequence continues at coordinate 387 of CAYQJL010000109.1, read as the reverse complement.
GGCGGCCGGCGCCCACGCCACACCACGGGTTCACGGCCAGGAAGAGGAGGCAGCGTATGCCTGCGCCCCTGGAAGGAATCGAACCTTCGGCCAGCGGATTAGAAATCCGCTGCTCTATCCACTGAGCTACAGGGGCGTGGGCAAGAAGATAGTCGATATCACCCTCCCACGCAATATGTTGCGCGTGCAGACCTGATTGGGGGCCAGCTCCCGCACGCTGGGTAGCTCCCGCACTCTGGGCGGCTCCTCGTGGGTGCCTAGACAGAAACTCGCGCCACGTGCAGGCCATACATCCCTGTCCATGACCGCCGTTCTTGCAACGTTGTCTCATCTATCGTGCCCCGGGGCACGGACTTAACTAATTGACATTGAATTCGTTACAGACTT
>CAYQJL010000108.1:0-5926 GCA_964417675.1 uncultured bacterium | reverse complement strand
GCCCGGGCAGGAGTGTGCACACGCCCAGGTGACCAGCACGTTCCTGGGGGCAGCCTGGGGCCCGACTTGCCGCACGATGGAGGTGATGTCCACGGAGTGGTCCCATGCCCCGCGGCCGGTAGCAAGTGACGGGCCGGCTAGCAGACCAGGTCAACGCGGTCCTCGGGTAGCTTGGTCATCGTGGGATGGGTTGGGTACCAGAAACGCGGATTGTCGCTCTATGCGTCCAGGCGGTTTATCGCCTCCTCAAGCTCTCGAATGCATCCGATCATCGGCTCGAAGTCCGGGACATCGCCATAGATCATGAATCGCATGTCCTCGTAGTCGCGCCGTACGGCGTTAAGCACATGGTCGGGCGGAACGAGCTTCATCGTTCCCGGGTCGGCAAGCTCGTATCTCGCCCAACCGCGATGATAGAACTTGTCCTTGAAGGCGACCACACTACGTAGCAGGTTCAGATTGCTCAATGCGGTCTCCCGCACTGGAGACTGAGCCATCCGACATATATCGTAGTAGTGTCTCGAGTATCCCTTCGGTTGCGGACGTCCCTGCGGCCTGTGCGCCTCGTGGTGCAGTATCGTAACTTTCTCCCAGAAGGTCCGCTCGGCCTTGATGGCTCGCACTCGGCACGTGGCTCGCGAGAACGGCTTGGGGATAACCTCTGCAGCATAGGGTGTGATCTGATACTCAGCGTTCGGAACCCAGGAAGCGAGCGGGCCAACCTCGAGCTGAATTTCCGGGCGGAGATAGTCGCTCGGAAACGCGGCGGGATACTTCGCGCCAATCCAGAATCAAGTCAACGTCCTCCGAGAACCGTTCGATGAGTCCGAAGACCTTCGAGAGAGAAGTGCCGCCCTTGAAGAGGATCTTATGGCTGATCGCGACCGAACCGAAGAGCTTGTCCAGCACCCAGCAGACCCAAAAGTCCTTCTCAACCACGGCTGGCGCCATGCCCTTGACCGCCCCGGCCTCGCGCATCAGATCAGCGCGATCGCGTTCGGACGAATGCGCAATTGTGTCCACTATTCCCCTTCCTGGCAGATCCTCAGAATCGTGTCATGGACCCAGCCGCGGACGGTGCGCGTGTCTCTCAGGACCTGTGAACAGAGTTCCCGTCCCAGGTAGGCGCGCATTCTGGCAATCACCTCTTCGTCGATTCGCTCCTTCCCCAGCGTTTTCAGCGCCTGGACGATCAGCGAGCTCTCGGGCCGATCGAATCCCGATTCCCTGAGAGCTGTGCGGGTGAAGGTGATCGTCTGATTGCCAATCCGGTACGTGCGATCCGGCCCATCGGATAGATAGGCAATCCGCCCCATGACCTGCGTAGATAGTCCTAGCAGGTTGAGTGCCGCGGGGCCCGTCGGCTGGATGCGCCAACCGAACTTCCTCGCCAGCGCATGGGCCACCTGGTCGACGTCGGCACTGAGCTGCTGCCCAAGCGACTTGCTGGTGCGCGGGTAGTCATAGATGCCGCGGATCACCCGCCGGACGGCGCCCCTATCGCGGAGACGCTTGAGGGCGACGTCAATGGCAGAGCGGGTCCCAACGTCGGCGAAGTCCTTTTGGGAGAAGGCCCACCCAGGGCCTTCCCGTCGTATCCTGCTAAGTATTTTATCGGCAGTAGATTGCCGCATGGTCTTGGTCCTCGCTATGTAAGAAATAATATATGCTTTTTCTTACAGTGCAAGGACTTCAATCGCCCTCTCAAAGCGCAAGAGCAACTCCCGCTAGCCTTCTTGGCATGAGCCACCGGGTAGTTTCAGGTTGGCCGAAAGGCGGCCGGAGCAGGATCAGCCAACCGATTGGGCCTGTTCCTCCCCTTCGCCCGGGGATCTTATGGCACTTCCAACCGTAGCTCCGCAGGCTGGCCCATTGCCCCTCGCCAATTCAGAAGGCTTCAAGCTGGCTGGCCAGCGTCGACCAACGGGTCGCTGGGCCGGGATTGCGCACGGCGGCGGCCCGCGATTCGCAAGGCTCGCCACCACAGACAGAGCTGACGGGGTGCGGGCGATGCAGGGATAGGCCCGTCGGCAACCGCATGCGACGCGCAGATTCCCTCACTCCCCGAGTCCAGCATCTTGAGAAGTTGGGCACCCCTCACGTAAATCCCACCTCACTCCACCACCACCCCCCCCGACCGTCGCATCCGCCGTGTCACATCTGCTCGAACCCCGCTTCGGAGACAGGCCACCCGTGCCCACACCCGCTAACTTGCTCCCGACGGACTCTTAGCGGACCACGGGGGTGCCCGCAGCGGCGACCAGCAACCCACCCCTCTGCCCAGCAACAGCTTCGACCGAGGGCATCCTTCCTTCAAATAAGAGACAATATGTTGTGACGATAATGCCGATACAGGCTAGTAGTGATAATATATTGACTATAGCCTCGAGTCTGGTACAATCAGTCTATGAACCTCATCAAGCTGACATGGACCGGCCCCGCCGAAATGGCCAAGAGCCTGGCCGATCGCACCAGGGCACTTCGGCTGCTCAACGGCTGGACGCAGCGCACGCTGGCTGAGCGGGCAGGCGTCACCACGGCCTCGTATCGTCGATTTGAGACCACCGGCAAGGCGTCGCTGGAACTGGTTCTCAAGGTCGCCCACGCCCTAGCCCGCCTGGACGAGTTCGACCAGCTGCTCCAGCCTCCTCCGGCCCGGAGCATCCGGGAACTCGAACAGCGCACCGCCGAGCCCACCCCCAAGCGAGGGCGGATATGAAGAAGCTCGACGTCCGCTTCACACGCAGATCAGGCGAAGCGATGCCCGTTGGCACGCTGGCCGAGGACCGCAGCCAGGTGTACTTCGAGTATGCTCGCGACTTCCTCGACACCGGCCTGAACCTCTCGCCGTTCCGCCTGCCGCTCCAGGTCGGTCTGTTCGTGCATCGGGACCGCGAGTTCGGACCGTTGCCGGGCCTGTTCGACGACTCGCTACCCGATGGCTGGGGCCGTCTGCTGATGGACCGTCACTTTCGCGCCCTCGGCCGAAACCTCTCCGAAATCAGTCCGCTGGACCGCCTTTCCTGGTTGGGCACGCGGACGATGGGGGCCTTGACCTACCACCCGCCGGCTGACGGTGCGGACACGGATGCCAGCGTATTCGATCTGCACGACTTGGCCCGTCAGTCGCAGGAAATCCTCGCTGGCTCGGCCGCGGATGTCCTGCCGGAGCTCCTCCGCGCTGGTAGCTCGCCTGGCGGCGCTCGCTCAAAGGTGTTGGTTGGGTTCAATCCCCACACCGGCTACCTGCTCTCGGGCGAGGGCGATCTGCCGGATGGTTTCGAGCACTGGATCGTCAAGTTCGCGGCCGAGACCGATGAGCCGGATGTCGGGGCTGTCGAATACGCTTACTCCCTCATGGCCCGCGATGCGGCCATCGATATGCCGCCCACCCGTCTGTTCGAGACCTCCGCGGGCGATCGTTTCTTCGGCATCAAGCGGTTCGACCGTGCCGGCAACCGGCGCCACCACGTCCACTCCTTCGGCAACCTCATCCAGGCCAACTTCCGCATTCCCTCAACCGACTATGCCGATCTGCTCAAGGCCACCAGCCTGCTGACGCGCAGCCACCAGGACGTCCTGCGGGCTTTCCGCCGCATGGTCTTCAACGTGCTGGCCCACAACCGCGACGACCATGTCAAGAACTTCGCCTTCCTGCTGGACGACACGACGGGCGACTGGACGCTCACGCCTGCCTACGATCTGCTCTACACTCCCGGCCCCGGCGGCGAGCACACGATGACCCTGAACGGCGAGGGCAGAACTCCCGGCCGAGCGCACATGCTCCACCTGGCAGAGCGGGCCGATGTCTCCGGGCGAGAGGCCGCCGCCATCATTGAGGAAGCCCGAGCTGCCGTCGCCCGCTGGCCCGACCTCGCCGCCGAAGCCGAGGTGCCCAAGGCCAGCGCGCGAAAAGTCGCGCACTTCCTGCCGAAACTGAAGTGAGTTCGTTGGGCCTCGACTGGAGCTGGCCCATCGCCTCTCCGACGGAAAGAAGAACCGGTCGCGCCAGGTGGCCACCTCGGACGCGCGCCTGTGGTTGCTATGCGGGCATTTGCAGCGGCATGGTCAGAGCCTGAAATTGTGCAACGGGTCGTTGCACAATTGCCCTGGCGCCAGAACATCGCCTCATCGAGCGGCTCGACGACCGGGAAACGCGGCTGTGGTACGCGGAACAGACGATTCGCAAGGGCTGCTCGCAACCAATCCTCTGCATGCAGATCGACAGCCGCCTGCACGAGCGTCAAGGCAAGGCGTTGCACAACTTCGAGGCGGTGCTGCCTCCGACCGATTCGGACTTGGCGGGCCAGGTCTTCAAGGATCCGTACCTCTTCGATTTTCTGGGCACCGCCGACCCTCGGCGGGAGCGTGAGGTCGAGCAGGCCCTGGTAAACCACATCCAGCAGTTCCTGCTGGAGCTCGGTTCGGGCTTCGCCTTCGTGGGCAGGCAGGTGCAGCTCGAGGTGGGCGACCAGGACTTCGCGCTCGATCTCCTCTTCTATCACCTGAGGCTGCGCTGCTACGTGGTCATCGAGCTCAAGGCCGTGCCTTTTGCCCCGGCTTTCGTCGGTCAGCTCAATCTGTACCTCTCGGCCGTGGATGTTCTCCTGCGACGCCCCGACGACAAGCCGACCATCGGGCTATTGCTGTGCCGGGAGAAGAACCGGCTGGTCGTCGAGTACGCCCTGCGCGACCTGAACAAGCCCATCGGTGTGGCCGAGTGGGAGACCCGCCTCGTCGACAAGCTGCCCGAAGACCTGAAGGGCAGCTTGCCCACCGTGGAAGAGATCGAGGCCGAGCTGGGCGATATCGATGCCGGCGAGGTGGAGTGACCGAGACTGAGCGTCGTTCCGCGACAAGGAACAAACGTGCCATGGACCTCGAGGTCCAGCGCTACCTGCGCACCGGAGAGCAGGACCACAGTTTCGCCGGGTGGCCGGCCCGCACCGTGTAGGTGTGGAAATGCACGCCCTCGCGCAGCAGACAGGTGAACGCCTCGGCGCGATCATCGCAGAGGCTCTAGTGTCCGAGCGGCGTGTTGGGCGGGGTGGACACTACCGCGTTAGCACAATGCTGCGCGAACGTAGCTGGTCTCTGCTCTTCAATCTCGAGAAGTAGGTGCCGGCGACACACGCGGCGCCGGTATCATTCTTGCCGTCCCAAAGCACGGTGTGAGCGGCAGCCGGCATGCGGCGATCCGCGAGGGTACGAACCAGGCGGCCCGTCACGTCATGGATCGTCAACGTCACCCGCTGACTCTCCTCCAACCGGAATTCGAGTGTGGTCATGCCGTAGCCCGGATTCCCAAGTGCGCGAAGCCCCGGTTCCCGTTGCAATTCGGATTGCCCTTCCGTTCCTGCCGTGGGGGGACACTGCGGGTACAAGAGCTGGAGACCAGCCCTCAGGCCGAAACCCGGCATGACGTAGGATTCGGTGACGCCGATCAGTCCGTTGTTCCCCGTCAAGGTCTCTACGTACGGGTGATTGTGGGGAACACTTCCTAAAAAGCGAGGGTGAATGGGATCGAACAGATCAAAGACCTGCGTCCCAAGCTCAATATAGTATGGCGATTTGTATAGGTAACCATTGCATGCAACTATGGAAACACGGCTTGGCCAGCCTGAGGATTCCCACAGGAAACCGACGAGATTCGGGACGACGGGTCGGCAAGATCATAGATCAGCACCGCATTATCATGCGTACTGGTATTCCGTCCGAGGACGTACAATGTGCCATTCTCCTGGCTCATGGCATAGTGCAGCCACTCTGGGTTGAGCCCGCTGCCAAGCAGCGTCGGATTCGTGGGGTCCGCCAGGTCCACTACGAATAGAAGCTCGTGCGCTCGGGATGGCGAGGACGGTAGATGCCCGGGGCTTCGGCCGCGGCGGCCGGCCAGGTGGACGGCGATCGAGCCACAGGCCCGAGC
>CAYQJL010000107.1:0-8890 GCA_964417675.1 uncultured bacterium | reverse complement strand
CTTCTGGGACTATGGCAACGCGTTTCTGCTCGAGGCCTCGCGCGCCGGCGCGCCGGGGATCAACCGGCCCGACGGCGGCTTCACCTATCCTTCCTATGTGGAGGACATCATGGGGCCGATGTGCTTCGACTACGGCTTCGGGCCGTTCCGTTGGGTGTGCGCCTCGGCTGATCCGGCTGATCTTCAGGCGACCGATCGGATTGCCGCCGGGATTCTCGAGACACTGGCCGACCACGCCGACGCACGAATCAAGCAGCAGATGCTCGACAACGTGCGCTGGATCCGTCAGGCCGAGCAGAACCGGATGGTGGTCGGCTCCCAGGCGCGCATCCTCTATGCCGACCGGCAGGGCCGCATCGAGATCGCCCTGGCGTTCAATCGAGCGATCCGGGAAGGGCAGGTCAGGGCGGCCATCGTGCTGGGCCGCGACCATCACGATGTGTCCGGCACCGATTCGCCCTATCGGGAGACGGCCAACATTGCGGACGGATCGATGTTGACCGCCGACATGGCCGTGCAGAACTTCGTGGGGGATTCGTTCCGCGGCGCCACCTGGGTGTCGTTGCACAATGGGGGTGGGGTTGGCTGGGGCGAGGTGATCAATGGCGGGTTCGGCATGGTGCTGGATGGATCGCCCGAGGCGGCCCGTCGCGCCCGCCAGATGCTGTCATGGGACGTGTCCCATGGCCTGGCCCGCCGCGCCTGGGCCGGGAATCCCGGGGCCCGCTATGCCGTCGAGCGCGCGATGGCGGCCGAGGAGGGGATGGATGTCACCCTGGCCGCCGACGCGGACGCCACCATCGTCGCGCGCGCGGTCGAGGACGCGTTCGGCCCGCAGGCCTAGATCGCGCGCCACGGCGGGACCTCCTGGAGTCGATCGGTTCCCTGGCGGCGGTCGGCTCCTGGCGGCGGTCGGCCCCCTGGTGGCGGTCGGTCCCCTGGGTGGCGGTCGGCCCCTGGTGGCGGTCGGCCCCCTGGTGGCGGTCTGCCCCTGGCGGCGGTCGGTCCCCTTGGGGGCGGTCAGCTCTTCACCTCCAGGCCGCCGAAGAGGACCGTGCCGCGCACGACGAGCCGCGGCGCACCGCCGGCGGCCTTGTCCCGCTCCATCGGCTGCCGCGCATCCGAGCATCCGCCGAAGATCGCCACCGGCTGCAAGACCAACTGCCAGTCCTTGGGGACGAAGATGTCGATGCCGCCAAACATGACGAAGACCTCGATCACAGCCTCCTGCCCTTCGATCCGGCACTCGCGCAGATCGATGTCGAGCCCGCCGAAGGCCGCGTTCAGGTCACCGCCCCGGAAGCCTTCGGAGGCGATGCGTCGTTCCCCCCCGCCGAAGATCGCCCATTCGCGAATCCAGGATTGATCCGTCGCCGAGGGGCCCTTCCGGGCGGCGAATCCCCGCCACAGGATGCGGATCCCGATCGCGAAGATCGCCAGCGCGAAGATCAGGCCCCAGGAAATGTCGATCTCGGTCCACTCCGACAGCATGAAGAGGATCCCGAAGAGCAGGACCACAGCGCCCCACACACGCTGCCCCGGAAACGTGCTGGCAAACAGTTTCAGGGCTCCATACCCAATGAGGAGCAGCGGCCAGTAGCGCCAGATGCCGTCGGGATTGACCAGGTCCAACTCGCCCAGTACGAACACCAGTCCGACCAGCGCGATGACCGCTCCCATGACCATCCTGCCTGTGACCACCGACCGTCCGTGCTCTCGTTCCATCGACTGTCTCCTTTTCCGCGGGCGTGAGGTCGACCTCGCCCTCGAAGAGGTCCGCCGGGCTCCGCCGGGCATTCTGAGGGGCGCGGCGGGCCGCAACAAGCCCGTTTCCGGAGAGCTTCAGACGGCTCTTCTCGGCCCTTGCGGCGGAAACTTTTCCATGTGAGGGGGTTGCGGAGGTGAAGGTCATGCGTGAGATGCGCCAGCCGCGGCGGCTCTGGCGGCTGAGAGGGGCGCGGATACGCTATAATTGTCGGACGCATCCGAACTGCCCACCGGCCCTCGCTAGGGAGGGCCATGGCCGGAGGGGGAACCACATGAAAAAGCAGCAGCGTACGGTCCACGGCTTCATCAAGGGCTGCGCCAGCTTGGCCGCCGGCTTGACCGGCTGCGCCATTCACAGACGCGGCCGCACCATGGCCCACCTGTCGATGGTGGCCGCCGGCATGCTGTTGGCCGTGGCGCCGGCCCAGACGCTTCAATGGGGCGCGGCCCCCAAGGTCTCCGCCGCGGACCATCAGACGATGGCGCCGACCGGCCGGATCATTGTCAAGTTCACCGACGACTCGGGTCTGGCGGCCCGTGACGGCCGGCTGGCGCTGTTGGGGGCCTCGCAGGAGTCCCAGGCGGAGGCGGCTCGCGATCGCCTTGTCCGCCTGATGGCCAATGAGGCCATCGACTTCGACCTCCAGCGTCACTTCTCGCGCGACGCCGCGGCGATCGACGCCGATCGGGCGCAGGCCGAGGCCCGCAGCGGACTGCGGCTGCCGAATCTGAACCGCTATGTGCGGCTCGAACCGCAGACCGCCCTGACGCGTGCGCAGCTGGTGAGCATCGTCGAGCGCCTGCTCGAGGACCCGGCCGTGGAGGCGGCTTTCCTCGAGCCTGTGGCGGTACCGGCCGCGCTGGGATTCGATGCGTTCACCGGCGTCAGCGACCTGCCGCTCGTGCCCCTGGCGGGCAACCATCCGCAGCCGCCCACGCCCAACTTCGAGTATCAGCAGGGATATCTGGATCCGGCCCCGATCGGCGTGGACGCCGAGGGCGTCTGGGCCCTGCCGGGCGGCAAGGGCCAGTCGGTCAAGGTCCTGGACATCGAAGGCGCCTGGAAGTGGGATCATGAGGATCTCCCGGAGCCTTTCTTCACCGCCGGCGGCACCTACAATGACACCGGCTGGCGCAATCACGGGACCGCCGTGGTGGGCGAGATTCGAGCCGTCAGCAACGGCTTCGGCGTCACCGGGATCGCGCATGAAGTCGAGGTCGGGGGCGTGTCGATCGCGGAGCTCTCGGTGGCGGATGCCATCAATACCTGCGCTGCCGCTCTCGATGAGGGCGATATCTTCCTCATCGAACTCCACGCACCCGGACCCAACGCCACCGGATCGGGCCAATTCGGCTATGTCTGCATGGAGTTCTGGCAGGACAATTTCGACGCGATCCTGCTGGCCACGGCCGGTGGCCGGATCTGTGTCGAGGCGGCCGGCAATGGCGAACAGAATTTCGATGATCCGGTCTATCAGAACCTCTTCAACCGTGAGTTTCGCGACTCGGGGGCGATCATCTGCGGCGCCACCCATGGAAGCGATCTCGAGCCGGCCTGGTTCACGAACTACGGCCAGCGGGTCGACCTGCACGGATGGGGCTACTCGGTCGTCACCACCGGGTATGGGGATCTGCAGGGTGGGGATGAGACCGAGTGGTACACGGCCGGATTCAGCGGCACATCGAGTGCATCGCCGATCGTAACCGGCTCGGTGGCCGTGCTTCAGGGACTGGTCAAGGCCGCCTACGGCATCCCCCTGAATGCCAAGCTGGCCCGCGACATCCTGGTGGCGACCGGCACGCCGCAGAGCGGCTGGAAGCCGATCGGACCCCGCCCGGATCTGACCGCCGCGTGGGCACTGGCGCAAACCGGGATTGGCCAGGTTGCCGGGCAGGTCACGGATGCCGAGAGCGGATTGCCCCTCGAGCAGGTACGGATTACCGTGCAGGAAACCGGTGCCTTCACCGTGACCGATGCGGCCGGATCCTACCGGCTGCCCCTGCTCGCGGACGGCTACCATCTGCGTTTCGACTCCTATTTCCACGAGACCCTGATCGTACCGGCCTCCGTTGCGGGGGGCGTGATCACCGAGCTCGATGTCCCACTGCAGCCCCGTGAGCTGGTCGCCATCCGCGGCTATGTGTTTGCCGATGACGGCGCCACGCCGCTGGGCGGTGTGCGCGTGACCCCGATCGACACGCCCGTTGCCAGCACGACGACCGGGGGGGACGGGCGCTGGGAGCTCAACGGGTTCCCGGCCGGACGGACCTACTCGTTCCGCTTCGACCATCTGCCCGGGTACGGCGCGGATGTCGACAGCATCGCGATTCCAGCGGATGTGCGTACCGAGTTCAGCCTGATCGGCCAGCTTTCGCCGGCCGCCGAGCAGTTCGAGGGCGGCGACGGCGGCTTCCTCTACGATCCGATCTGGGAGCGGGCGACCCCGGTGGCGGGAGGACCCTCGGCGGGCTTCAGCGGGGACTACTGTTTTGGCGTGGGGATGGAGGCCAACTACGGTGACAATGTCCACGGCTTTCTGACCAGCCCGGTCTATGATGTCTCGGACCGGGAGATCCTCTTCCTGAGCTTCCACTACTGGTGCGAGACCGAGAGCGGATTCGACGGCGCCAACGTGCAGGTCTGGTCCAGCGATACGAACAGCTGGGAGACGGTGCACCCGTTCGAGGCGTATCCGTCCGTCTCGCTGAGCGGCATCGGCTACGAGCCGGGTTGGTCCGGATCGACCGCGGGTTGGGTCGGGACGGTCTTCGATGTCTCCGACTACATCTCCGAAGAGTTTGCCTTCCGGATTCAGTTCGGTTCGGATGGGTATGTCACCGGCCCGGGCTTCTGGATCGATGATGTGGCCTTCAACTTCGGGGATGCCGTCTCCAGCACGCCGGCGGAGGTGGCGGCGTCTTCCCATCTGCGGCTGTCCGCCAGCAGCCCCGTGCGCGACGGCAGCCAGATTCGCCTGGTCCTGCCGCAGGGCCAGGACGTGCAGCTGGCGCTATACGACGCCTCCGGGCGCCGCATCCGGATCCTGCAAGACGGTCCCCTCGCGGGGGGCGAGCATCTCCTGCGCTGGGACGGCCGGGATCAGGGCGGGCAGGCGGCCGGCAGCGGCATCTACTTCCTGCGCCTCTCCTCGCGTGATCGCAGCCTGGATCGGTCCCAGCGGATCGTGCTTTCGCGCTGATCGGCTTGCTGTGCGGCGGGCGGGGAGGGTCCCGCCCGCGGCCGGCAGCGCCCTGGCACGATCCGGACGGCCCCGGCGTGCCCCCTCTCTGGGCTTGCTCCGCCGGGCTCGATCTGTGGGTTCGATCCTCGGGCTCGATCCGCCGGGCTTCATCTGTGGGTTCGATCCCCGGGCTTGACTCCCGGAGCCGGACGATCGACTGTTGCCGCTGCAAACGCGGGTCCCTTGAGGGCCCGCGTGTGGTATAAAGCCCTTTTCACCCGTGTTTCGAAGCAGGACCGCCGATCGAGGCGGGTGCGAGGTGTCCATGGCTTCGTCTGAGATTCGTACGCGCATCGCCCCATCGCCGACCGGCGATCCGCACGTGGGAACCGCCTACCAGGCGCTGTTCAACTATGCCTTTGCCAAGGGCCGGGGTGGCGCCTTCATCCTGCGCATCGAGGATACCGATCAGCTCCGCTCCACCAAGCAGTCGGAGGATGCGATCCTTTCCTCTCTCCGCTGGCTGGGGCTGCGGTGGGATGAGGGACCGGATGTCGGGGGGCCCCACGCGCCCTATCGCCAGAGCGAGCGCTCCGCGATCTATACCGAACATGTCGAGCGGCTGCTGGCGGCCGGGCACGCCTATCGTTGCTTCTGCACCAAGGAGCGGCTCGACGAGATGCGCGCCCGGTTGCAGGCCGAGAAGGCTTCGCAGCTGGGCTATGACCGGCATTGCCGCGCGATCGCGCCGGAGGAAGCTGCCCAGCGCGCCAGGGCCGGAGAGCCGCATGTCGTGCGCATGAAGATCCCGGTCGCGGGCGAGTGCGTCATGCAGGATCTCCTGCGGGGTGAGATCCGCAAGGACTGGGCGTCGGTGGACGACCAGGTCATCATGAAGAGCGACGGGCTGCCGACCTACCATCTGGCCAATGTGGTCGACGACCACCTGATGGGCGTCAGTCACGTCATCCGGGGCGAAGAGTGGATCAATTCGGTGCCCAAGCATCTGAAGCTCTATGAGTATTTCGGATGGGACGCGCCGATTTTCTGCCACCTCCCGCTGCTGCGCAACAATGACCCCAAGAAGACCAAGCTGTCGAAGCGCAAGAACCCGACCTCGATCCACTACTACCGCCGGGCGGGATACCTGCCCGAGGCGCTGCTCAATTTCCTGGGCATGATGGGTTGGTTGATGCCCAATGGGGAGGAGAAGTTCACGCCCGCGGAGATGGCCGCCCACCTCGAGCTCGAGGATGTCTCCCTGGGGGGGCCGGTGTTCGACACCGACAAGCTGAAGTGGCTCAATGGCCGCTACCTGCGCGAGAACTACGATGCCCGCGCTCTTCGCGGGCAGCTCGAGGCCTGGGCGTTGAATGCCGAGATGTTCGACCGGATCATCCCGCTCATCCACCCCCGGCTCGAGACGATGGCCGACTGGGGGCGGCTCACCGCGCCCTTCTTCAGCGATCAGGTGGCCATCGACCTCGATCAATTGAAAATGAAGGGCAAGGATGCGGAAGAGCTGGTGACGGTTCTACAGATCGTCGTGTGGGAACTCGAGAAGCTGCACGACTTCGCGGCCGGGCCGATCGAGGCGTGCCTCAAGAGCGTGGCCGAGCGGCTCGCCGTCAAGGTCCGAGATCTGAATCTGCCTCTGTATGTGGCTCTGAGCGGTACCCAGGTCTGGACGCCGCTGTACGGGTCGATGGAGGTGCTCGGGTCGGACATGGTGCGCATGCGCCTGCGAGCGGCGATCGAAGCCCTGGGAGGGCTTTCGTCGAAACGACTCAAGAGGATCGAAAAGGAGTATGCCGAGCGGTTCGGGCCGGACGCGAAGGCCTGAACTCGGTAGGGCCGTAACGGCCAAGGGGAGGAAGATCTCCATGAACCAGAGCGAGACAGCGGCGCAGGTTGACTTCGTGCGTGCGATCATCAAGGAAGACTTGGCTTCCGGGAAACACGCTGCGATTCAGACCCGTTTTCCACCCGAACCGAATGGCTACCTCCATATTGGACACGCCAAAGCCATCCATCTGAACTTCAGTGTGGCGGAGGAGTTCGGTGGTCTGTGCAATCTACGCTTCGATGACACGAATCCGATCAAGGAAGAACAGGAGTTCGTCGACGGTATCCAGGCCGACATTCGCTGGCTTGGCTACGATTGGGGCGACCGGCTCTACTTCGCCTCCGACTATTTTGAACAGTTGTACAACTTCGCCATCCAGCTGATCAAGATGGAAAAGGCCTATGTTTGCGATCTCAGTCCCGAGCAGATGCGTGCCTATCGTGGGACGTTGACCGAGCCCGGCGAGGATAGTCCCTACCGCAATCGAACGGTGGCGGAGAACCTGGATCTCTTCACCCGGATGCGGGCCGGCGAGTTTCCCGACGGCTCCCGCACCCTGCGGGCCAAGATCGACATGGCGGCGGGCAATCTCAACATGCGCGATCCTGTGATCTACCGGATTCTGCGGGCTCATCATCACCGGACCGGGGATGCCTGGTGCATCTATCCGATGTATGACTTCACGCACTGCCTTTCGGATTCGCTCGAGCGCGTGACCCATTCGCTATGCTCGATCGAGTTCGTGGATCATCGACCGTTGTACGACTGGTATCTCGAGACGCTGGGCGTCTTTCCGTCGAAGCAATACGAGTTCGCACGCATGAACATGACCTACACGGTGCTGAGCAAGCGCCGCCTGCGTCAGCTCGTGGAAGAGGGACATGTGGCCGGCTGGGACGATCCGCGGATGCCGACCTTGAAGGGAATGCGCCGGCGGGGCTACACACCGGCGGCCATCCGGGACTTCCTTGGCCGGATCGGCTTGGCCAAGCGGGAGAACACGGTCGACCTGGCGCTGCTGGAATTCTGTCTGCGGGAGGATCTGAATCGGCATGCCCAGCGGGCCATGGCGGTGCTCAACCCCCTCAAGGTGGTCATCACCAACTACCCGACTGGCCAGAGCGAGGAACTCGACTGCGTCAACAACCCCGAAGACGAGTCGGCCGGCACGCGCAAGGTCCCTTTCTCTTCCGAGATCTACATCGAGCGCGATGATTTCATGGAAGAGCCCCCCAAGAAGTTCTTCCGCCTGGCGCCCGGTCGTGAGGTGCGCTTGCGCTACGCCTACTTCATCACCTGCGACGAGGTGGTCAAGGACCCCGCCAGCGGCGAAGTGACCGAGCTGCGCTGCCGCTACGATCCGGCATCCCGCGGCGGCAATTCCCCCGACGGGCGCAAGGTCAAGGCCACGCTTCACTGGGTCTCGGCCCAGCATGCCCGCGAAGCGGAGGTGCGTTTGTATGACCACCTGTTCACACAGGAGAATCCCCAGGATGTGCCGGCGGGGGGCTCGTTCGCCGATACCATCCATGCGGAGTCGCTGAAGACTCTCTCCGGATGCCGGGTGGAGCCTTTCCTGGCCGGGGCGCGGGCGGGCGAGTTCCTGCAGTTCGAGCGCCAGGGTTACTTCTGTATCGACGCGATCGACTCGCGGCCGGATGCCCTGGTCTTCAACCGCACGGTGACGCTGCGCGACACTTGGGCAAAGATCCAGAAGTCGCTGACATCTCCGTAGGGCCGAACCCGTGGGGCCGAACCCGTGGGGCCGAACGCGTGGGGCCGAACGCGTGGGGCCGAACCCGTGGGGCGGAACCCGTGGGGCGGAACGCACGATCGATGAACTTGTTGACACTGGGACCGCTTCGTCTATTATACGCGGTTCGTTATGCAAACCGTTTCTATGAGCATGTGGGTATGGCGAATCGAGACAAGCGCAGGTAGAATGCGCCGGATGTGGACGCGGCGTCGACAATACCAGGGAGGAGCAGAATGATGCCAAGGAAGATGCGCTGGGTCATGGGGCTGATCGCGCTGGCAGCCGTGACCGCGACGGCACAAGAAGAAGCGCCTGCGTGGAAGATCACGGCGGATCTGG
>CAYQJL010000106.1:0-10368 GCA_964417675.1 uncultured bacterium | reverse complement strand
TGAAGAGGGCATGTGTTGGGACCCCATTTCGTCACGGTTGAAGTCTGTAAAGCATTCAATATCAACTAGTTAAGTCCGTGCCCCGGGGCACGATAGATGAGACAGAGTCTCAAACATGGCGGTCATGGACAGGGATGTACAGCCTGCACGTCGCGCGAGTTTCCGTCTAGGGGGTCGCGTCGGCGGCGTCGTCGGCGTAGATCTGTTCGGCGAACTCGACGTCCTTGCGGCTGCCGATCAGCAGCGGTACCCGATGGTGTAGTCGCTTGGGCTCGATATCCAGGATCCGCTGGGTGCCGGTGCTCGCCGCCCCGCCGGCCTGCTCGGCGACGAAGGCCAATGGATTGGCCTCGGGCAGCAGGCGCAGCTTCCCGCTCTTGTTCTTGCTGTCGGCCGGGTAGAGGAAGATGCCCCCGTAGAGCAGGTTGCGATGGAAGTCGGCCACGAGCGAACCGATGTAGCGGGCCGAATAGGCCTTCTTCTGGTAGTTCTCTCCACTCTTGAAGGCATCCACGATCCGGCGCGTGGGTTCGTCCCACTTGAAGTAGTTGCCCTCATTGACGCTGTAGATGCGTCCCTCCTCGGGAATCTTGATGTCGGGATGGGACAGGAGGAACTCTCCGACGCTGGGGTCGAGGGTGAAGCCCCACACGCCATGGCCGGTCGTGTAGACCAGGATGGTGCTCGGGCCGTAGACGATGTATCCGGCGCAGACCTGGTTCTTGCCGCGTTGGAGAATGTCCTGATGGGTGCCGGTCGGTCCCGAGCTGACCCGCCGCTGAATCGAGAAGATGGTCCCGATGCCCACGTTCGCATCGATATTGGAGGATCCGTCGAGCGGATCGAAGGTCAGCACGTAGCTGCCCACCGAATAGCGCTCGGGAATCGTGATGATGTCCTCGTGCTCCTCGGAGGACATCGCACAGAGATGGCCCGTGTAGCGCAGATTGTGGATCATGATCATGTCGGCGTATTCGTCGAGCTTCTGGACTTCCTCTCCCTGCACATTGATCTTGCCGGTCAGCCCGAGAATGTCCACGAGGGCCGCCTTGCGGGTCTCACGCGCGATGATCTTCGCGGCGATCATCAGGTGCATCAGCAAGCTGCTCAGGTCGCCCCGGGCGGCCGGTGAGAGCCGGTG
The DNA here is from genome assembly GCA_964417675.1 of uncultured bacterium. GTDB lineage: Bacteria > Eisenbacteria > RBG-16-71-46 > CAIMUX01 > WJJG01 > CAYQJL01. Next base: position 9,227 of record CAYQJL010000106.1, on the reverse strand, counting down.
CTGTTGCTCGGCCACGTGCTCGGAGAAGCTGATGCCGATCAATCGATTCTCCTTGCGGGTCTGCAGTGCTTGCGGGACCATCTGCGAATCTCCTTCCTCTTCACGTGATCCGCCGCCGAGCGGCACGGGCTGGGCCGGCCTGGCGACGGTGGAAGTCACCTTGCCGGGCGATTATAGACGCCGGCCGCCGTCGTGCGGAACTTTATTCTTGCCCGCCCGTGAAGCCACTCCTACAGTTAGGTGCCTCCATCGTGCGGAGAATGCGGCTGCGGGTGTGGTACTAGGCTTGGAAGAGATGCATGAGGAGGACAGATCCTTACCCCGAGGACTGTGGAAGGCAGGGAGCTTGACAACCAATAGAAGGAGGTGTCGACTGTGAAATTGACGCCCCTAGAGGTCCGCAAACAGACCTTCCGCAAGACGATGCGAGGATTCGACCCGGAGGAGATTCGCATCTTCCTGGATATGGTGGCCGACGAGTACGAACGCGCGCTCCAGGAAAACGGCATGCTCAGCGAGAAGGTCCGCTACCTGAATGAGCGTCTTGCTGAATACCACAATCTGGAGAAGACGCTGCAGAGTTCGATCATGACCGCGGAGCGCATGGCGGCCGAATCGCGCGAGCGGTCCCGGGCCGAAGCGGAGGGCATCGTCAATGATGCTCACATTCGTTCCGAGCGGATTCTGGAGGATTCGCGCAGTCGGTTGCGACTGCTGGGCGAGCAGATTCACCACCTGAGCCGGCAGAAGGACCTGTTCGTGCAGCGCTTTCAGGATCTGCTGGATGCCCAGGGCCAGTTCCTCGGCAGCCATCGCGAGGAACTCAAAGCGATTGATGAACTCGATGCCCGGGCCGAGTCGTTGGTCGCCGAGATGACCCCGGTCGAGGAGGATATTCCCGAAGCCGCCTCCGACCAGGTCCGTGAGAGCCGGCCCAAGGCGGCCGAGGCGCTGGCGCCCCTGGCGGCCGAGGAGGAAGCGCTGCTCGCGGCCGAACAGGAGGAGTTCCTTCCGGCCGAACAGGAGGAGTTTCTACAGGCCGCGGAGGAGCAACGTCGCCGGGGCGAGGCGCCGGCGGCGGCCGATCCGGGGGCGGGTCCTGGCCGGGATCCCCAACGGGCGCGTACCGATCGTCCCTTGGCGCAGGGGCCGGCGTCCTACCGACCGCCCCGCCGCCGGCCGATCGACAACCAAGCTGACCAGGACGACGACTCGGGTTTCTTTGCCCCCCAGGAGCGGGCGGAAGGGTTCTTTGAGATCAATGCCGAGGAGGAAGCCCGCAAGTGAACGCTCGATCCAGTAGGCTTCAACGGCATCCTGACAACCCACTCGGCTCGGCCTCGGTCCGTGAGCGCGCCCAGGAGGCCGCCGGCTTCCTCCAGGAGCAGGGCTTCGGCCGTCCGGAGGCGGGCCTGATTCTCGGATCCGGCCTGGACGGATTGGCCGAGAGGATTTCCGCGGATGTAACCGTGCCGTTCGAACAGATCCCGCACTTCCCTCACTCCACGGTCGCGCACCACTCCGGCGAGATCCTCTTTGGACGCCACGCGGGCCGGGCCGTGGCCGTCATGAAGGGCCGCGTGCATTACTACGAAGGCTACTCGATGCAAGAGGTGGCCTTTCCGGTTCGGGTCCTGCACGCCCTGGGCGCGCATACCCTGATCGTCAGCAGTGCGGTAGGGGGCTTGCACCCCCTGTATCGTGAGGGAGAGCTGGTCGCGGTGGTCGATCACATCAACTTGATGGGCGACAATCCCCTGATCGGTCCGAACGATGACGCGCTCGGGCCCCGCTTTCCGGACATGAGCGCCCCCTACGATGCCGCCTTGACCGAGCTGGCCGTGGGGAGCGCCCTCAAGCAGGGTGTGACCCTGCACCGGGGTGTGTTCGCCGGTGTTGCCGGACCCAATCTCGAGACCCGCGCCGAGTACCGCTTCCTGCGCATGATCGGCGCCGACGTCGTGGGCATGTCCCTGATTCCGGAAAACCTGGCGGCCGTGCATGCCGGCATGCGCGTGCTCGCGCTGTGCGTGGTAACCGACATGTGTCTGCCCGACGCGCTTCAGGTGGCCGACGTTCAGAAGATCATCCGTACGGCCAACACGTCCCAGCCTCACCTGAATGCGGTGGTCGAGGGTGTGCTCGCAAACATGGGTCCGAAGGCGTGATTCGATTCTTTGCCACCGCAGCGGTCATCCTGGTGCTCGATCAGGCCAGCAAGTGGCTGGTGCACACCCGGGTCGAGGTGGGGGAGGTCATCGGGCTGTTCGGCTCGTGGGCCGTGCTGCGGCATGTGCACAACACCGGGGCCGCGTTCGGGCTGTTCCCGGGGAATCGGACGGTCTTCATCATCGTCTCGCTCATCTCCGTGGTGGCCGTCATCTATCTGGTGATCTCCGGCCGGTACGCGGTGCGCGGCAGCCGGATCGCCTTCGGGATGGTCATGGGCGGGGCGATCGGCAATCTCATCGACCGCCTGTGGCTTGGCTACGTGATCGACTTCATCGACATTGGGATGGGAGTTCACCGCTGGCCGACCTTCAATGTCGCCGACATCGGGGTCACGGTCGGTGTGCTGTACCTGGCGGCCGGTTTCGTCGCGCTGGAGTGGGTCGAGCACCGGGGGGCCAAGACGAGATCCGCCGGCTTCGAGGCCGAGCAGAACGCCCGAGATGAACGATGATGATGGATCAAGCGCACGAGAGCCGTAACTCACTCACTGTCGAGGAGGAAGGCGAGGGCACGCGGATCGACAGTTTTCTCTCCGAGCGGGTGGAGGGCATCACTCGCAACCAGATTCAGAAGCTGATCCGGGCCGGCCGCCTGCTGGTCGACGGTGAGCCCTGCAAGGCGAGTACGCCGGTCAAGGCCGGCCAGCAGATCACCTGGCCCGCCGATGCCGGGATCACGGCGGTTGAGCTCGTTCCCGAGGCGATTGCCCTGCAGGCGCTGTTCGAGGATGAGGATCTGCTCGTCCTGAACAAGCCGCCGGGCTTGGTCGTGCATCCGGCGCCCGGGCATTGGACCGGGACGTTGGTGCATGGGCTGCTCCACCGCTGGCCGGGGTGGCGGGCGCCGGGCGGAGCGTTGCGGCCCGGGATCGTCCATCGCCTGGATCGGGACACCAGCGGATTGATGGCCGTGGCGCGCAGCGCTCGCGCCTATGCTTCCCTGCGAGAACAGATCGCCGGGCACTCGACCGCCCGGCGCTACATCGCCCTGGCCTGGGGGGGGCCGGTTGCCGATGGCGGGGAGATCGACCGCCCGATCGGGCGCGATCCCCGGCATCGGCAGCGGATGGCCGTCCTGGAGCGGGGCGGGAAGCCGGCCTTCTCGAGCTGGGAGGTGCTGGCACGGTTTGACTCGCTGTCGCTCCTTCGCGTAGGATTGCGGACGGGGCGTACGCATCAGGTTCGTGTCCATCTGGCAAGCATGGGACATCCGGTGTTCGGAGATCCGCTCTACGGCGGGGTGGCGTATGCAAGCCGCCTGGCGCCGCGCGAGCGGATGTTCCTGCAGGGCTTGCTGCGAGATCTGGACCGCACGGCGCTGCATGCCTATCATCTTGCCTTCCGCCATCCGACGGACGGCGAGCCGCTGCTGTTCGAGGCGCCGGTCCCACGGGACATGGAGCGGGTTCTGCTGCAATTGACCGAAGCGGGAGGGAATCAATGAAGGTCGCGAAGCGGATGGAAGGCGATGTGGCAATCATCACCCTGAATGGCAAGCTCATGGGCGGGCCCGACGCCGATAGCATCCGGGACATGATCCGGGAGTGCCTGGATCATGATACCAAGAACATCTTGATGGACCTCGGCGATGTGTCCTGGGTGAACTCGACCGGGCTCGGGATTCTGATCGCGAGCCATGTCACGGTCACCAATGCGAATGGCAATCTGAAGCTGAGCCGCGTGGCCAACCGCATCAACCAGATCTTCATGGTGACGAAGCTGCACACGGTGTTTGAGACGTTTGACAGCGAGGAGCAAGCGCTGGCCAGCTTCAAGGCATAGCCGCGCGGGCCGCGCATGGGAATGACCGAACCTCATCCGCCGGACTCCGCGAATCCGGGGACCGACGGCCGGGGGCAACCGGGGGTGTCGACACATGGACCTGCGGAAGCCCAATGAAATCTGCGTGACGATTCCGAGCAATCTCGAATGGCTCAGTGTGATCGACAAGGTGGTCGAGGGAATCGTCGAGCCGATGGAATTGAGTGAAGACGAGGTCAACGCCATTGCGATTTCCGTAGTGGAAGCCGGTACGAATGCCATCCAGCATGGAAACCGGCATGACGAGACCCTTCCGGTCGACTTCTCATTCACTATCGAGGACGGCTACATCGAGGTCACCGTTCGCGACCGCGGGCCGGGATTCGATATCGAGAAGGTCCTGCGGGCGGACCCCACCGAACCGGAGAACATCCTGGCGCCGCGCGGCCGGGGCATCTTCATCATGCGCAGCCTCATGGATGAGGTCAGCTTCGAGATCATCGCGGGCCAGGGCTGTTGGGCCGTGCTGCGCAAGGCCCGCGGCGCCGCCGCCAAGGCCCGCAGTGGCTGAGTCAGCGCGCGGCGACCCGGCCGCGACGGTGTTTCCTCACGAACCCTTCCAGCGGGAGACACAGAATCAACCCACGATGACGGACGCGAACTCTCAACTGCCGGCCCGCATCATGGCGCTCGATCTGGGCACACGCCGGACCGGGATCGCGCTGGGGGGCTTGGCGAGCGGTCTGGCGACCCCGCATAGCACTGTCATGCTGCCGTTCGGCCGGCTCATCGCGCACCTGAGGGCGCTGGCCGCCGCCGAGGGCGTGTCCCTGATCGTGATCGGCAATCCCACGCTTCCGAGCGGCGATGAAAGCAAGATCGGAGCCTACGCCCGCAGGGTCGGCCGGGCCCTGGAGTCGGCCGGTCTGCAGACCGTTCTGTGGGACGAGGGGTTGACGAGCTGGGCGGCCGAGCAGATCCTGCGACCCCGGCCGGCGGACCGCGCGCGCGTGGATCGTCTGGCGGCGGCGTTGCTGCTCCAGGACTACCTGGATCACCACCGACAGGGCGGGTCGCGGGACGCGGGCCGCTAGGAGGTGGGGTGCGGGTACTCTGGGGATTGATCGGGCTGTTGGCCATTTGCGGGGTCGGGCTGGCGGCCTTTGGCTGGCAAAGCCTTCACACTCCTCTTGATAGCAAGGGATCCGAGATCTGGGTGAAGGTGCCGCGCGGAGCCTCCGTCCAGCAGATCGAAAGCACCCTGGTGTCGCAAGGGATCTTGGGTCGCCGGGTTCCCTGGGCCTGGTTCCTGCGGCTGAGCGGACGTGACCGCTCCATCCGGTCCGGAACGTTCGCCCTGTCCCCCTCCCAGACGCCGTTGGAGATCCTCGCCCAGCTCGCGGAGGGCCGGACGGTCCTGCTTGCGGTGACCTTGCCGGAGGGGCTCACCGAGCAACAGAGTCTGGCACGGCTGCATGAGGCCCTGGGCGTACCTCTCGAGGATCTGCGCCGCGCGGCAGGCCAGGTCCGGGACGGGATCGAGGGGGCCCGGCGCACGGGGAGTCTCGATGGGTACCTGTTTCCGGAGACCTATCATTTCGAGCATGAGACACCCGCCGCGCAGATCATGCAAAGGCTGCTCGGCGCCCTGCTCGAGTTCTATGATCGGGATCGCCAGCTCGCCGCGGCGAGTCTGGGGTTGAGCCTGCACGAGGTGCTCACGTTGGCTTCGATCATCGAGGCCGAGACCGCCCGGCCCGAAGAGCGCACCCGCATCTCGGCCGTCTATCACAACCGCCTGCGGCGCGGGATGCTGCTCCAGGCGGATCCGACCGTGGCGTTCGCCACCGGCCGCATCGGCCAGCCGCTGTGGTACAAGCATTTGAGCGTGGCCTCGCCCTACAATACCTACCTGCATGCCGGCTTGCCCCCGGGTCCGATCAATTCCCCGGGACGGGCGAGCATCGATGCGGCTCTGCATCCGCTCGAAGGGTGCCAGGATCTCTTCTTCGTGGCTCGCGGGGATGGCACCCACATCTTCACGCGCAACCTGGAGGAGCACGAACGGGCCAAGCGGCAGGTTCGGGCCGGGCGCTGACGCGATCGAGCGCCAGGGGACCGCCCGACGACGGGAATGCACCCGAAGGAACCGCGCCCGAAGGAACCGCGCCGATGCGGGATGGTTGAGTCTGTCGAGTCGAGTTGTCACCGCACCCGCGGCGTGCTACTCTCCCGCGCACGCCATGACCCTGGCGAGGGAAGGCACTCGCGCACGCCACGGCCCTGGCGAGGGAAGACGCGTGGAGCAGAAAGGAACACGGAAGATCATGGACAGGACAGCGCGCAAGACGAAGCGGGTGGAGCGGCGCGGCCGTGAACCGCTGGCCCGTCCGGATGCCGAGATCATCGAGGCTGGCGGCCTGCGCATCGAGCGTCGAAACATCATTCTCGCCGCCATCGCCCTGGCGGCGATCGGCGGCGGATTCGCGACCCTGGCGATGGGTTCGACGACCGTTTCGGCCGTCCTGTTGGTGGGCGGGTATCTGGGGCTCGTGCCCTGGGCGATCCTGGCCGGCCACCGGGATCGGGCGGGCTCTTGCGGATCCGCCGATGCCGGGGGGGATGCCTAGGCGGCGGCCGGATCTTGGCCCGAACATATTGTGAAATAGATACTTAGTGGGCGAATAGTTCAGCTGGTCAGAACGCCTGCCTTACAAGCAGGAGGTCACAGGTTCGAGTCCTGTTTCGCCCAAGCTAATTTCTCACACAGCACTCACATACGCCTTGCCCCGCAGCTTGACAGCCTCGGCCTCGGTTGATATACTTCTGAACGTGCAAGCTAGCAGTGGATACAAGAAAGGAGGTGCCGGAGCAAGGGTCATCTTTGATGTTTGTTACATCACGACGTCTCTTCGCGGAGCGTCAGGGAGATTGAATTAACCCTTGGGAGGTTAGCAAAAGATGAAGAGGCTTCTTAGTGCTGTGGTCATGCTTGCACTCTGCAGTAGCGTGGCCTATGCAAACGTGCCTGATCCCACGGCATGCGAAGTGACCCCGCTTGACGGGTTCCAATTCCAGCGCATGGTGGTGATGGCGGATCAACCGGCTCCTTCGAACTTGGCCGACATTTCGGTCTTTGTGGCCGCTACGGGTGGTGTTGCCCTCGACAACGTCTTCGTAGAGATCTTCTTCGCGGGCGAGTGCGATGCCAGCATGTGCTACTGCGATGGCCTGGTCCTGAGTGGCTACACGGATGCCAATGGCATGATCGATTTCAATCTGGCCGCCGGCGGTTGCTGCGAGGTGACCACGGCCGCCCGGATCGTGGCCGACGGTCTTCCGATTCGTGGCTATGATGTCGTTGTGAGCGCGGACTACAATGGCGCGTCCGGTGACTGCGCGATGGGGACGGACGATTTCATCGCCTTCGGTTCTCTGGGCTGGGCTGCCCAGGGCAACTGCTATGACACCAGCGGTGACGGCGTCATCAACGTGACCGACTTCATCGGATTCGGGAATGTGTGGGGCACCGGTCAGCATTGCACCGAGGCTCCCTAGTCGATTGACTTGATTCGTTGATGAGCGGCCCGGGGCGTGTGAGCCTCGGGCCGCCTTCTTTTAGGCGAGCGAGCCAGCGTTGCAGAACCGGGCCGGGGATGCCGAACCAATGGACAGGATCAGGGTATCACTCATTGACGTTGGAACGGGCGGCCCCGCTCGAGGGCGAATCGACCGGCCGTGCCGAAGGTGCACAAGCAAGGCAGGAGATCGGCTATGCGCATCGGGACGCGCACCTTTCGAACCAGGCAGAGCACGAGAGCGTTCGGGCGAAGATGCCTGGCCGGCGTCCTGCTTGGCAGCCTGACGATGATCCTCCTCTTCCTGACCGCCGGGCAGCCCGTGCGGGCCCAGGACGGACCGCATGCCGATGCCTACATGGTGCCGCATATCGCCCTGAACATTGAATACAGCACTTCGATCAGCGACTACGCCGGCCTTTCGAACGTGCGGGGCTGCGAGGATGTCGCCGTGAGTGCTCCGGTCCCCGATCAAGAGAATCTGGTTCCGGTGATCTGGTATGTTCTGGCCCTCTTCGAGGACAGCCCCGGTCCGGTCGATGTCTGCGGCTTTGCCTTTGGCCTGGACAACTACGATTCCGCGAGCTTCGAGATCTTCAAATGGGGCAGCTGCTTTCCCACAGATCACCTGGAGCTGTTCTCCAGCGGGTGGCCCGGGCCCAACGAAGGGGTCGCGGTGGTCAACAGCGAAGTGGGCGGACGCCTGGCGCGCGACCTTGTGGTCGAGCTGTACTGGTTCGCCTCGTACGTCTATGCCGAGGTGGAGGTGGGTATTGGCGATCACCCCAACTCCATTGCGGTTCGGGGTGGCGTAGAAGTCGGGGATTGCACGGTTCCCTCCACCCTCGATGCGGTGGAGGAATACAATCGCGGCCGGATGGGATTCGGCCGGGAAGGCCGCAATCCCTGCGTATCGCTGCCGGCGACCGGGGCCTGCTGTGTTGCCGAAGAGTGCGTGATCCTCTCATTGCCGGACTGCGACTCCGCGGGAGGCACCTACATCGGGGATAACACCACCTGTTTTCCCATCAATCCCTGTGAACCGGCCCAGGCAACAAGTTGGGGCAACCTCAAACGCCTCTACAATGACTGATCTTACCGGCCGACCGGCGCCGAGGCGCAGCGGCGCGGGGCCGGTCGGCCTGCCTGCCGGTCGTGCGCCAGAATCTGCGAGAAGCCCTTTGCGGCCCCACCCACAAGCGCCTATACTCCCCGCAAGGGCGATCCGAGGGGCCGGTGTGCCCTGCTGGAGGTTCCTTAAGCGCAATGAGAAAGCCGCTAAGACGAAAAAAACCCTTGTAGTGGCTCTCGAAGCTGCCGTAATAAGGACGTAGGTGCGGTTTTCGCGATGAAGGCGGCCCGGGTTCGGAATGCCCGGCCGCAAACAGGAAATCCGGCAGGGCAGGGACGCTTTGTCTTTCAAGGAGGTCTAGGTGATGAGGAGAGTACTTCTTGTCTTGGCGCTCATGGGTCTGACCCTCGGCGCGTGCGGATCCATTGTCTCGGCGGATGAGACCGATCTGTCCAATGGGGTCTTCATAACGCACGCACCGTCCGATTTCGTCTACTCGCAAGGCATGGACTGGTGTGCTGAATATGGCTCCCAGTACGGCATTGTCAGCTGCCAAGAGCAGATTACCAACATGCCGCTCTCGAG
>CAYQJL010000105.1:0-4686 GCA_964417675.1 uncultured bacterium | reverse complement strand
TGCCACACCGCTTCGAGTGCACCGCGCGCGGCTTGGGGGCCCCGGAAGCGACGGGCCAGAACCGCGGCGTCTCCGGCATCCCGCCCGGCGCCAAGCGTGAAGACGAGTTCACGCTCTTGCCCGTCGGCCAGCTCGAATGGAATCTGAATCGAGGCGCAGGGATCCAGCGCCACCCCGGTCGTGCCCGCCAGCCGCGATCGAGTCAGGGCGGCCGGATTCCGAAGCGTGCCGTTGCGTCCGAGGAACTCGATGCGGTCGCAGCTCACCGTCCGGGACGCATCGCCGGCCGCGAAATAGGCAACCCGCCCGGCGAACTCGTTGCTGTAGGGGTTCCGTGCGAAGAGCGCTCCACTGCCGGCGTTGATTTCGGTGACGATATGCATGGCCGATTTCGGCCGCAGATCGCCCAGCACCCATTCCACGTAACCCGTGACCGAGAGCCGCCGGGCTCGGCCGGATCCATTGCGCACCTTCAGCACCATGAACTTGACCGGTGCATCCAGCGCGACATAGATCCATAGCTCCGAGCGGATCCCGTCCTCCTCATGCTCGAAGACGCTGTAGCCGAATCCATGCCGACACGCATACGCTCCCGTTCCAGGGCAAGGCAGCGGGGTGGGAGACCAGAAATGGCCGCTCTCTTCATCACGGATGTAGAGGGCCTCTCCGCTGGAATCGCTGACGAGATCGTTGGTCCTGGGAGTCAGACCGAACTCGTGGGCATTCTCGCTCCAGGTATGGCCAAGGCCGCTCTCCGAGACGATGGTTCCGAACTGCGGGTTCGCCAGGACATTCACCCACGGTGCCGGGGTCACCTGTCCGGGCGCCGTCCTGATCACGTACTCCCGGCCATCGGGGGTGAATCCTCCCAGCCCGTTGAAGAAGATCAGGTCGCGGCCAGACGACTCGGCGCTCGGCGCAGGTGGCCAACGGCGGGCTTGGTCGGGCGCCAGGCGCGGGGTGCGCACCTCCACGTGGACCTTGCGATTGACCTGGTCCGCCAGCGGCCCCCGACGGTCGCTGATGACGGCCCGGGCGACCGATTGGAGCAGGATGCGGTCCTCGTCCGAGATTTGATCCGCCGGCCTGACGAAGATGCCTCCCGGCCGGTCGGATACGTTGGCCTCAATGCCTGCGGCAATCAGGCCCATGATCTGGTCATGGAGGAGTTGCCGGTAACCGGCTTGGTCTTCGTTCCAGATCACCAGGTCGACCGCCAGTCCTTTCATCCGCCAGTAGGCGTGGGCCTGAACGAGCTGGCGCACCAGCTCGATGTTGGCAGGGTCTCCAATCCGCAAGAGCACGATCGGCAAATCGCCGGAGATGGAGTAACCCCACAGATCGGATTGGCCACGATGGTTCCGGATGAGGATGCTCGGGTCGGAGCGCAGCGCGGAGTTGGCGTAGATCACGGAGCCGGCCAGGCGTCCATAGAGCTGCGCATCAGCCTCGGTTGTGTTGAGTTGCCGCAGGACAACCTGGCCGTGGGTCCAGGCCAGCTCGAAGACGCGGTTCGCGAGACGGCGATCATGGTACTTGTCAACGAGGCTCATACAACTGTCGCGCGTTTCGCCGACACCGAAGACGACGTTCACCGTCGCAGATGCCTCCGGATCGAGGGTCAGGCGATGCCGGATGGCCACAATCGGATCGAGCACGGATCCCTGGCTGCCCGAGAGCGCACCCGGGACGCTCAACGCCTGAGGATCAGCCACGCTGTTACCCCGGCCGATGAACCGCTGGCGATCGGTCTCATAGGAGATCTCCTCGCTGCTGGCCCCGTGGACCGTCATCAAGTGGAACATCCACGGAGTCGACTCGCCAAGGGAGCGCGGTCGGCGGCTGCAAAGGATTGCCTGCCGCTGACGGATGATCTCCGTCTTGACGAAAAGATTGCTGAACGCGGGGTGAAGCGCGTCCGCCGGAGAGGGGGCGAGAACGACTTCCGCATAGCTCGTCACTTCGATTTCTCTGCGCGCCCGGGAACGGTTGGTGAACTGGATGCGGCGCACCTCGACGTCGTCCTCGGGTGAGACCGAGACCTCCGTATGCGTGTCGAGGTCATAGTCGCGGCGGCGGAACTCCGCCCGCGCCTCGGAGAAGATCGCCTCGTAGCGTTGCGACTTCTTGAGCGTCGGCTGATGCGCGCTGGACCAGTACTGCCCACTGCTCGTGTCGCGGATGTAACAGAAGCTGCCCCAGTTGTCCCGGGTCCCGTCCTCGCGCCACCGTGTGACGGCGATGTCCTTCCAGCGGCTGTAGCCGCCTCCCGCATTCGTGAGCATCACATGGTATCTGCCGTTCGACAGCAGTTGCACTTCCGGTGTCGGGGTGTCAGGGGTGCTGAGAACGCGCATCGGCCTCTCGAGCCCGACGGCGGTCGTATGGGAGCTGGAGAACTCGGCGGTCTGCGAGGAAGACGCTGTACTCTTCGGCACTCGCTCCTGGAGCATCAGTGTCGTCGCCTGGAACTGCGGATCCGACTCGAACCGCTTCTGCATCGGACGATCCAGAAGCAGATAGGCCAGGGATAGCAGGCTCATTCCCTGATGATGGGCCATGAACGAGCGAATGATGCCGCTCGACTGCCCGGGCGGAAGCCGTGCGGGGGTGTAATCGATCGCTTCATAGAAACCGTAGCGTCCCTCACACCCAGCGGTGGCAAGTCGCTGGAGATTCAGGCATGCCTCCTGGGGGTCCACCATCAGCGCCAACGCCGAGGCATACGGGGCAATGACCAGGTCGGCCGCCAGGCCGCGTTTGAGCCCCAGCCCGGGCACGCCGAACGCTCGGTACTGGTAGTTAGAATGCGCATCAATCGTGTTGTAGCCGGATTCCGAGATCCCCCAGGGTACGCTGCGGTATTTTCCATAGGCGATCTGTCGCCCGACCGCCGCCTGGTAGGTCCGATCGAGCAGCGTGTTCTCATACGTCGGCATCACCAGGAGTGGCATGAGATACTCGAACATCGAGCCGCTCCATGAAAGGAGAACCGGTGCTCCACCGGCGGTGCTGAGCAGGCGTCCCAGGGAGAACCACGCTTCCTGCGGTAGCCGCCCCTGCGCGATTCCCACGAAGATGGCCAAGCGCGCTTCCGATGCGAGCAGATCGTAGAAGCTCGAGTCCCGCCTGCGCCGAGTCACGTTGTACCCGATCGCCATCAAACGGCGCGCCCGGTCGAAGAGGAAATCGTACTCCACGTCGGCAAGTTCGCCGCATCGCTGAGCAAGGCCTGCGATCATCGTGATTCTGGCCCTGGCGCGGCTGCCCGCTTCCGTGACGCGCTCGCTCAGCGTCGCGAACCACTCACGCGCCGCGCGCGATGCGTCCGAGCCAAGCTGGTGCGCGATTGCCGGGAGCCTTTCCTCCGCGAGCACGGCCAATTCGCGCAGGGTCGGGATTGCATCGATACCACTCAGATCCTGGATCGAGTCTTGCGGGGCCGATAGCGATGTCCATGGAGCAAGGAAGGTGAGTTCGTCGAGAGCCGCCTGGCACTGCCGGGCGAGGGCGTTTGCCCAGTCGCGGGCCTCGCTCTGAGGATCATCAGCGAGCTCCGTCCCCACCTCGGCGATCGATAGCGCCAGACCTTCGAGACAGAGCCGCACCGCCGAGAGCGTGGTTGGCTCGGTGGCGCGAATGGAATCCAGATCCGTCCTGAGTCGAGTCAGACGGTTCGCCGCGGCCCTGCCGGCAAAATCCTCCAGAACATGGAGCGTGTCGCTCAAGCCCTCGAACAATCGCGTCCCCAGGATCTTGTGATCGCTGAGCTCGAGAAGGCCGGCGCGCAAGGTCAGCAGATGCCCCGCCAGGTTGCCGGTATCCACAGTGGAGATGTAGCGAGGCGGCAACGGATCCAGCGTCTGCGTATGGTACCAGTTGTAGAAGTGCCCCCGGTGGCGTTGCAGGGTTTCCATGGTGCCGAACGCGTTTCCCGTACGTTCGATGAGTTGCCCGGCCGAGAGGTAGCCGAAGTCGTAGGCGGACAGGTTCGAGAGGAGCGCGAGGCCCATGTTGGTCGGCGAGGTGCGGTGCGCGATCTTGGCCTCGCTGAGTTCCTGGAAGTTGTCAGGGGGTAGCCAGTTGTCCTCGGGCCCGACGAACGTCTCGAAGAAAAGCCAGGTCCGGCGCGCGAGCTTCCGGAGGAAGATGGTCTGGTCGTCGGTCAGCAGGACTTGGCGGCGAGTGAGCGGACGACTGATCCACCACGCGATCGCGGGCGAGACCATCCAGAGGGCCAGGATGGGTCCGGCACTTGCCAGGACGGCCGGCCTCATGAGCGCCAGATAGATCAGCGCCGCAATGGAGATTGCCGGCGCGATCCACATCGACAGAAAGGAGGCGGCGAGGCTCGTGCGAGTCTGGCGAGTGTCGTCGCTGAAAGGGTTCCATTCGAGCAACCTCCGGTGCGTGATCAACCGCACCAACGTGCGGGCAATGGCATCCAGGCTGAAAAACGCTTCATACGGGAGGCACGCGAGGGTGAAGGCGGCTTGGGCGAAGTGGCGGCCAATGGAACGGACTGCGTGGGCGAAGTGCTGCCTCAGTTCCACGTCGCCCGCTTTCTGAGCCATGTCCGATAGGGAGGCGACCAGAGGAGGAATCAGGATGATCCCGATCACCGAGAGCGTCCAGAACCACGCGGGCGACAGGACCGTCCATCCCGACAGCAACAGGAGGGTCAAC
>CAYQJL010000104.1:0-7849 GCA_964417675.1 uncultured bacterium | reverse complement strand
CCAGCGAGACCGGCGAACGGATGATCGTGCTGAACGCAGGATCATCGCCCGAGCCGGCGCCGATGAGCGCCAGGTCATCCATCGTGATGACGACTTGCTCCTCGTAGATCCCGTGGAGGACATGGACCGTGCTGCCGGTGACCATGTCCACTGCTTCCTGGATCCTTCCCATCGACTCCGTTTGGGGACTGTCGGCATCGACCCACAGCTCCGAGAAATCACCCTGGAACCCGGGGTCACTGCTCGTATCGGTTCCCAGAGAAAGCCAGGGGGTGTAATCCACCTGCGCGAACAGACCGGCCATCTCCTCGGGATTGACAACCCCCCAGTAGTTGCCTGAGGCCGCCACTGGATCGTTCAGGGTCGAGGCATCAACGGCCAGTGCCGAGCAGTTGGTGACGCTGTTACCCTCGAGCGTCCCCTCCACCGTCCAGGAGCTCACTCCATCGGAATGGAAAAGGACGCCGTTCACAAACCCATCGATTTCGTTGTTCAGGATGAGATTGTCGGTGTTTTGCGGATCCTCGGCCATCCAGAACAGGTCCCCGTGATTGCCCTGCACCAGGGCACAGCCCTCGCTGATCCCTGTGCTGACGCTGCCTGTCGATGTGAATACATTGCGCGAGATGACATTCGGAACCGGATCGCCGGCCGATCCACGTCCCAAGAAGATTCCTGAATCGCGCTCATTCAGAGCGAACGTATTGGCGTCCACCGTGGCGCCGGCGCATCCTCCGAGGTAGATGCCCCAGTTGGCGGTGCCTCCGGTGGCATCGATGCTGTTGTTCTGAATGATGCTGTTGGCATCACAATTGTACAAGTACATCCCGGTCACACCAGGAAGGCCCTCGAATTCATCGCCGTCGCCGATAGTCAATTCATTCCCCATGCAAAGCAACGTTTGATCATGGTTCGGGTTGCGATAGTAGATGCCCACAGACGGATAACTGTGGCCATAGTGTTCACTGAATGAACCGGCGATGTCGAACAGCACGTTGTCAGTGACCGTGAGCTGCACTCCGGAATCGGGCGGTAGATTCGGTGTGAGACTGATCCCCATGCCGGTCTGGCTGATCGTATTGCCAGTGATCACGGCCGGCGCCCCGGAGCACGAAATCGCCTGATGGACGTCCACATCGGCAATCAGGCAGTTGCTGACCACATGATTGGCGGTGTGGGTCGGCCATATGGATATTCCTCTGCGTCGAATGTGCTGCAGAACGACATTGTCAACGGTTAGGCCGTCATAGCCCTCGTCGCCGTCGGCATAGTTCAGAATGCCAATGCGGTAGTTGTTCTGATCCGGCAGATGGCCGCCGGCCGAGATGTTATTGGCCGTCCCGTCGATTGTCATGTCGCGGAGGGTTACATCGTGGGCCGTGACCATGAAACCGTGCTGGTAGCTGCCATCAAAGGAACTCGTTCCCAGGCCTACATCTTCGGCGTGCGGCGCGATGACAACGCCAGCACGAGACTGTCCCCGGACGGTAAGCGACTTGTCCACGGTGATATTGGATTCACAGTACCGGCCATCGGCAATGAGAATCTCATCCTCCACGGTGGCCGCGTCGATGGCCTCCTGGATGAATGTGAAGTGGTCGTCGCCCAGATCCCACTCGACGGCTACGACCCAGATGTTGCCGGCGATCTCATCGGCCGTGGGATCCTCGGGATTTCGTTCCGACGTGTAGAACAGGTAGGTGTCGCCTTCCTCATCCGTGTAACCGATCGGCCACATGTCAACCCAGACGTTGTCGCCGTACCGGCCATCGATGACGGCGTGCTCGGAGCCATCGAAGAAGTCGCCATTCAACGCGGCGGCGGTCCAGCCAACGATCCACTGCCGGCCGCCGGCATAGGGAGCGCAGTAGAAGGCATAGGAGTCATCCACCTTGAACAGGGTGGGGTCGTAGTAGCCGGAGATGCTCTTCTGATCGACCAAGTCCCACTGGGTCTGGACGTCATTGTAGAGATAGATGTAGTAGCTTCCGCTGGAGCCAAGAGCCAGATAGAGCGACGGATCAGGTGATCCGTCGTCGTCGACGAAGAAGTGGCACAATCCGCCGGTCAGCGACCCGACAGCCAACGGCGTGCTGAAGCTTGCGGGGTTCTCCGGGGTGGACGAATGCAGCGTAGTGAAGTTTCCCGAACCCTCGACGATCCAGAGATCGCCATTAAAGACGATCGCGTCATGGTGTCCCTGGCCGCTGCTCATGTCCGCCACGATCGGGCCTACCTGGGTCCAGGTCGTGCCGTCGTCGACGGTGTAGTACCCGTAGAGATCGGTGTGGGAGGCACCGTCGTAGATGGTCGCAAACACCCACACCTTGGAGTCGAAGACGGCCGCGCCCATCTCGCCCAGGTAGGAGTCGCTCACGTGCGAACCGCTCACAGCCACGGCCGTGGCGGCGGCATCCGCCAGATCCACGACGCTGGTCGCTTTCTTGTAGTAGATGACATAGTCACTCACATCCGGGTTCCCGCTGCCGGAGTAACTCCCGGTTTCCGATGCGGATCTGCCGTAGAACATCCAATAGTTCGAACCGTCGTAGGTGATGGCCTGACCGCGCTCGTAGTACGCATCGGACGTCACCTGCATTGGCTCCGACACATGCAACGTGGCCGCGCCCGCGGTGCCTGCCATCAACCCCAGCATCAACACCAGGTACGTTAGCTTCTGACCGTTCATCAGATTGCCTCCTTACGGAACATCAGTGGTGAGTGCATCAACCCCGATGCTGCACGTTCCGGCCGAGCCCTGTGGAGTCGGATACGGCTCGTGCCCATCGGAGAGGGAATCCTTGTCAAGGCGCAGCGATTGGGAGGAGAAGGAGCGCCCGTGGCCGGGGGCTGGTCCACGGCCAGGAATCGGCCCGTGGGTCGGGGACGGAGTTGTGGCAAACATGGGTGCAGCTTTGAGCCCCGCCGCGCGGGCCTGGCGGGAGGCACGCTCTGGCATCGACCGACGCAGGATGCCGGGACGCGGCTCTGCCAAGACGCTTCCATCCGGACCATCACATGTGCTTCCCGCTCACGAGTGTCCCGGTCGCACCGGGTGTTCCACAGTCATGGCATCAAATGCGTGGCTGCGCCTGAGCTGGACCACGCACCGGATGCGCACACAGGTACCGCAGCACAGTGCGATTCATGGAACCGCCATGGTATCCATGGATGCTGGATCGGACCCGCCGGGGATGCCGGTCTCCGTGGGGATGGGTCGACCCCACCCGACCGCACCGAGAGCAAGACGCACTGTTCGAGTACCACACATTCAAGATCAGGGACAGCGTAGCACCGGCGGCGGATGTTTACAACAGCCTTCCGAGCATACTCATGCAGCCGAGCGCGGTGTTCACGCCTGTAAGCAAACCGGCTCCATGCGCTTCCGAACTCCACTGGAATCAGCGCCCGGCGGCGGGGCCGGCCGGCAAGGCCAGCCTTGCCTCCACCGCGCGCTTGGGCGTAGCCTGGAGCTGGCCGGAGAGGTGATCCGTTCCCGAAAGGAGCACCCGGATGAGGACCCCGATCAGACCTGCGCGCAGGAAGCGCGCCCGTTGCGGCCGCCCGGCGGCCTTTGCCCGGTTGTGTACCGTGATCGTGTGCGCTGGAGTTGTGCTGCTGGCTTCGGCATCAGCGGCCGGCGCCGGGGATCCCGGCCCGACACCGTTCGAGGCCAGTGGAGGCTTGGAGGCCGCCACCTACGAGGAGGTGCGCCTCTACCTCGAGCATGCGCAACAGGCGGCCCACAACATTCTGGTTTCCTCTTGCGGGTACTCGGCCCAGGGGTTTCCGATCCCGGTGGTCTTCGTGTGGGACCGCGCCGGGGTGGGCGGTGGCTGGGAAGCCGATCCCACGAAACCGACCGTGATGATCACCGCCTCGATCCACGCCGGCGAGTCCTGCGGCACCGATGCGCTTCTGATCCTGCTGCGGCGCATCGCCCGGGGACTGGAACCGCAGATCGTCTCCCACGCGCGGTTGATTCTCGTGCCGGTCTTCAATGTCGATGGGTTCCGCGACCGCTCCCTGGCCCATCGATTCACACAGAATGGGCCGGCCAATGGCTTTGGGACCCGCCGGAACGCACTGAACCTGGACCTCAATCGGGATTTCTGCAAACTGGACAGTCCGGAGGTCGGCGCCATCGTGAGGCTGTTCAGTCAATTCCAGCCTGATGTCTACATCGACTTGCACACCGACGACGGCGTGGGACACCAGTATGACATCCTCTACAGCGCCGCCGTGAATCCCACCTTCGCGGGGGGGCGGGATCGAATCGTGCGCGAGGAGCTCATCCCGTTCATCAACGAGTCGATGCGCAGGGCCGGATTCCTGAGCCACCCGATCGGCTATTTTCGCGACCGACAGGCGCCCGCGGCCGGCCTGTTTGCCTACGGCCTCAGTCCGCGAACCAGCACCGGATACTTCGAGACGCGGCACTGCATTGCCATTCTGTCCGAGGCCTACCCCTACAAGCCCTATCGCGACCGCGTGCACGCCTCACTGGCCCTGGTGCAATCGATCGCCGAGTTCGCCGCCCGCAACCGGATCGGCCTCACCGATGCCATCGCCCGGTCGAGGCAGGCTGCCATGCGCTGGCCGGAGCAGCCGGGGGCCCATGCGATCGCCTTGGGCTGCCGGGCGGACACAGCGGTGGCCAGGAGCATCGACTGGCGGGGCAAGGCGTTCACCGTGATCGAAAGCGAAGTGACCGGCAGCACCTATGCGCTCTATGGCAGCGCGGATACGACCTACCGGGTTCCCTTCCATGATCGGCTGGCGCCCGGCGCCCTGGCCACGGTCCCCCGCGGATACCTGATCCTGCCCGCCTACCGCCACATCGCGCAGACCCTGCGCGATCACGGCATCCCGGTTCATTCACTCCTCGAACCGTACCGCGCCCCGGTCGAGTGCTTCCGGCTGAGCGCGGTCGATTACTCGACCCAACCGTACCAGGGCCGCTTCATGATGGACGTCGCGGGCGCCTGGCGGCAGGAATCGATGGCGATTCCCGCGGGGAGCTACTGGGTGCCGTTGGATCATCCCGCCGGAGTGAGCGCGATGCACCTGCTCGAGCCCGAGTGCCCGGATGCGCTGCTGGCCTGGAACACCTTCGGCGCGATCAGCGAGCACGGCATCATCCTGGAAACCTGGGCTCTGGAGGAGAACGCCCGCCGCCTGCTGAACGATCCTGGGATTCGCGCCGAGTACGAGGCGGCGCTGGCGGATTCAGCCTTCGCGGCCAGCGGGAGCGCGAAGCTCGAGTTCTTCTTCCGCAAGACGCCGTTTGTCGAGGATCGCCGCAATCGGTACCCGGTGTTTCGCGTGCTCGGCCCCCCTCCCGTGCTGGCCCCCTAGGCCGCGGGAGGGCATGCCGGCGGGGATCGCGCACCGGCCAGGAGAGCCATGTGGGCCGGCAGCGTGTCAGGCCGCTTCCATCCCGGCATGCACACTGGCCCGGTAGAGGCGACGCTGGGCGCGTTCGTAGATGCGCACCACCGGCAATCGTGTGACGGCCAGAAAGTCGGTGACCCACTCGGGGGCGTCCGCGCGCGGAAAGGACTGCAGAGCCCTGACCGGCACCGCGACCCCACGCACCGCGCGAGGCAAGGGCGTGACTCTCAAGTAGGGAATGTCACGTGGTTCCGGACGGAGGATGCGGGCGGCGCCGCTCTCGGGATCGACGGCCAGCGACTCCTCCGTATGTGGACTGCGAGGCTGCTCGAGCCGTTCCACGTGATGGTCGATCAGATTGGCTACGGCAACCGTGCGAGTCACCCGCGGGTGCAGTTTCATCCAGGGACCCTCCGTGCCGACATGATGGTGCAGGGTGCCCACGCTCACCACCGGCGGAAGATTCCATCCCTGGCACAGCTCATAGCCGAGCATCCCATGATCGACACCGACGACGCCCACTTCCATCCGTCGGATCACGGCGTCGTCAGGATGGGTCTGTTCGAGATTGCGCCGCTGGTACCGAATATCGAGAAACTCGTCGGGATAATGTTGGACCATGAGCATCTTGCCGACGTCGTGAAGCAGTCCGGCACTGAAGCAGGCATCCGGCGCGCCCTGCTTGGTGCAGCGCGAGATCTCCTCGGCCAGGCAGGCCACCATCAGATTGTGCCGCCAGGCATGGCTGAGCAGGAAGCCCTGCACGACGAACGGGACATCCTGCCGCGCCTTCCACTTGTCGAGAAAGTGACTGGCCAGCGTGCGCTGACCGATCCGGGTGAGCGCCCGGCCGAGCCCCAGAATCGGACTGCGTGTGCCGAAGGTCACCGAGTTGGCCATACGCAGAACGGTCACGGCCAGACTCAGATCGATCGCCAGAACCTCCTTGGAGACCAGGTCCCCACGCATGTCCGGGATGAGGAAATCGAGTCGACTCACCCGCGGCGGCAGACCGGCCAGATCACATCCCTCACGGGCCACAAGCGAGAGATGCCCGGAAATGCGATCCTGCACCGTGACGGTGGGCCGATTCCGCAGGGGGGCGCGGTGTGGCGCCAACGAGGATGATCGAAGGTGGGCGGGAACCGACGGAGTCTTCGCCGCCCGCGACGGAGCGCCGGGCGGGGTGCCCGGCCGGGTGCCGGGTGTGGCACCGGATGCGGCGCCGGACGGGGCGTTGGATGCAACACCGCGCGGGGCGCCGGATGGAGCACCGGGCGCAGCGGCGGATGCGGCACCGCCCGGGACACCGGATGGAGCACCGGACGCAGCGGCCGATGAGATGCCGGGGAGCGCTTCGGCACTGGGTGGGCTTACCGCCGGCTTCACACCGAGCGTGAGCTTCGGGATCGCCGCGCGCGCAGGCGCCTTTGCCAGCGGGGGGGAACCCGCACCCCGGCGGGATGCCGTTCGCTCGATTCCCGCCGCGGCCTCGACCTTGGCGAGCAAGCTGGGCACCTCCTCCTGCTGCTCGCTGCAGAACTCCATCACGCCGGCGCGGCGCAGAATGCTGCGGTCGGGATCGTCCATCTGTCCGAGAATGACAATGATCCCGGCTTCCTTGGAGGTGGTCTGTCCGCGGATTTCGCTGAGCGCGCGGCGCAGGTCCATGCCCGGGGTACGCGGGTGAAGCATGATCGCGTCGAAGGTCTCGCGAACGAGGAGCAAGGCGGCGCTGAACCCATCATGGACAACCTTGACGGCAAACTGCCCCGATCGCACCAGGGGCGAAGCGAATCGCTCGCCCCCCCGTTCATCGGGGTGGGTGACCAGCACTCGTTTGAGCGGCAATGCTCCCCTCCATTGCGGGGCGGCTTCCTGTCCCGGCGACGCATCCCCGCGCCGGGCGGCAACTCCCTGTCCCCGCGCCCGCGCCGGGCGGCTGCCCCGTGCTCTTGCCTAGGAATTCGGCAGTTGCGCCTCGGATATCCAGTCTCACATGGCATCGGGAGACTCCCGCCCTGGCTCGCTGGCCGCCCCCACCCCGGAGGCCGCCACGAAGATCCAACTCGGCAATAACTTGTATTGCAAGAAGTTACGGTCTCGCACGGATACGGCCGGGTGGTAGCGGAGGTCGGGCCCGGCGGCGCGCGGCACCGGCGGCCGACTAATGCAGGCCCAGGCTGAGTTGGAGGCCGCCGCGCACCAGCGTCCGCGAGGGCGCATCCGCCTGATGGCCGGGGCGCCGAGTCCGCTCGACCTCACCCCACAGGGCCACCTGAAGCAGCGCGCTGGGCTTGAAATGAACCGCGCCGCCGAGGGCCGTTTGCGTCTCCACCGTGCCGGAGAGCGACCAGGCTTTCACCCGACCGCAGTGCGATTGCTCCTCGGAACACCCGCTGTCGCTGGGATGCCAGGCCAGCCCGATCCGGCCCTCACCGCTGCGCACCCGCCG
>CAYQJL010000103.1:0-2613 GCA_964417675.1 uncultured bacterium | reverse complement strand
ATCGGAGACGTGCTGATCGAGGATGTGCGTGATCATCCGCACTACGAGCAGATCGGCCGCATGCGAACGCCGGACCAGAAGTTCTCCGCCTACATCTTCCGCAAGACCGCCGCGTCTACGAGCGGACCAGCCCACGGCCGGCGGGCCGCCGACCCACGCCCTTGAGGCCCACGGTCTTCCGACGGGTACACCCACGGCCGGCAGCCCGGCGGCCGGATCCGGCTACGCGGCGGCGGCGATGTCGAAGCTGAAGCCACCCTCATCGACCCCCGCGCGGATGAGCAGCGGCTCGCAGTCCTCGCCCACCACATCCCGCACGCGATGCATGGCCTGGCGCGCATCGGTGGCCCGGACGGCGAGCATGAGCGCCGCGCCGGACCAGTAGGCGTCACGCAGCAGCGCGTCCGCCTCCGGCTCGACCTCGAAATCGGCCACGATCAGATCGGGCTGCCAGCGGGCCAGGGCCGCGCGCAGATCCCCGCCGCTGCCGCCGGGCGCCAGGACCTGGTGGATGCAACTGCGGCCATCCTCGATATCGATGGCCGGCACCCCGCTGATGTAGAGCGTCTGCATGCCGCTTTCGGATCGAAGCAAGGTCAGCACGCCCAGCAGAAGATCCCGTCCTCCGCCCGGCTCGGCGAACACCACCACGAGCGGCGAGGCCGCCAGGCGCGCGCGCACATCGGCGGCCTCCCCCATCTGCTGCTCGATCATGACTCGCGGGATCGGATGCACCAGCCGGTACCCGTCCGTCCCCCAGGTCAGATAGAGCCGGTGGCCCTTGTGCTCGAACCAGGCGTTGCAGGGCGGCCCCGCGCACGTCACCCCCAGGAGGGCGGCCGGCTCGGGGAGCGTCTTTTCACTGAATGAGACCCAGGCCCGCCCGGGATGGCGGCCGTACAGCGGGCGGCCGAGACGGTGGACGAGTTGACGGCCGGGGTCGGCCAGCAGCCATTCGAGCGGCTTTCCCGGATCGGCGCTGTTGGCCGATGTCGCCGGGGAGGAGAGCGCGGCGAAGGTGCGGCTCAGTTCGTCGGCCTGCTCCATGGCGGCCGCGACCTGCTGCTCGCCCTGCCCGGTCTCGTCCATGAGGCGGGCGGTCTCGAGCAGCAGATTCTCGGTGTGCATCTCGATCTCTTTGGACCGGGCCACCGGTTCGGGGATGAAGTGGAAGGTGCCGCTCTTCCAACTCAGCATGCGCATGGCCGCCTCGGGGCCGCCCTTGAGGTCGGGCCCCACGGCCGAGACGATCTGTCCGTCCAGCACATACAGAACGCCGCGCTGTTCGCCCTGGATCATGTGCAGGGCGCCGGTCTTGTTTCCAAGCAGCAGAAACTGCCCGATCTCGAACGGGGAGGCGACATCCAGACGTCCCTGCAATCCGTATTTCTCTGGTGGCGTCGGCACGTTGCGCTCGCTCCTGCCGGATCCTGTTGCGATGACCCACCCTTCAGAAGGAGGATCCTAGGCGGCCAGCGGGCCGCCGCGCTCCTGACGGAACGCTTCCTTGCGCACCGCATTGCGGCGCGCCTCCTCGATCGTGATCAAGCCATCGCGCACCAGCACCATCAGGTGATCATCGCCGAGTTGCATACCGTCCCGTTTGCCGGTTTGCATGGTGGAAGGAATCTGGAAGGTCTTCTTCTCGCGCACCAGTGCGCGAACCGCCGAGGTGCCCACCAGCACCTCGAAGGCGGCGATCCGGCCCTTGCCGTCCGCACGGCGCAACAGGCGTTGCGCGACGACGCCCTGCAGCGATTCGGCCAGCATCGTACGGATCTGTTCTTGCTTGTCTCCCTCGAAGACGTCGATGAGACGATCGACGGTCTGGGCGGCCGACGCCGTGTGCAAGGTTCCGAAGACCAGCTGGCCGGTCTCGGCCGCGGTGATGGCCAGGGCGATGGTCTCCAGATCACGCATCTCCCCGACCAGGACCACGTTGGGATCCTCGCGCAGGGCCGCGCGCAGCGCCGTGTCAAAGGAGTTCGTATGGCGTCCCACCTCGCGCTGGTTGATCAGGGAGTTCAGGTTCTCGTGCACATATTCGATCGGATCCTCGATCGTGATGATGTGGCAGCGCCGGTTTCGATTGATGTGGTCGATCAGCGCGGCCTGGGTGGTGGACTTTCCCGATCCGGGCGGACCGGTCACGACGACAAGACCCTTCGTGAGATCCGAGAATCCGGCGACGCGCTCGGGCAAACCGAGTTGCTCGACGGTGAAGATCTTGTTCGGCAGGATGCGGAAGGCCCCGGCGATGCCCTTGCGCTGCTGAAAGACGTTGCAGCGCACCCGCAACACGCCCGCAACCTCGTAGCCGAAGTCCACCTCGCCGTGGGCTTCGCAGCGCTCCCAATCCCGGGGCGTCATCATCTCACGCAGAAGCTCGTTGAGGAGCTCGTTGCTGAGCGCGTCATACTCGACCGGCTGGATCTCCCCATCCACGCGCAACATGGGCTGGGATCCGGCGGTCAAATGGAGGTCGGACGCCCCCTGTTCCTGCACGAGCCTGAAGATCGCATCGATCCTGGCCACGCATCCCTCCTATCATACGGTCTTCTCAAGAACTATCGGTGACCGGCGGGGGCATCTTGATAAAGGGTGCCGGCCGTC
>CAYQJL010000102.1:0-7575 GCA_964417675.1 uncultured bacterium | reverse complement strand
CGTTGATCGTCACGCTCAACGCTGTGGGGGTGCCGGGGAGGTTGCCGGGAGGGGTGCCAGGAGGGGCGCCGGGAGGGGTGCCCCGGGGGGCTTCGCGGGGATCCCCCTCTGCGGCCGATTCGCCCGCTGGCCGGCCGAGGCGTGCGAGAAGCTCGGTGAACAGATCCGGGGACCCCGCGAGGGCGGTCTTGACCACCTCGGCCATCCCGCCGCGGATCTCGCGACGCGGGAGGGTACCCAACAGGCACGGGTCGATGAGCACCAGATGCGGCGGATGGAAGCTGCCGACCAGATTCTTGGCGCGCGGATGGTTGACGCCCATCTTCCCGCCGATGCTGGCATCGACCTGCGCGAGCAGTGTCGTGGGCACCTGCACGAGCGGCATCCCGCGCATGTAGATCGACGCTGCGAATCCGGCCATGTCGCCGGTCACGCCGCCGCCGAATGTCACCGCCACGCCGTCACGGGTGGCCCCATGATCGGCCAGCCTGCCCAGGATACGTTCCACCTGCGCGAAGGTCTTCTCCTGATCGCCGTCGGCCACCGCTACTGCGTGCCACGGCAACCCCGCCTCGGACAACGCGGCGGCCAGGCTCTCTTGATAGAGCGGAACCAGCGCCTCGGCGATCATCAGGAAGACGGGCCCATCAAGACCATGGGCGCGCAGCCGGCGCCCGAGATGGAGACTGAGCCCCCGGCCGATCTCGACCACCGATTCGTCGCGGGCCGGCAGGCGCCCCCCGGGAGGCAGCGGGGTGGTGATGACCTGCATCGCAAGGTTGCAGCGGGCGGCGATCCGGGCCGCGACGGCCGCCGGCTCGAGCCGATCGGTATCGATCTGCTCCGTGATGAGGCTGTAGATCGGAAGGCGCGCGGCAAGCAGCCTCTCGATCCGATCCGCCAGCGCCGTCCCGGCGAGCGCGCGGCCGGCATCATCCAGGAGCAGCGGCCGGGTTGGATTCGTGATCAGGCGGCGCTGGATCGTCGCCGGCGTGGCCCGCAGCAAAAAGATCCGGCCGGCCGCGGCCAGAACCCTGCAATTATCCTGCGACAGCAAGGCACCGCCGCCGGTGGCGATCACACACTCGCTGCGGCCGGCAAGCTCACGGCACAGACCGGTCTCGAGGGCGCGAAAGGCCGCTTCCCCGCGTTGAGCGAAGATTTCGGGGATCGTCTGGCCCTCGCGCCGGATGATCTCCTCGTCCATGTCCAGGAAGGTGTAGCCGAGCCGGGCGGCGAGCAAGCCGCCCACGACCGACTTTCCGGTCCCCATGAACCCGCTCAGAATGATGAGACGATCCGGCGCAGCCCCCGCGCCCGAGACCTCCTCGGCCAGGCGCACCCGTTGATCGGGAACGAACCTGTAGCGGATGGCAGGGGTCATGGCGTCGAGGAAGCCTCCGTGTGAGCCTCGAGGTAGGCCTCGAGATGCGTGTACATGCGTTGCAGGTCGAAGCTCTCTCCGGTCCATCGGGAGAACGATTCGCGCGCCTGGGCGATCAACAGGCAGAGACCGTCGAGCGTCGTGGCCCCGGAGCGCCGGGCGGCCTCCAGAAAGGGTGTCACCCGGGGATGGTAGATCATCTCGAGACAGACCTGCCCGGCATGGAGCCCCTCCTCATGGCCGACGATCTCGCCGATCGGATTCACGACCGTGGCGGGGCGGCCCTCGCCCGGACCGTGGCCGGCCCCGGCGACCGGGGCGTCGGCAACGCCCGCCACGGGTGCGGCCGCATCATCATCTGCAACGCCCGTCATCCCCACCGGCGTTGCCTGAATTACGATCTCGGCGGCCGACACCACCCCGCGGCAGGCCTCCAGGGCGCCGGCCTCTGCGGCCCGGTCACCCGCGGCCCCCATGCGGCAGAATTCCCACCCGGTGGCCGGATGGGCCTCGCGCAGCCGCCGCGTGGCCGACCGGGCCCGGTCCGGATCCCGCACCAGGAACGTGACACGCCCGGCCCCGGCCTCCGCCAGGCCCAGCGCGGCCGCGCGCGCCGCGCCGCCGGCGCCGAAGAGAGCCGCCCGCGCGCCCCGGCAATCGGCGCCCGCGAATGTCTCGATCGCGCGGACCGTTCCCGGAGCATCGCTGTTGTGGGCCCGTAGATTGCCATCGGGCGTGAACCACAGGGTGTTCGCCGCCCCCAGCAGGGCGACGCGCGGCGAACAGCGATCGGCAGCCGCCAGCACGGCCTCCTTGTGAGGATAGGTGACGTTGAGCCCCGCCACCCCATAGCGGCGGCACTCGGTCAGCACCTCCCGCAATTCGGGGGCCGTTACGGGAAAGGCGGCGTAGATCGCGTTGATCCCCGCCTCGGCGAAGGCCTCATTCATGATCACCGGTGACAGGCTGTGCGCGACCGGATCGCCGATCACCCCATAGACGGCGCAGTGGTCTGTCGCCCGCGCATGGTCCATCCCGCCTACTCCTCCCGCCGGCCGCCGCGACCGGCCGCTCCTAGCCCCGCCCCACCTGCGCGGCCGCTTCTAGCGCCGTCACCGCCTGGCCTACCCCGCGCTCAATCTGGCCAACTCGTCGAAGAAATCGGGAAAGGAGATCGAGACCGCTTCGCTGCCTTCGATCGCGGTGGGACCCTGCGCGACCAGGCCCGCCACCGCCATGGCCATGGCGATGCGATGGTCGCCCATCGATGAGACCTGGGCCCCCCGAAGGGGACAGGGCCCATCGATCACGAATCCGTCAGGCAACTCCTCGATCCGCGCCCCCATCCTTCGCAGGTTCTGCACGGTGGCGGCGATGCGGTCCGACTCCTTGTGCCGCAGCTCCTGGGCGCCGGTCACGACCGTCTGTCCGTGGGCCTGGGTGGCCAGCACGGCCAGGACGGGCAGCTCATCGATCAGCGCGGGGATCGACTCGCCTCCGACCTCGACGCCTTCCAGCGGCTGAGAGCGAACCCACAGGTCGGCCATCGGTTCACCCGCCAGGATCTGCTCATGGTCCCGCTCGAGGCGCGCCCCCATCCGCTCCAGCACCTCGAGCAGGCCGGTGCGGGTGGGATTGACTCCGGCCTGCTGGATCCGCAGCTCGCTGCCCGGGGTGATCAGGGCGGCCACGATGAAGAAGGCCGCTGATGAGATGTCCCCCGGAACCGTCACCTGGGTTCCCCGCAGAAGCTGGCCGCCGGCCATCCGCAGCGTGAGGCCGTCCTGTTCAAGATGCACGCCCATCGCCCGGAACATCCGCTCGCTGTGGTCGCGGGTCGGCGCCCGTTCGACCAGGGTCGTCCGGCCCGCGGCGCAGAGAGCCGCAAGCAGAATCGCGCTCTTGACCTGGGCACTGGCAACGGGAAGCTCATAGTGGATGCCGCTCAGCGGGGCGGCCGCGATCCGCATCGGCAGCCGTCCGTCGCAGGTCGCGATGCGTGCGCCCATCGCCGCCAACGGCTCGGTGATGCGCTTCATCGGCCGCGACCGCAGGGAGGCGTCCCCGTCCATGGTGGCCGACAGACCCCGGCCCGCCAGGAGCCCGGCCAGCAGGCGGGCCGTGGTGCCGGAGTTGCCCGCATCCAGATGCCGTCCAGCGCGCCAGCGCCGCGCGGCGATGCGCACATGGCCGGGACCGAGCGGGTCGATCTGCACGCCGAGTTCCCGCAAACAGCGCGCGGAGCTGGCGACATCCCCCGAGGGCGGCAGACCCATGATCTCCTGCTCCCCCGCGGCGATGGCCCCGAACAGCAAGGCCCGGTGCGCGATGGATTTATCCCCCGCGGGACGGAAGGTTCCTTGCAGGCGCCGTGCCGGTTGGATCGTCCTCATCACGTGGGCGGCCCTCGTCCTCTCGTTTATGCGGGTTCGCGCGCCGCCATGGTGCGTCCCACGGCGCTGGCGACCGGCCGCAGTTGATCCATCAGTGCATCGAACTCCTCGAAGTGAAGGCTCTGCGGCCCATCCGAGGTGGCCTTCTCCGGATGGGGATGGACCTCGACGATGATGCCGTCGGCTCCCGCGGCGACCGCCGCGCGGGACAGCGAGGCGATGTAGTCCCGCACTCCGGCCGCATGGCTGGGATCGACGATCACCGGCAGATGACAGCTCTGCTTGATGACGGCCACGGCCGAGATGTCCAGCGTATTGCGCGTGGCCGTCTCGAAGGTGCGGATGCCGCGTTCGCAGATCATGACCTGCCGGTTGCCGTTCGAGAGGATGTACTCGGCCGCCAGCAGGGTTTCCTCGATCGTCGACATCATGCCGCGCTTCAAGAGAACCGGCTTGCGCACCCGGCCGACGGCTTCGAGCAGCGCGTAGTTCTGCACGTTGCGCGCACCGATCTGGAGAATGTCGGCGTACTTGCACACCAGCGGCACCAGCCCGGGGGACATGACCTCGGTGATGATGCCCAGGCCGGTGGCATGCTTGGCAGCCAGCAGAATCCGCAGGCCCTCCTCGCCGAGACCTTGGAAGCTATAGGGCGACGTGCGGGGTTTGAAGGCGCCGCCGCGCAGGATGCGGGCGCCGGCCATCCGGACCGCCTTGGCGGTGGCCAGCACCTGTTCGGACGATTCGACCGCGCAGGGACCGGCCATGACCACGAACTCCTCGCCGCCGATCGCCACACCGTTGACGTTGACCACCGTCGGCTCGGGCTGAAACTCGCGCGCCACCAGCTTGAAGGCCTTGCTGACGGGCGTGACCTGCGCCACCCCCGGCAGATCGAGCAGCGCCGCCAGTTCGTCCGGCGACCGGGCGCCGATGACCCCCACGATCGTCTGATGCGCGCCGTGCGAAGGCCGCGGCGTCAACCCGCGCTGCTCGATCTGCCGGATCACGCTTCCGATCTCGGCCACCGTGGCCCCTGGATTCATGACGACCATCATCATGGTTGCTTGCTCCTGTCTAGGACGCCATCGCGGCCCGCACGGCACGCAGGAACGCGCCCGTGCGCTCGACCGCCGCGGCCCGGGATCCCGATTCCTGAAGGATGCGGATCAGGGCGCTGCCAATGATCACGCCGTCGGCGGATTGGGAAATCTGGGCCGCCTGCTCGGCGGTCGACACCCCGAATCCAACATACAGGGGCAAGGCGCTGGCGGCCCGAACCCGGCCGACGAACGCCGGCAGATCATCGGCCAGGGCGCTGCGTGCCCCGGTCACGCCCGTGAGGGAGACCAGGTAGAGGAAGCCGTCGGCCACCGCGGCAATCCGCCGGATCCGTTCCTCACCCGAGGTGGGCGCTACCAGGTCGACCAGCGCGACACCCGCCCGCGAGAAACTAGCCCGGATGGGGGCCGATTCCTCGACCGGCAGATCCGGCACGATCGTCCCCCGGGCGCCGGCGGCGTGGGCGCCGGCGGCGTAGACGTCGAATCCCATGCGCAGGAGAGGATTGATGTAGCTCATCAGCACGAACGAGACATCCACTTCCCGCGACAGCGTGCCGGCCAGCTCGAGCGCCCTGCGCAGGGTCATGCCCTGGGCCAGCGCGGTCTTGGACGACTCCTGAATGACGGGACCATCGGCCATCGGATCGGAAAACGGAATCCCGATCTCCATCACCCGGCAACCGGCATCGGCCGCCGCTCTCACGATGTCGCAGAAGGTGTCCTCATCGGGATATCCCGCGGTGAAGAAGGGCACCAGGGCCTTCTCCCCGCGCGCCCGCATGGCCTCGGTGCGCTCTCGCAAACTCATCACGCGCCTGCACTCCTTGTCCTGTTTCGGGTTCCGGCAGAAGCTCCCGCCGGGGCTTACGACCCCAGCATGGCCTCGATGCTCTCGATGTCCTTGTCTCCTCGTCCGGACAGGTTGATCACGATCAGGTCGGCGCCCTCTGCTTGCGCGAGCTTCTTGGTGTGGGCCACCGCATGGCTCGATTCGAGCGCCGGCAAGATTCCCTCGAGGCGGGCCAGATCCCCGAAGGCCGCCAGCGCCTCGCGGTCATCGACCTTCACATAGGTGGCGCGACCGGAGTCTTTCAGGTGGCTGTGTTCGGGGCCGACACCCGGATAGTCGAGCCCGGCGGCGATCGAATGAGCCAGTGCGACCTGTCCGTCATCATCCTGAAGCAGGTAGCTGAGGGCCCCGTGCAGGATGCCGGGTGTGCCGGCCACGAGCGCCGCCGAGTGCCCCTGTTCGGACCCGCCCGCCTCGACGCCCACGAGATGGACGGAGGCATCTTCCAGGAATCCGCTGAAGATGCCGATCGCATTCGAGCCGCCGCCCACACAGGCCACGACATGGCTGGGCAGGCGCTGTTCGGCGGCCAGGATCTGCGCACGGCACTCCTCCCCGATGACGCGCTGGAAATCCCGCACGATCAGCGGATAGGGATGCGGCCCCACGGTCGAGCCGATGATGTAGTGGGTGTCGCGGACATGGGTCACCCAATCGCGGATCGCCTCGTTGGTGGCATCCTTGAGCGTGCGGCTGCCGCTGGAGACCGGGATCACCCTGGCTCCCAGAAGCTGCATGCGCATCACGTTGGGCCGCTGGCGGGCCATGTCGACCTCGCCCATGTAGATCGTGCAGTCGAGTCCGGCCCGCGCACAGACCGTCGCGGTGGCCACTCCATGCTGGCCGGCACCGGTCTCCCCCACGATGCGGCTCTTGCCCATGCGTTGCGCCAGCAGGACCTGCCCCACGCAGTTGTTGATCTTGTGCGCGCCGGTGTGGTTGAGATCCTCGCGCTTCAAGTAGATCCGCGCCCGCCCGCCATAGGCCTCGCTCAGCCGCTCGGCCGGATAGAGCGCGGTCGGCCGGCCGGTATACTCGGCCTCGATCTTCCTGCGCTCGGCATGAAAGGCCGGATCCTCCCGTGCATCGGCATAGGTGCGGGTCAGCTCCTCCAAGCAGGGCATCAATGTCTCGGGAACGTATTGCCCCCCATAGACTCCGAAACGACCCGGGGTGCCCATGGCGGATGACGATCCAGATGCTGCTACCGGCACGTGTGCACCTCCTTCAGAAACGCCGCGACCTTCTCTCTGTCCTTGATGCCCGGTTGGCACTCGACGCCGCCGGCGACATCCACCGCGAACGGCCCCACCGCTTCGATCGCCGCCCGAACGTTCGTGGGCGTGAGCCCGCCCGCCAGGAAGATGCGCTCGCCGCGCCGGGCCTCACGCGCCGCGAACCGCCACAAGGCGGCCTGCCGCGCGGAACGCTCCCCGGGGGACAGGTCCTTGGGCAGATCCTTGGGCAGATCCAGAAGCAGGAAATCCGCTCCGTCCGGTCGATCCGGTCCATCCGCTCCGTCCGGCTTGTCCGGCCCGTCCGGTCCATCCGCTCCGTCCGGTCTGTCCGGCTTGTCCGGCTTGTCCGGCCCGTCCGCCTCGGGGTGTGCCGCCGGATCCTCAATCCAATCCCGCGCGTCCCCGCGCGGGGCCAGCGCATGGATGATCCTCACGGGGCACTGTTGCCGCAGCGCTTGCGCGAAGGCGGCCGACTCGCGGCCATGCAACTGCACCACATCCAGCGCGACCGCCCTGACCAGATGAACGACCTGTTCGAGAGGCGCATCGACGAACACACCCACCAGAAGCGGTCCCGACGCTACCGCCGACACTGCCCCGGACGCCGCTCCCGACACTGCCCCCGATGCCGCCCCCGACACTGCCC
>CAYQJL010000101.1:0-5771 GCA_964417675.1 uncultured bacterium | reverse complement strand
ACCGAGCCATGGTGCGGCGACTCCGCGCAATGTCTGCCCCATATCGCCAAGCTGGCCGGCCTCAATCCCGCGATTGACCTGAGGATCCTGCTCCGTGATCAGAACCTGGACATCATGGATCAGTATCTGACGCGGGGCGCGCGCAGCATTCCGAAACTGGTGGCCTTCGACCCCGCCGGCGAGGAGCTTTTCCGGTGGGGCCCCCGTCCGGCGGTGTTGCAGGGCATCTTCGAGCAGGCCAAGGCGGAAGGCCTGGAGAAGCCCGCGATCTTGGAGCGGGTGCATCTCTGGTACGGCCGCGATCGCGGCGTGGAGATCGAGCGGGAATTCGAGCACATACTTGACCAGAAACCGGGCCAGGAACCGGGCCAGAAACCGGAGCAGCAACCGGAGCAGCAACCGGAGCAGCAACCGGAGCAGCAACCGGATCAGCAACCGGATCAGCAACTGGGCCAGCAACTGGGCCAGCAACCGGACCAGCAACCGGGCCAGAAGCTCGAGTTCCCGCCGCGCTAGAGTACCTGGCCCGCTTCCCTGGCCTATGCGATGCCGTGCTCCCGCTTGTACTCGGCCCAATTCGCCTTCAGCTCGATGAAGGCGGCCAGGCTCGTGCGCAACAGGAAGGGGTTGCCGGCGCGTTCCTGCCCGATGGTCGAGTGGGGTGCCACCCCGTAGTCATGGCCCGGCCAGACCTCGGTCTCATCCGCCAGAACCATGATCTTCTCATGCAGGGATGCATACTCGGTGCGGGCGCCCTCCGCGAGGTCGGTGCCGCCCACCTTGCCCACGAAGAGAATGTCGCCGGTGATCAGCCGGGGCGGCTGGCCCGCGGCGGTGACCAGGATGCAAATGCTGTCCTGCGTATGTCCGGGCGTGTGCAGAAAGGTGAGCGTCACCGAGCCCAGGGGCAGTTCCCGGCCATCGTGCACGCCCTCGCGCCCCCAGGCGAGCAGGACGGCGTCGCTGTGCGAGAGCACGTGATCGTTGCCGTTGACATGATCATGATGCCCGTGCGTGTTGATCAGGTAGCGCGGTGTCAATCCGAGCTCGGCGCAGCGGGCCAGAACCTTCTCCGGCGCATAGGCCGGGTCGACGATGGCGGCGGCCCCGGTCCCGGGGTCCCCGATGAGGTAGGCGAAGTTGCGATCGCCGCCCACGCGGATCTGCTCGAAGATCATTGAATCTCTCCCTGCTCGTCGGCGCCCCGCCCGGGGGCCGGCCGCGGCCTACATGCGCATGACCCGTTCGTAGAGTGCTTCGTACTGTGGAACCACACTGGCCACGCCAAACTGTTCCCGGACCGCCTGGGCCGAGCGCGCGCTCATGGCTTCCCAGCGGGAGCGCCCCTTCAGCAAGTCGATCGCCGCCCGCGCCGTGGCGCGCGGATTGCCGACCGGGCAGAGCAGGCCGGTTACACCCGGCTCGATGACCTCGGGGAGGCCGCCGCTGTGGCTGGCCGCGACCGGGGTGCCGCAGGCCATCGATTCGAGCGCCGAGAGCCCGAAGGACTCGTAATCGCTGAGCAGGAGCATCAGGTGGGCCGAGCGCAGGGCGCCGGGAACATCGCGCGCCGTGCTGGTGAAGCGGACCCGGCCGCACAGATCGAGCTCGGACACCAGCTCCTCGGCGAGGCCCTTTTCGGGGCCTTCGCCCAGGATGGTCAAGCGGGCCGGCAGCTCGTTCTGGATGCGCTCGAAGACGCGGACGACATCGGCGATTCGCTTGACCGGGCGCAAATTGCTCGCGTGAATGATGTGAAACTCGCCGCCCTGCTCGGGATACCCGACCCGATCCCCGGGGTAGAAGCGGTTCCCGTCGACGAAATTGTAGATGACCTCGGGAGGGACCGGCAGATCGAAGCGGTGCATCGTCTCGTCCCGAAGCCAGGTCGATACCGCGGTCAGGCCGTCGGACTTCATCATCGCATGGCGCGTCAGCTCCCAGAACTCGGCGTGACTGCCCACCAGGGTGATGTCGGTGCCGTGCAAGGTCGTGACGATCTTTACGGGATGCGGTTGTACAACTTGCTTGGCCAGCAGGGCCACGACGGCATGCGGAATGGCGTAGTGCGCATGGATGATGTCGATATCGAACTTGCGAATGATTCCGGCCAGACGGTTGGCCAGAGAGAGATCCTCGGGAGGATAACGGAAGAGCGGATAGCGAAACGATTCGAGCGGGTGGAAGATGACGCCCGATCCCTCGTGCAGCCGGTACGGCTTGCGCGTCGCGGCCAGATGTACCTGGTGGCCGCGCTGGGCAAAGGCGGTGGCCAGTTCCGTGGCCACAATGCCGGAGCCCCCTTGTGTCGGGTGACAGGATACGGCGATTCTCACGGGGTCCTCCTCGTCGTCGCGGGCCTACTTCGTTCTCTGCTCCCAGGTGCCCGATGAGTAGATCTTGCCGAACGGCTCATAGTGCGCCACCGGATCGCTCATCGGGACCGCCCGGGTGGTCTTGTACGGTTCCCCGTGGGACCGTCCGATCAGGCTGCCGAAGTAACGGGCGCGGGCCTCGAGCCGGCCCAGAAAGTCCGGCTGCGAAATCCCGGTGGGCGGCTCGTGGCTGTCCGGCCGGAAGAACTGCGAGGAGAAGCAGCCGACCGCCTCCATCTTCTGGTCGTGGAATCCCTCGATATCGACGATGAAGCTCGGCTCGAACGGGGTGTGCGCCATGAAGAAGAGGATCTCATTGGGCCGGTAGGGTTCGCCCCCGGCCGGATAGTTGGCAAAGCCCATCGGATACATGATCGCGCGCATGATCTGGCCCGCCGCGGAGTGATCCGGGTGCAGGTCGTCCCAGTAATGGGCCAGGATCAGCTTGGGGCGCAGCCGGCGGATGACCTCGATGACCTGGCGCCGGCTCTCGGCGTTGTCGGCCAGCACGCCGTCTCCGAGATCGAGGATGATCCTCTCGCGCGCACCGAGCACGCGGGCGGCGGCCTGCGCTTCCCGTGCGCGGGTCTCGGGCGTGCCGCGGGTTCCCATCTCGCCGCGGGTCAGATCCAGAATGGCTGCCGACCGTCCCGCCGCGGTGAGCTTGGCGACCGTCCCGCCGACGATCATGTCGACATCATCGGGGTGGGCGCCGATCGCCAGCAGATCAATTCCCATGAGCCCTAGTCTCCTTTGGCATCCGGGTCCGGCTGGCCCGGAAGGATCTCCACGACCTGGTGGCCCATTCCGGCGCGGGCCAGCGCGTCCAGTGCGGCGGTCACGAAGTGCGGACCGTACCGATTCAGAAACTGTAGGAGGTTCACCGACCGTTCCTGCGGTTTGTTCCCGGGGAAGAGAGCGGCGGTGATCTTCTCCAGGCGCCGCTGCTGCAGCGCGACCTCGCTTTTGCGCTCGTCCCGGACCCGCGTCAGGATTCGCTCGAGTCCGCCGGCCACCGACTCCCGGCCGCTGCGCAGCCATCTGGGGGCAGGATCGGGGGCGATCCGATCGATCGCCTCCAGGATCTGCTGCCCGGCGCGGACCAGCCGGCGGATGTCCGGGTCCTCATCGTGCCCGCCTACATCTTGTGTGTCGGCTGCATCCTGTGCGCCGCCTGCATCTTGTGTGTCGGCTGCATCCTGTGCGCCGCCTGCATCTTGTGTGTCGGCTGCACCTTGTGCGCCGGCCGTATCCGCGGTGCCGGATGCCGGACGAAGGGCTTCGCGCAGGCGCCGCAGCCGTGTTGGGGCGGTCAGCCATTGCGGGCCCTCCAGACCGGCCTTGCGACCGGCCCGGGCGATGGCCGGCTCGATGAACGTGGCGGAGTGACGTGGGAAGCGGCCCGAGGGGCGCACACCGACCACATCATAGATGGGCTGGATCTGCCAGAGGTAGAGCAGTTCGGACGGTCCGCCCAGGGTGGCGTGGATCGGCAGCACGGCATCCTGGACGATCGGCCGCAGGGCAGCGCTGGGTGAGAAGCGTTCCGGATGAGCCCGTATCGCCGCGCCGAGCTCTGCACGGCCGGCTGCCCCGGCTGTGCCGGCTACCCCGGCTGCCCCGGCTGTGCCGGCTGCCCCGGCTGTGCCGGCTGCCCCGGCTGCCCCGGCTGTGCCTTCGCCCCCAGCCCCCCGGTCGCCCGCGGTCGCCGGGCCGGTGCTCAACACCTG
Organism: uncultured bacterium; assembly: GCA_964417675.1. GTDB lineage: Bacteria > Eisenbacteria > RBG-16-71-46 > CAIMUX01 > WJJG01 > CAYQJL01. The sequence goes on along the minus strand of CAYQJL010000101.1, from coordinate 1,666 downwards.
CCGGCGGGCGCCGCCGGTGATCTCGAACAGCGCGGCCGAATCCAGGGGGGCTGCGTAACCGGCACGCCGCAGATGCTCCGCCCCGGCCTCCAGGGCGCCGCCGACCTGGTCCCAGCGTTCCACGAGATCCGCCAGCACCGGAGAGGTCAGCGGTCGCAAGGCGAGCGGATCGATCGTGCGCAGTCCCCATGGCTGAAAGAGGCGCTGCAGCAGCGAATGCGCGGCGGTGGCATAGGTGCTCAGGTTGGTGCGGGCCACCCATGCCAGAAGGTCGTCCTTGAACTCGGTATCGGGAAGGGTCTTCTCCAGGAAGGCCATCAGCGGCGCCCGGGCCTCCTCGAGGGAGACGTCGGCCACCTGCGGCATCTGCCCGCGGACGAGGGGCCGGTCGGGATCGTGGACGAAGCGTTCCCCATGAATCTCGAAATGGTTGACCTCGAGGATGTCGTGGTCCTCCGCGGCGACCCAGAACAGCGGTTCGACGGGGTGATCGACCTGGCGCTGGATGGCACGGGCCAGGCTGATGGCCGAGACGGCTTTCAGAAAGGTGTACAGCGGGCCGAGCATCAGCCCGGCCTGCTGTCCGGCGATGACATAGCAGGCGTCACCGGAGGGTGGGGGTAGGTGCGGATTGGCCGCCGCCAGAATGTCCTTCACGGCCGCCGTATCCATCCGGCGGGACCCGCTGGCCGGGCCTGGCCGGGTCGGATCGAACAGGGCGAAGCCCTCCAGCGGCCGATCCTGTTCGAGTGCATGCAGGATCGCAACGTCGCCATAGGCTTCCAGCGCCGCATGGGAAGCTTCTGTCGAACGCATCTGGAGCATGGCTTGGGTTCCTATTCCTCCCGGCGCGCCACCACGAGCATGCGGGCAGACTCGGCGGTGAACTCGGATCCGTCGAAGCCGCCGGCGAAGTGAATCTCGCCCAGTCCCAATGGAGCCATCAGCCCGGCCAGTTCGTCGGGTGCAAACAGCCTGACGTTCTCCCGGTAGCGCAGCACGGCATGGCCCTCGCGCTCGATGGTCACATCCTTCTGAATCCGATTGTCGCGGATCTCGCGCCGCTGGGTGATCTGGACACCGGGCCCGCTGCGGACATCCTCGCCGACCAGGGTCGCGCGCAAGCGGGCGGCATGGATGTGATCGATGACCAGCCACCCGCCGGGCTTCAGCACGCGAGCCATCTCGGCCAGGGCGTGCGCATTCTCCTCATCCGTGGGGAAGTACCCGAAGCTGGTGAACAGGTTCACGACCAGATCGAAAACCGGGCCGAAGGGGAGCCGGCGCATATCTCCCCGGACGAGGCGTCCTACCAACGCGGGCCGCGTGCGGGCGCGTTGAAGCAGGGCCGGGGACAGGTCATACCCCACCAGCTGAAGGCCCATGCGGCCCAAGGCCTCGCCGTGCCGGCCGGTGCCGCAGCACAGGTCGAGCGTACGGGCGCCGCGGACGAAGAAGTCGAACGCGGTCCCCAGCTTGGCGATCTCCTCGGCGGCGGTCTGGTCATCGCGGTGGGCATACAGCTCAGGGTAGTGCTCTCCAAAGGCGAGTTCGTACCAAGGCGTCGTGCCTGGAGACGTCATCGTTCCCCCTTGATTGTCCGGATATCGCGTAGGATGCGCCGCGGCATGTACAGGAGAAACAGGCTGCTACCCCGCTCCACCTC
>CAYQJL010000100.1:0-3704 GCA_964417675.1 uncultured bacterium | reverse complement strand
GTCCGTGCCCCGGGGCACGATAGATGAGACAAAGTCTCAAACATGGCGGTCATGGACAGGGATGTACAGCCTGCACGTCGCGCGAGTTTCCGTCTAGCTGCCACCCCCAGTCGGGCTCATTGAGTCCGCCGGCTCCCTCCGGGTTGCGACCCGGAGGGTTCTACTTTCGAGTGGCGCCATGGATCGAATGACCTTCCTTGTCGACGGTTTCAACGTCTGTCATTCGGCTCCGATACCGGCACCTTGTCGACCAGATGGCGCCGAAGAATGGCCTCCTTCTGCTCAACCGTGAACCTCCGTCGATTCGTTCCTCCGCTCATCCGTGACTCCTCCTGACTCCGTAGTTTGGGGCCATCTGGTGTCACGTTCCAGCTGAAGCTCTACACCCTCAACCTCGTCTATCAAAACGCGTTGCAGAATCCGGATTGAGCCGTTTTGTTTTGGAAGGATGGCCCCTCAGAGGCGAGCGGACAATTCTGGCCGCGGTTCACCCAACCGGCCACGGTCAGGATCAGGAACTGAAGTGGCACTTGTGGTACACTACTGGTTCGCTTCGGGGCCCCAGGCTGGTTGCGCCGCCAAGCATGCTGGACTAGGATTGCACTGTCACGGGAGGATGCAGGGGATGGATTGGCGAGATCACATCACTGTCGACCAGGGTGTCTGCCATGGAACTCCATGCTTCCGGGGCACCCGGGTCATGGTCTCGGTGGTCCTGGATAATCTGGCAGCCGGGGTCCCGGAAAAGGACATCGCCGCCAGCTACCCATCGCTCCCCAAGGAGGCTGTTGCTGCAGCCATTGCCTATGCTGCCGAGTTGGCGCGCGAGCGGGTTGTGGATATCCCTGGATCTGCCGCGTGAAGTTCAAGTTGGACGAGAACGTTCCCTTGAGTGCAAGGGAACTGATGCGCGAGAAGGGACACGACGTTCTCTCTGTCCTCGACCAATCTGAGGCCGGAGCAAGCGACTCCGTTGTAGCTGGCATGGTGCGGCAGGAGAGTCGAACGCTCATCACCCTCGACCTGGACTTCGCGGACATTCGAAGCTATCGACCTGCAGACTACCCGGGCATCATCGTGTTGCGTCCGCGCCGCGGCGATGTCGTCAGCGTTCTTCAGTTGATTGGCAGCGTACTGCGCCTGATCGCCGTCGAGCCCGTTTCCGGCCGTTTGTGGATCGCCGAACCTGGCCGCCTCCGGATTCGCGGGACGCCCGACTCGCCATAGTCCGCGCGATCCGAATCGTCGGTTCGAGCGGTCTTCCGTGAACGCGAGCGCGGCGCGGAGAGCGGCCTCGCGCTCCTCGAACAACCACTTCAGGGAATTGCCTACGCGGATCGGGCAGGAGACGAGCGAGCAACTGAGCTATCGGCCGGCCGAGAAGCGTGTGCTCGTGCACGTGCGTCCGAAGTACGCCGATGCCCTGCCCCTGTACCGGCAGGGGCAGATCTTCGCCCGCCAAGGCATCGACCTGCCGCGCTCGACGCTTGCGAGTTGGATGATCCGTTGCGGCGATCCTCTGGAGGAGAGCAGGGCGTTCCAGGGATTGACCTGGATCGGCAAGCTCCACAATCTCGAGGCCGAGGCACGCGGGATGACGGCCCAGGAGCGGTACGAACTCCAGCAAGCGCGGGGGCAACCGATCCTGGATGAGATTCTCAAGTGGCTACAGGAGGCTATGCCCCTGGTCCCGCCACAATCCTTGACGGGCAAGGCGTGGGCTACATGTCCGATCACTGGGAGCATCTCACGCGCTATCTTGAGGACGGCCGTCTGGAGATCGACAACAACGGCGTGGAGAACGCGATCAGCCAGGTCGCCTGCTTCTGTGTGAGCTTCGTAGGTGAGTCGTGCTGCATGAAATCGCCCTCCTTCCTTGAGGGCGATTCTGCGGAAGAGTCCTCGGGCGAACAAGATGGGGTTCACGCACCGCTTACTCTGTAATACTTTGTAATAGGCAAGTTTTGCTTTCCAGTAACGTAGTATTGAGAATCAATTCTTTGAGGCTGACAAGCGAGCGCGTTGAGCCTGACCATAGTCGCCGAAGGCACCAGCTCTCGACCCTACCACGGGGCAGATTGGGAATGCGATTGACAATCAGCCCCAACGTGCCCAAGATCCATCCATGATCAAGCGAGATCTCGAGATCCGGCTCCGCTCCATGGCGGGCAGGTTCCCGGTCGTCACCGTGACCGGACCGCGGCAGTCCGGCAAGACGACCCTTTGTCGTGCGGTCTTCGCCGACAAGGCATACGTGTCGCTCGAGGCGCCGGATGTCCAGGACTATGCGCGGCAGGACCCGAGGGGATTCCTCGCCGAGCACGGAAGGGGCGCTGTCCTGGATGAGATCCACCGCGTCCCGGAGCTCCTCTCCTACATCCAGGTCATGGTGGACGATAGCCCGGGCCCGGGGCGCTTCATCCTTACAGGCTCGGCGAACTTTGCCCTCCTTCAATCTCTGGGGCAATCACTGGCCGGACGCACGGCGCTTCTCGAGCTTCTTCCCCTGGGCCTGGGCGAGGTGCGCAGATTCCGCGATCCGCCTGGCGCCCTGTTCGAGCAGCTCTGGCGCGGTAGCTTCCCGGCTGTCTATGACCGCGGCCTCGATCCGGGGGAGTGGTACCCAAGCTACGTCTCCACCTACGTGGAGCGCGACGTCAGGTCCATTCTGAAGGTCGGCGATCTGGTCGCCTTCCGCACCTTTCTGCGGCTGTGTGCGGGAAGAACCGCTCAGATCGTGAACCTCTCCTCCCTTGGGGCGGATGCCGGAGTGACGCACGGGACTGCGAGATCCTGGCTCTCCGTGCTCGAGGCAGGATACGTTGCCTGGAGGCTCCCTCCATTTCACACGAACGTGTCGAAGCGTTTGATCAAGACGCCGAAGCTGCACTTCTTCGACTCAGGCCTGCTCTGCTATCTGCTGGGGATCCGGTCACCAGATCAGCTCTGTAGCCACCCTCTTCGCGGAGCCGTGTTCGAGACATGGGTCGCCTCCGAGATCCTCAAGTCGCGTGTTCATCGCGGCCTTCAGCCATCCCTGAGCTTCTACCGCGACCGGAAGGGGACGGAGATCGATCTCATCCTGGATGCCGGTTCCTCTCTCCTTGCCGTGGAGTGCAAGTCGGGGGAGACGGTCGCGGGTGACTTCTTTGGCGCGCTGCAGTCATTCGCCTCGGTGATCGGGTCGGCGTCTCCGCAGAGGGATGTGCTGAGCTACGTGGTCTACGGAGGGGCTGGGAGACAGGCCAGATCCGCTGGCACTGCGATTCCGTGGGGCGAGGTAGCGGACGCGCAGTGGGGGAGCGAAGGAGGCTGAGTTTGCGGACTGTCCGTCCCGAGAGTCTCATCCGCGTCTGGAGAACCTGTCGGGCGACTTCCTGCACTCGCAGAGTTGCCTGACCGAGGCGCTGCACCGCGGTCCGCACGGCGCCCTGGGCCTGATCTCGTCGACCGGGATCGGCTACGCCGAGCCGGATAAGTAGCTCTACGTCTTTCTGTGCAGCGCGTTGTGGCCCGAGTTCGCCGAGGGCGCGCTGCCGCCGCTGGCAGAGCACGAGCCCCGGTGTACGGAGGCCACTGCGACCAAGGCTACGAAGTGGATGGCAGGGCGGCATCAGATGCTGCGCCACCTGGATTGCGCGTGGGAGATCTGCGGCGGCCGGCAGGTGGCCGGCTTCTTCATCGTCGAGGGCCCGAAGAGCAGA
>CAYQJL010000099.1:0-8117 GCA_964417675.1 uncultured bacterium | reverse complement strand
TCCCGCGCGCGGGGCGATGCGGGGCAAGACAGCGACTATGATCTGCTCGTGCTCGTCGAGCATCCGATCGAACCCCGGTATCGGCTCTCACAAAAGGGCTTCCGTGCGTTGCGCGGTATTCCTGCCGCCGTGGACGTTGTCGTGTGGGATGACGCCTCCTTCAACGAGCGCTTGCACCTCAAAGCATCCTTTCCGGCCACCGTGGTTCGTGAAGGGAGACTGCTTCATGCCGCATGATCCCGCGAGGGTGGCCGAGTGAACCGCGCCGGCTACTCCGGAGCCTCCGCTCCCCGAGCCCGGCAGCGGGACCTGCTCGCATCACCGTAATCGCCGGCCACTGCGTCAGGGAGCCCAGTTCCCGACCTCCGCCTCCAGCCGACGCCTGATCCGGGCCCAGTCGACCTTCGCGAGCATCCTCGGCATGGGTTCGGCCTCGGCGTCGTCGAAGTAGACGAGGCTGCGCAACAGGTGCATGGGGTTGAAGTCGGTGCCCGCGTAGCGCTGCCGCACGATGGCCATCAGGTCGCCGAAGCTGGCGCCGGATTCGAAGTAGGCGTACAGGTCGACGAAGTCCTTCCTGCTGCCGCGGCCGGCGACGGCGATGACCTTCATCGCCGCGATGTCGCGCACATCGGCCAGGCGGAGGCCTCGATATGGCACCGGCTCGTACAGGAAGGGGACCTCGGATCGCCGGAAGGTCAGGAACACTCCGTCGAGCCGCACGTGCAGGGTGCCGGCGGCCATCGACGGCACTTCCAGCCGGCCGAGCTTCGCAAGCGACGTTCGCAGGGCCGTGGCGTCGAAAGCGTCGTGGCGGAAGAAGTCGAGGTCGAGCGAGATGCGATGACCGAGCTGCAGGGCGAGCGCCGTGCCGCCGGCCAGGATCCAGTCGGCCAGCAATCCCTCGCGGTCCAGGCGCTTGACCACGGCCCAGGCCTCGGCAGGCAGAACCCTCGGGTTCACGTGGAAACTCTCTTCCGCTGCAAGACGACCTCCCAGAATCGACGCACTCTTGGACTCATGCTCCGATGCTGCGCGGCCCGGGCGATGGCGGCATCGCCGAAGTAACTGCGGACCCACCGGTTCTGGTCGAGGTCGCCGAACTCGAGGACCCGGCGCAACACCCAGTCGGCGTTGTCCCGCAGATGGTGGGGCTGAAGATCCACGTCCCAGAACAGCGGTGCGATCCCGCGGGCGAGATCACGCGCGTCGCGAGGATCGTGGGCCTCGGACCGCCTCTCGAGGCGGATCTCCAGCGTGGCGTCCAGGGCCTCGGCGAGGCGGCGCAGCGTCCGGATCTCGAAGCGATCCCAGCCGCTCTCGTAACGGTGGACGGCGGACTCGCTCGTGCCGATCCGTACGGCCAATTGCTTCAGGGACAATCCTTTGTCCTTGCGAAGCCGCCGGATGGCCGGCCCGAGCGGGGCATTTATGGCCTCAGCATCTCTTCTCACGTGTGAGAAGATATTGGATCAGGCATACGATGTCAAGCCTTGGCTTAAGCCGATCCGGACGAAAGGGCGCACCCGGCCCCGACGGCAGCGGCCGGCCCGCCGCCGAGCCCCTCGAGCTGGGCGACGAAGGCGCTGCCGCTGGTGAAGGCCCCGCCGGCGATCGGTCTGTCCGGCGCGGGGAATCGAGGGTCCCGTGTGGCAGGCCCTGCAACCGGAGCGGCAGGAAGGCCTCACGCCCATACCGAATAGCAGGCGGAAGATCTCGGCCCTGGCCTTGTAAGAGAGTATCTCAGCTAGAGCGCTCATATTGCGGGTTCATACCACGCATATGCGGGGCTGTACCACGCATTTTCACTCTCGGCCGGGTAGTGGCGCTCCTCGGCGCCCGGCAATGCGGCAAGACGACGTTGGCAAGCGTCATGGCGCGGGAGCGCGGGGCGACCACCTTCGATCTCGAGTCACCGCAGGACCTGGCCCGCCTCCAGAATCCGGAGATGGTCCTCTCGGCCACCGAGGGGTTGGTCATCATTGACGAGATCCAGCGCAAGCCTGAGCTCTTCGAAATCCTCCGCGTTCTCGTCGACCGCGAGAGCGTGGCCGGACGCTTCCTGATCCTGGGTAGCGCATCGCCCCAGCTGATCGAGGGGGTCTCCGAGTCTCTGGCCGGGCGGGTGGAGTTCGTGGACCTGGGCGGCTTCGACCGGTCGGAGGTGGGTTCCTCATCTCTACAGCGGCTTTGGGTCCGGGGCGGGTTTCCGCTCGCGTACCTGGCGGATTCGGAAGACGACAGCAGCGCCTGGCGCGCCGGCTTCATCCGCACCTTCCTTGAACGCGATGTTCCGCAACTGGGGATCCCGATCCCCGCGGCGGCCATGCGGCGCTTCTGGACCATGCTGGCGCACTACCACGGTCAGATCTGGAATGCGTCGGAACTGGCTCGTTCGATGGGGCTCGACGGAAAGACCGTGAGGCGCTACCTGGACATCCTGACCGGCACCTACATGGTCCGGCAGCTTCAACCCTGGTTCGCCAATGTCGGCAAGCGGCAGGTCAAGGCGCCCAAGATCTACCTGCGCGATACGGGGATCTTGCACCACCTGATCACCCTACCCGATCACGACGCGTTGTTGGCCCATCCCCGTGTGGGTGCATCCTGGGAGGGCTTCGTGATCGAACAGGCGCTCGCGATGCTCCGCCCCCCCGAAGCCTACTTCTGGGTCACCTATCAAGGCGCAGAACTCGACTTGCTTCTCCACCGGAACGGCCAAGCCTACGGCATCGAGATCACGTTCAGCGAAGCCCCGAGGGTGACCAAGTCCATGCGCGTGGCCCTCGAGGATCTTCGCCTGTCGCATCTCTACGTGATCTACCCGGGGGCCGCCCGCTTCCCGGCCGAGGAGCGCATCACGATGTGGCCGGCGAAGGATCTTGCTGAGTTGCCTGGCGAGATGGGGTGAGACCATCGATGCCGCCGGATCCTGATCAGGAATCATGGGCAAACCTTGGCAAGATATGCTTGCGCAGAAGCCCGTCGCGGGCCTCACGCAGTCGTTCATGCGTTTGGGAAGTCATCGCCTAGCCGCTCATGACGGATTCCTCGGAAACCACCACCGACTGCCCCCTGGGGTCACGGATCAGGTCCTTCGCATGGGGTCGCTCCATCACCTCCCAGGGGAAGCCCTTCCAGGCCCGGGTGTTTCGCGGGCTTCCAAGAGCTTGAGCATATCGGAGGGACGATGCACGGGCAGGGGGGCTTTTCTGTAGTCCCCCAGGTTCCTGGTGACAACGGCGTCAGCACTGACCTGCAAGGCGGACTGGCATACGACCGAGTCTTCAAAGTCCGCGACCTTTGACTCCAGGGCCCTGTCCAAGACAACTCGGTTTACCGGCGCAACCTCGACCAACGATAGGAGCCTCTCCAAGAGGCGCCGGGATCTCGCGCGGCCAACTGCCTTTGTAGCCAGATAGTGAATCGTCGTCACGGTGGTGGCGCACACATAAGCAGCCACCTCCCCCCGTTCGACGTGGGCGAACAGACGGACTGCGGCATCACCGAATTGCGGGCGGTCGAGAAGAAGGTCAAGTACGACGTCTGTATCGACCAACAGCCTCATCGGTACTTCTCCTCAATGTACCTGCGGTAGTCATCCCGGTCTAGATCGCTCCCTTTCAGCGATCCTCGGAGACGACGCACTGTCGGCGGCAACTCTTCGCCGGTTTCCTGGTCGCGCCCTACAAGGAGCAGGAAGTACTCAGCCACCATCTGAGATACCGACTTGCCCGAACGCCGGGCATAGGCCTTCGCGCGTCGTACCAGCCGCTCGTCGAGGCGCAGCGTGAGTTTTGTCTGCATGATTTCTTCTCCCTGAATGACGTACATTCCTCACAGAAATGTACGTCACGATGTCCTTTCTGTCAACCACTCCCTCCTGCCCGATTCCGTGGGTCACCGCCTACAGATCGCCCAGCGCCCGGTCCATCTTCTCGGCGGCCTCGACCTGCATGCCGGGCAGCAAATGGCTGTAGGTATCCAGCGTGAACCCCACCGGCCCGCGCCCCAGCCGCTCCGAGACGATCTTGGGGTGAACGCCCTGCCGCAGCATGTGGCTCGCGTGTCCGTGGCGAAGCCCATGGAAGCGGATGCGCGGCAGGTTGCGGATCGCCAGTTGCCGGCGAAACTCGGCGCTGAAGGAGTCCGGCGGCCAGGGCGAACCGTCGGGCCGTGCGATGACCAGGTCGTGGTCCTCGTAGCTTGAGGCCGCCGCGCGCTGCTCGGCTTGACGGCCGCGATGGCCGGCGAGTTCGCGGGTCAGAAATCCGGGCAGCACGATCTGACGACGACTGCGGCGCGTCTTGGGTGCCTTGAAGGTGAGCCCACGGCTGGTTTGCTCGAGCGAACGCACGACAGAAAGTACGCTGCGGCCGAGGTCCACCTCGCTCCAGTGAAGCGCCAGGATCTCCCCCCTGCGCATCCCGGTCCCGGCCGCGATCACGCACGGCAGATAGAGCGCGTGGCCGCGCAGGCCCCGCAGGAGGGTCTTGGTGGCCTCCTCGTCGAGCACACGGATCCATCCCGGTGGTATCCGTGGCGGGGACGCGCGGGAGGCGGGATTCTTGTCGATCAGGCCCCAGTCGACCGCGCACTCGAGCGCCTTGTGGAGCACGCGGTGGTGCTGATGCACCGTGCTCGGCGAGAGCCCGCCCCCCTTGAGACGCCCAGCTCGGACCTTCTCCCGCAGATAGCTTTGGATGTGGGCGGACGTGAGCGCCTCGAGCGCCATCTCGCCAAAGGCCGGCACCAGATGATTTCGGGCAATGCCCTCGTAACGCTCACCCGTGCGTTCGGCCACCCCGTCCTGGACGTACTCGGTCAGCCAGCGGGTCATGTACTCGGCAAAGGTCATGCAGGTCGTCCCCGGTAGGCTCGACAAAGGCAACCGGGAACGATCTAGCCAGTTGGGGGCCAGGCATGGAATCGGTCAGCCGCAGCGCTCATCCAGCTGGTGGTGGTGTCCTACGACATCGGCCTGGACGGCGCTGTCTCTCCCCCCCGTCAGACCATTCGCGACACGCCGAGACCGATCGCATCCTGGTCGAGCGAACCCCTGCTGAGAGTGATTGCCTTCAAAGCGGCGAGGTCCACAGGGAGCGGTCGCAGGCGCACCGCAACATCCTCGACGCCTGACCCAATGCAAGATGGCGACCTGGTGCGATGACAGCGGCCAAGCCTGCCTCGATGTCGCGGAGCTTCCCGTCCGCGTCGTTAGGCCGGGTCGGCGGAACCCGGAAGTCGACCGTCACCTCCTGCGGCGCCCCCCATCGTGGCGTTCCTCGGTACCCGGCAGCAGGGGGCACAATTCGCATTCGCAAAGGACGTGCGGCGAACGAGCAGCGCGAGCCAAAAGGTCACTCTTGAGAGGGTCCGCCCCCGAATGGCATTTCGGCTTGATTTTGCAACCTGCAATGTTATGTTTTCGATATGAAATACCACCATCGGCTCCTCGAACCCAAACTCCTGGCCTGCGTGGAGTCCTTCCCCTGCACGCTGGTGAGTGGGGCGCGGCAGGTCGGAAAGAGCACCCTCGTGGCGGAGCGTTTCGGCGATCGCTTCCGCACGTTCGTGTTCGACCCGGTGCAGGACCTCTTCGGTGTCAGGGAGGACCCCGACCTGTTCCTGCGGAACAATCCGCCGCCGCTGATCCTCGATGAGATCCAGTACGCCCCCGAACTCGTTCCGGCTTTGAAGCGGTATGTGGACCGGGAACGCCGGCCCGGGATGTTTTTGATCACCGGCTCGCAGCAATGGCAAGTCATGCGTGACCTGGCCGAGTCGTTGGCCGGGCGGGTGGCGCTCCTGGAGCTACCGGCCTTCTGCTTCCAGGAGTTCGAGGACCAAGAGGGTCCGTGCTGGTTGAATGAGTGGCTCGATGCCGAGCCGGACGATCCCGAAGACGCCCTTCAGCGGCTGCAGACGAGAGCGGTCCAGCGATACTCGGCGACAGAGCGCATCTGGCGCGGAGGATTCCCGGATGTTCAGCGTCTGGCGGACGGGGTCATTCCGGGTTGGATGCAAGGCTACGTCGCCACCTACCTCCAGCGCGACGTCCGTACCATGCTCTCCGTGCGTGATGAGGCTCAGTTCGCCGCCTTCCTCTCCCTTTGTGCGGCGCTCACCGCACAGGAGTGCAACTACAACCAGCTCGGTCGCGACATCGGTCTCTCCGCGCCCGCTGCCAAGCGATGGGTCGGGGTGTTGCGAAGCAGCTATCAGTGGCTCGAGGTCCCGGCCTTCTCGATGAACACGGTCAAGCGCGTCAGCAACAGGCCCAAGGGATACCTGGCCGACACCGGCTTGGCCTCCTTCCTGCTCCGCCTATCGTCACCGGCGGCGGTGCAGGGACATCCCGCCTTCGGGGCCCTGTTCGAGACCCTGGTGGTCACCGAATGCTACAAGCAGCTCCAGCAGCAGCCGCTCGTTCCGGCGCTCTCGCACTACCGCCAGCACAGCGGCGCCGAGGTCGATCTCATCATCGAACGCGACGGGGCGTTCTTCCCCATCGAGGTCAAAGCCGCCAGCCACGTCGGGCCGCGTGACGCGCGATCCATCGGCATTTTCCAGGAAACGGTGGGAACCGCCGCGCGAACCGGGCTGATCATCTATGGGGGGGCGGACGTACTGCGCGTCCACGATCGCTGTCTGGCGGTGCCGTTCGATCTGCTGTAGGCCACATCTACACTCATGGCCCCGATCATCCCGAGTCCACCCAGCCTTCCCATAGAGCTCGGAACCGGGCTGAAGGTCCGAACGCTTGGCCAGGCCGTTCACAGCGCCAACGTCGGCGAAGTAGAAGTTCGGTGATCCGTCATCTTGCCTTGATGTCGACTTTTCGCCGACTACGGGTCGCGAAAGGTGACCGTTTCATCCCTGCTCACCCCAACGTGCGGCGCGCAGATGACTTTTCGGGACCCACAGATGGCTCCTGTCGACGCTGACGCGCCACTTCCTCGGGGACGTGAACTTATTCATCAATCTCATCCACCAAGGCGAGCAACAGTGTCTTCAGTTCAGGCAGCTCACTCCGGAGAATCTCCCAGACGAGTTCGAGATCGACGTCGAAGTACTCGTGGACGATCCGATTCCGAAGCCCCACAATCCGGCGCCATGGCACCTCTTCCTGAAGTGCGCGGACATCATCCGGCAGACGGTTGGCAGCCTCTCCGATCACCTCAAGGTTGCGGATCACGGAGTCGCAGGTCTTGTCATCCAGTAGGAACGCTTCCTGATCCATGCCGGCCACGTGGCGTTCAATCCTGGCTATGCGATTCAGGATGTCCTCGAGCAGCATTCTGGCTGGTCTACGCGACATCGACGAGCTCCCTCTCGATCAGAGCCCAATGCGATGGAGAGATGGCCCGGCGCGAGACCACGTCGGTCCGCATGCCCAACAGCGACTCAATGCGATCCGCCAGATCGACAAAGCGCAGCCCGATCGATGGGTCGACCTCGACCAGGACATCGACATCGCTATCTTCGCGCTGATCACCCCTCGCATAGGACCCGAAGACTGCGAGGCGGCGCACTCCGAACTCGCGCTGAAGCTGCGGCATGGCCTGCCTGAGGATTCTGATGATCTCTTCTCGGCTCTTCACCGGACACCCCCAAAGGCAATTCGTCAATCGTGGCCTCGCTGGCAGACCAAGTTTCACGGGTTGCGCACCGCAGAGCAAGACCGTTGTCTCTCTCTTCTGCGGTGGTCAAACGGTTGCGGGGTAGGGTGTGCCTACCGATAACTCGAATGCCGCTCTAGGTCTGAACTTAGAGACCAGCACCTGACTGCCCAGATCACCCCGCGAGAACATCCCTGCCATCCTGATTCCTGATCCGCCAATCTCTCCAGCCACGTTCATCGGATCATCTCGCAACAGGACAATCATACCATGACATGGCTCGTCTCGTTATTGGACTGGCGGGCCGCCACCCTACGACCCTGAGCAGATCTGCAACTGGAGAATCTGGCGCTGCGGCACCAACTTGCTGTGTTGCGCCGCGGATCGAAGCGACGCGGCTGTTCGGGCAGTTGGGCAGGTCGTTCAAGACCACGAACTGCTTGGAGAGCGTGAACGGGCAGGTGGAAGCGCGGGTGGCCAAGGTGGATCACTGGA
>CAYQJL010000098.1:0-3386 GCA_964417675.1 uncultured bacterium | reverse complement strand
CCGAAAGCGGAGAGATCAAACACCGGCACGGTCTTGACACCGGCACGGCTGTCTCCCGCCTCGGCGTCACGGCTTCCCACATCGGGAGGCTCCTGATGCGATGAGCCCGCCTCATAGGCCCCATAGAGGATGCGGTCGACGCGGCTTCCCTTGAGCGCCGCCCCGTACTGGGCCACGATCAAGGCCAGCAACGGCAAGGAACGAAAGCCGTGCGTGATGTCGAAATCAATCGTCTCCTCAGGTTGGATCTCCTCTGTAATGAGCGAGAAGATCTCCCACAATTCCGCTTCGGTGCGTCCGTGGGGAATTGTGACCACACGCACGCTTTCGGCAGCCTCACGCAAACGCGCTTCTCGCTCTGGCGTCCAGTTCGTGGCCTGGGCCTCTGGGGTCCCAAAGAGGAGGATCTCGCGGTAGCCCGCCCCGGCGCCATCCGCGATTCTCACCAGAGCTTCTGCCACCCAATCGGAGGTCCACGCGCGCCCCTCGAGCAGATAGCGGACCCGCTCATAGCGGCCCGTGCCGAGAAACGTCAACAGACGGCCACGCTGCTCCATCATTCCTCCTCAGCCTTCGGCAGTCACCCGGCGCTCAATCGCCGTGCTCGATCGGGGTGTTCATTCGAATCTCCTCGCTGAGCCGATCGGGACTAGCCCCCGAAGAGTTCGGGCGCCCACTCCATGATTTGCTTGACCGTGGCACCCAGGCGTTTGCCCTTCTTCTGCTTCTTGTGCCAATCCTTCGCCTTCACCCGGCCCTCGTCCGTGGTCGAGAGCCACGCCACCACCAGCCCTCGCTTGCGGTCCTCGCTCAGGGCCTCATCGTCCAGATACTGCTGCAAGCGCTCCCAATCGCAGTCCCCAACCACGGCCTCAACCCACTCGGCCGCGGGAAGATTGGCGATCCGCTCGGTCTCGGCCTGCGCTTGCGCCCCGGCCTGCGCTTGCGCGCGGATCTGCTCCTGGCGGCGTTGCTCAGCCAGACGCTTCGCTTCCGCGCGTTCGAGGCGGACGCGGCGATTCTCGGCAATCCGGGCGCGGGTCGTCTCGATCTGCAACTCGGCCCTCTCCATCAACGTTCGATACCGCGCCTCGGGGATCTCTTCTAGCAGCACCCAGCCCATGACACCATTGCCGCAGCGCCAGGTCTTGGTCTGGAAGTCCATCATCCGCTTACCGCCTTGATTCCAGACCCGGCCCTCCCGATAGCCTTCCAGCGACATGGCAAAGGCCCCGGTGTGCATCCCCAACTTGATCGGCAAAGCCCCGCCTGGCTGCTCGAGCTCCGGATTCGAGAAACCAAATACGTCCCGTTCGAATGCGTAGGCACGCCGATTGTGCCCGCTCAGGGCCCGCAGGAGGTAGTCGGCCGTCATCACCTGGTCTTCGCCAAACTTCGACACCCGTGCCTGCCTGTCGATCGTGATCGAGCCCACCAGCTCGGATTCAGGCTGGAGCATCTGCATCTTCACCGGAATGCCCCGGCCGCCCTCTTCTTCACCCAGATCTTTGACATTCTGGGCCACATCGATGAAGCTGCCGCCCTCGGTCAGGTGAAAATCCGATACCTTCAGCGCCCGGAATGGATCATCCGAGTTGTCCCGTTCCTGTGTCTCGAGCAGGACGCTCTCCTTGAGAAACGGTTTCTTCCCATGATCCGCGATCGCCGCCCGGCCTAACGCCCCGGTGTGGGCCTTCTCGGGCTGGCGGGTGACGATCTCATCGAGCACGGCGGTGCGCATCGCCCCCTTGAGTGAGGACCCCGGAATGAGCGGCGTGAGTGTCCATGCGTCGGTGACAGCCCTCTTGATCAAGAGCTGGTTGATGATCCGCTGCCCCCCCCACTCACTCTGCACCGCCTCAGCCACTCGATCCTCGTACAGGCGCGCTATCTCGCTCGAGACCGGGATTCGGCCGATCGACCACTCGTCACGGTAGGCCCGCTTGATGTACTCGCGAATGCGCAACAGTGCCATCGGTCCTGTTCGCGAGCAGACCTCCAGGAACTCGTCGTAGAGACCCTCGCCGCGTAGATCATCGATCAGCCTGTCGCGGTCGATCAGACAGAGCTGCCCATCGTGAATCACGTAGTCGACCGGTTCGAAATCCTCACCGCTGCCGATGTGCACCGGTGTCACCACCCGCAGACGAAAGCGGCGGGTATCGAAGCGCATGCTCATGACTCCTCCAGGCGCAAGAAGCAGGGAAGCAACCAGGCCGCATGGAGATGCCGGCCGGGATTGACCGAAACGTTTTCCAGGCCGCGTCCATAGATCTCCCTGACGTGCTCGATCCGAAAGGTCGAACCCGGCTCATAGAGCACCACCGGATTCTTGAAGGGATTGCCCTTGAGAGCCCACTCGCCTCCATGACGTCCGAACTTGGTGTGTGTGGCGCCATGGTGCAACTGGCAACCGGCTGCCGGCACGCCGTGGGATAGGCTCATGAACGCGTTGGCATCCGGCACCGCCTCCATGACCGTGGGATTCTCGGTCACTTCAGCAATCGTGAATCTCCCCAGCCCCACGCTGCGATCCCGTCCATAGCCGGTCTCGCCTACATAGCCCAGCAGATCCAGCAGCTCCCCCTGGGACACTCGCCCCTCATCGAAGACCGCGTAGAGATCGAGATCACCCTTGAAGAAGATCTCCCGGCTGGCAAAGAGCGCCCCGTCGAGCACTCTGCCCGTCTGACGGTTGATGCTGTTGCGGACTCTGCTGTGGGCTACCGATGCGAGAGCCGCTGATCCGCCTTCCACCTCCCGCGCGCCCAATCTGGACGCAAGTCCGGGCCCACTCAGGCCATGGCGCTGCTCCAGCAGGACGTCGACCGGCACGAGCCGCTGCTTCTTTGAGGCCTTGACGGCGTCATAGTCCCAATCCGCCATCCGGAAGGGTGCCAGTCGCGGTCGCGGCAGCGCGTCGGATGGGAATCCGTCCGAGAAGACGGCAAACGGGATCTCGGGATCAGCGGGCGAGACTGTCTGGCTGGAGTTCTCAGCACCGGAAGCGGAGCGCTTTCCGCCGCCGAGCATCGATTCCAGCCGTTCGGCGCCGGAGGTCTCCAGCACCGCAAGACACACCTGCCCCCACAGCGTATCGCTCATCAGCGGAGAGCCAAACGCAGCCGTCGGCTTGATCCGCACGCGTAGCTTCTTCACATCAGTTCCCCTCGTTCAGAAACCCCGGCAAATCGCTTTCGATGCTCACGGCGTCAAACTCCTCACGGCCTTCGCTGAGATCGAAGCGAACGCGGCCGTAGCCCCGTGAGCCCGAACCGCCCAGGGCGTCGTTTTCGAGCAGCTTCAGACCGACGAGCAGGAGCTTGAAGTTGTGCTGATCGGCCTGCCCTCCATCCCCGTCGACGTCGAAGACCTTGTAGGAGAGA
>CAYQJL010000097.1:0-12663 GCA_964417675.1 uncultured bacterium | reverse complement strand
TGCGGAGAAAACGCGCCCGGTCACTTGCCACGCGGCCTATGGGCAGCAACTCGTTTCATCCGATGCGGGTCGGCCGAACGGGCGGTGGGGAACTAGACGGAAACTCCCCCCCGTGCAGGCTGTAGATCCCTGTCCATGACCGCCATGTTTGAGACTTTGTCTCATCTACCGTGCCCTGGGGCACGGACTTAAGTAATTGATATTGAATGCGTTGCAGGCTTCAACTGTGACGAAATGGGGTCCCAACACATGCCCTGTTGATCGGAGGAGGGAAGCTGGCGACCGGCCTGGGAGAAGGGAGGCTGACGATCGGCCATGGAGAGCGGAGGTCGGCGACCGGTCAGGGACAGCTGAGGCCGGCCACCGCCAGGGTGCTTGCAGGCCGGCACCGGCACCTCACCAACGGTTGCGGAGAACACGCGCCCGGTCACTTGCTAAGCGCCCAGGGCAGCAACTCGTTTCATCCGATGCGGGTCGGCCGAACGGGCGGTGGGGAACTGACAGATACTCGTCGCAGATGCAGGCAATGGGACCCTGTCCGTAGTGACCGCCGCGGCAATGGCGTTGCACGTGGACCCCGGGGTCCAGACTAAGATAATGCTTTTCAATGTGTTATAGGCTTCAATCGTGACGAAATGGGGGTCATCACACGCGCCCTGTCGACGGGAGGGGAGAAGCTGGCGGTCGGCCAGGGAGAACGGAGGCTGGCGACCGGCCAGGAAGAACGGAAGCTGGCGGTCGGCCAGGGACAGGTGAAGCCGGCCACGCGCCACGGCGCGTGCAGGCCGGCAGCGGCACCTCACCAACGGCTGCGGAGAACCCAGGCCCGTTTGCTTGCCACGCTGCTTACACGCGATCCATGGGAAGCAACTCGCTTCATCCGCTGCGGGTGGCTCGCTCTCCTTAGCGGCAGTCGGCTTGCCCGTCGGTTCGTCGGCCGGTTCACGCACGGTATGGCCAATCGTCTCAGCCGTCTGCTCGGTCATCGCCACCTCCCCAGTTGTGCCCGCGCGGGGTTAGCTCCCACATGCCGCGACCGGACTCCGCCGGCGGCTTGATGAGGCCGCGATCCCTCGCGTCGTTGCGAGCCCATTCGACCTGGTGCCGCCAGCGCGTCCGGTGGGAGCCGGTGGGCTGCTGGTAGTAGGCGGAGTCGAAGAGTTCGCGGTTCCGACGGTAGACTTCCGCAAGGACGATATCCTTCTCAGCCCGGCCGCCATGGCGGCGCAGCACCTCGACGACCTCCCCGATGAACTGGTCGCGACTCAGTTTCCCGGCCGGTGCCGGGGGCGTGCTCTTCGCGGCGGGCATGTGGTCTCCTCACTGGATTGGAATCCTGGTTCTGTCGATGCTTCTTGGTACCTGTCGGAATACAGGCAAGACCAGGACCAGAAGGCGGGGGGATGGAGGCCCGAGTCTGAAACGTGTTGCGCAGGAAGAAGATGACGACTTGTGTTCATAGAGATTCTCCGGCACGGGGCGCACGGATGCCCCCCCAAGAGTCCGCTGGAGTCCCAGCTAAGGTTGTTGCCGGCTTCAACCGTGGTTGAGAGCGGGGCGAAAGTGTCGAGCCCGCCCAGATGCGACCATATAGATGAGGGATCGGTTCGGTGCGTGGGAGTCTCCCCGGCGAGGCCGTCTCCGGTGGGGAGGGCGTGAACTGCTTGAATCCCATTCTTGTGAACACATATACATCCAAGAGTTCATACGGTGCCCGGCCGATTGCGGTGCCCGGCCGATTGCAGTGCCCGGCCGATTGCCGTACCCCGCCGATTGCCGTGCCCGGCGCGCCCCGGCTCATACTTCCTATCTGGGGAACAGCGAACGTGGAAGAATTCAAGAGAGTGGAGCCGTCTTTTTTTTCGCGAGATCGATTCTCTGACCGGTCTGGTGAACGAAAGAGCACCCAACGAGGCGTGGCGATGCCCTCCGGTGTGCTCGCGATCCCTCGGGCGGTTCAGGTCAACATTGAGATCATGCGGGCATTCACGAGCCGAATCGCTCCCGTCGCCCTTCAGGAACCCTGGAGGCCGATACCGATCGCGGGCGGCGGAGAAGATCGCTGGCCACTGGGGTGCCCGCGGTCGATTTCCTTCCGATTCCCCGCTTCCGATTCCGTTGCGGGAGAAGAGAGCACACTCGGTGCCGCCCATCGTGTGCGCCGGATGTTGGCCGCGGGGGATTGTGGCTTTGTCTCCGCTGATACACTGGTGCTTTGTTGGTGTCGTCACATCGCGTTTGGGAATGGAGTGCGAGACTGCATGTACTCACGCCATTGAATGCAGCCGCTCTCGGGCTGCACCCAGCCGGTGCTCCGATTCGACCCTCGAACGTGGACCCAGTTGCCTGAGACTGGGATGAGGTAACGGTCGCCTGAGACAGGAGGTAAGCTATGCGTAGGTGCCTAGTCTACTTGATGCTTGGCGCAGCTCTGGTGGCTTCTGGGTGCTCGGAGGAACGCGATTCGGGGCCGTTGGCCCCGGCCCCTCGAGACGAGCTTGGAACCGGAGTCGACGCAGACGCGCTCCCCTGGGCCATCATCGATGAGGCCGGCCGGCCGCTGGGCGAAGAAGCAGGGGATGTATCTGCCGGCCTGGAGGCGCCGTCAGACAACCTCCTGGCCCAGACCCAAGCCGGCAACAGCAACCCGCGCGTCATTCCGCCCCAGGCCCGGCCGCATGGCCGCAGTTACAGCGAGTGGTCGGCGGCCTGGTGGCAGTGGCTGTGGTCGGCGCCGGTCGATGTGAACCCGGGTCTTGATGAGACCGGTGAATTCGTCGACTACGGGCAATCGGGTGCCGTGTGGTTCATCGCACCGAACTATGGCTTCGGTCAATCTGACGTGCGCTACGCCACGATTCCACCGGGCAAGATGCTCTTCATCGATATCGCGGGCTTCTTCTCCTCCTTCGAGGTCGAGGATCCCAGCGTAACGACGGTGGAGGAACTGCGGGCGCTCTGCGCGGAGGCGGTCGATCAGATCGGAGAGATCATCTTTCGCGTCGACAATGTCCCGCTGCAGGATATTGAACGCTACCGTGTGCAGTCCCCGACCTTCGAGTATGTCTTGCCGGAGAACAACATGTTTCAATGGTGGGGGATTCCTGTCGGAGCCGGCACGTATGATCCGGGGGTTGCCGACGGTTACTATGTGATGCTTGCGCCCCTCTCGGCGGGTGAACACACCATCTACATCTTTGCCGATCTGGGCTTCTGGGGTACCAGCGAAGTCATGCTCCATCTGACCGTGCAGTAACGTCGAGCCACTCGCCGAGACCATGCGCATCGTCCGGCAGGCCGACCCGAGAGCCCGTCGCGGGCGCCGCCGCTGGTCGATGCGCAGCGGAAGGCAGCGGAAGGCAGCGGAAGGCTGCGGAAGGCTGCGGATGGCCGCGGAAGGCCGCCTGGAGCACCGCCCTCACAAGGCCCCGGGTGGGTTGCCGCTTCAGACCCGTGAGGAAGGGCTCAAGCGGCTTCGGAGTGTGAAGAGGTGGAGGGCGAGGCGGTAGGGGACGCGACGGTAGATGGCGCCGCACCGGATGCGCCCGATGCGTCGGGTTCACCGGATGCGCCGGGTGCGCCGGATGCGGCCAGCGGAAGGCGGATGAAGAATGTCGTGCCGCGCCCGGCTTCGGTCTCGAAGGTCAGCGAGCCGCGCAGCTTCTCGACGATGACGTTGCGGGCGATGGCCAGGCCTTGCCCGGATCCCCGGCCCACGGCCTTGGTGGTGAAGAAGGGATCGAAGATCCGTTCTCCGATCTCTTCCGGTATGCCCGTGCCGCTATCGGCCACCGCGATCTCGACCAGGTTCTCCAGCGTCCGCGAGCTGACGCGGATGCGCCCTTTCTTGCCCGATTGGGAGTCGATCACATCCGCGATGGCATGGGCGGCATTGACCACCAGGTTGAGAATCACCTGATTCAGTTCCCCGGGCAGGCAGGGAAGCACGGGCAGGTCCGGATCCAGATCGAGTTCGAGATCGGCCACATATTTCCACTCATTGCGCGCCACCGTGACCGTGCTGCGAATGCACTCGTTCAGGTCGGTCTGCGTGAGCTCCCCGCGATCGGTGTGGGCGAACTGCTTCATGGCCTTCACGATCTCCGCGATGCGCCGCGTGCCTTCCAGTGCTTGATCGATCGCCTCGGGGATCTCGCTGCGCAGGAAGGCAAGGTCGAGGTCCTTCTCAACCTGTTCGAATAACGCGCGGCCTTGGCCGCCGGCCGTCGAGGCGCCTTGCGCTTCGATATGGCTGCGGAAGGCAGCCAGCGCCGCGAGCAGGTCGCTGGCACCGCCGTTGAGAAAATCGAGGTTGTCGGCGATGAACTGGATCGGCGTGTTGATCTCGTGGGCGATGCCGGCCGCGAGTTGACCGACCGACGCCAGCTTCTGCGTCTGGAGCAGTTCGGACTGGGTTTCTTGCAGGTAGATCAGGGTCTGCGACAGCTCCCGATTGGCATGTTCCAGCGACGCCGTGCGCTCGATGACGCGTTGCTCCAACTCCGCCCTGGCCGCCTCGAGGGCCTCCTGCAATTGGCTCTGGCGCGACTCCCACGTCATCAAGGCCTCGGCCATCGCGTTGAACGACACCGCCAGGACCTTGATCTCGTCCCGTCCTTGCGGCGGGCAGCGCACGGCGAAGTTGCCCGCCCCGATCTCCTTCGTGGCCGCGACCAGACCGCTCAGCGGGCGCAAGGTTCTGCGCACCACGCCGAAGATCAGCCCCGCCAGGAGCAGGGAGAAGGCGACCAGGGCGGCGCTCATCACGATCCCTTGCCGGAAGATCTCGAGGTGAATCAACGCTTCGGGGATCTCGACGCGGAAGTAGCCCCACAGCCGCTCGAAAACGTAGACCGGTGCATCATACTGCCAGACACCATGCCCCTGCTCGGTCTTGCCGGCACGACGCACGTGGGGATCGGGACGCGGACGTTCGGCATCGAGGACCAGCGCGGGCCATCGTATCCCATCCAGATCCGGGTCGCTGTGCACGGGGATGTACCCGTCTGCGGTGACAGCGTGGGCGGAGTAGATGTGGAATTCCTCCAGGAAGCTCTCCTGGAGCGGCCTGAGGTTGTGGCGCAGGTAGCGACTGTATCCGGTGTGCAGCCGCTCGACGTCTCCTTGGCGGTCACGCTGGTAGGACTCGGCGAAGACGGTTTCCAGATCGAGAATGCCGTTGGCGATCGCCTTCTCGAGGACATGCTGTGTAATCGCAGCGCCCGACAGCGCGCTCTGACAACCCATCTCATCGTGCACGCGGGAGATGCGCGCACGGGTCCAGACGATGCCGCCCGATACGAGCAACAGCGACACACACGCCAGGGCCGCCAGCAAGATCAACGTGATTCGCCTGGCCATCGGCTACTCCTCACCATGCCGTTGGCCCTCGGCCAGCCGCTGCCCCACCGGCTCGCCCTCGGGCAGCCGCTGCGCCGATGGCTCCCTCTCGGCCAGCCGCTGCCCCGCCGGTTCGCCCTGGGCCAGCCGCTGCCCCACCGGTTCGCCCTCGGCCAGCAGATCGGCCGGAAGAGTTATGCCCAGGCGGCGGGCCGTCGTCTTGTTGACCATGAGGATGCCGACATCGGCTCTCCGAACGGGCAGTGAGCCGGGCGATCGTCCCCGCAGAATCTCCAGTGCGTAGTGGGCGGCTCGTTGGCCATGTTCGAATCCCGACTCCACCTGGCCGATCAGTAGACCGTTCTCGATGGCGAAGTCGAAGAATCCCAGGGTCGGCACCGTGGCGACCTGAGAGGTCCAGCTGACCACCTGTCCGGGATCCATCGAGACTCCCGTGGTCGTGTCATGGAGCGTGTGGTACATGTAGATTCCGATGGCATCCACGGTGCCGTTCCATCGCAGAACCGCGTCCTGCCATTGCGGGAAGGAGTTGGTCAGGAGCCATTCGACCACCTCCACATCCAGATCGGTTTGCTTCATCGCGGAGAAAGCGCCGCGGGAGGTTTCGTCGTCGCAGCTCAGCATGGCGATCCGCTGGATTGGTCCCAGGCGCCGCGCCAGGCCGAGGGTTTGAATGAAGTGGGGCCGTTCGATGATCCCCGTGGCATTGGGAGCGGGGAATCCGTACAGAGAGGGATCGGCATTGACCCCGCAGAAGACGATTCCCAGGTTGTCGCCGGGGCTGCCGCTGGGGTAGTCGCTGGGGCTGCGGCCGGGGCTGTCGTCGGGGCTGTCGCCGGGGCTGCCGCTGGGGTAGTCGCTGGGGCTGCGGCCGAGGTTGTCGCCGAGATTGTCACCGGCGAGTTCCTGGGCGAAATATTGTTGCGCATTGTCGTCGGCCGTGATCACGACGTCGGGGTTGAATGCGGCCAGCCGTTGCCGCGCCAGCCGGCCGGCCTCTTGCTTCCATGCCTCGGACGTGCGCAGCTTGGTGTCCATGTAGAAGATCTCGAGATGCGTGCCGGATCCGGCCAGTTCGTGCTGAACCCCGGCTGTGATGGCCGCTACCCAGGGGTACTCGGGATGATAACTGTGGACGAGCAGGATTCTCTTGCCGGCCGGATCACGACGTGGCCCGTCGTTGGCTGCGGGGGTGGCCTGCGTTCGCCGGGTTCTTTCGGGAACCTCCGGAGCACAGCCGGCCAGCGAGCTCGCGACGAGCAACAGCGCCGCCGTGCTCAGCAGGATCGGCCTCGCGCCCGGTTCGTAGGCTTTCATGTCGGGCTTCCCTGGATTCGACCGTCTGGCCTTGGAACTCGATTGCTTTCCGCATGGTATCGGTTGCCTACTTCATCGGCCGGAAGGCGCTGTTCCTGAATCGAGCCGGCTCCGGCGAACCTGGTCTGTCCCGGTGGTTGATTTGCGAACCTCCGAAGCGGGAGAATGCGATGGGGCAGATAGAACGGAGGCCATCGATGAAACGACGTTGGGTGCTTCTCCTGGGGCTGCTGCTCGCGGCGGCCCTGATCGTGCGGGTTGTGGCGCTGATCACCCAGGGCAGCGATCAGGGTTCGCCGGGCGCGGGCCGGCCCCCGGTGGCCGTCGAGATCGCCGAGGTGCGCTACGGACCGATCCAGGATGTGCGCGAGTTTTCCGGGTCGGTGCACGCGCAGTACCAATATGTGGTGGCACCGAAGGTGTCCGGTCGGATCCTCGAGATCCACAAGCGACTCGGTGACCGGGTCGAGCGTGGCGACATTCTGGCCCGGATCGACGATGCCGAGTACCAGCAGGCCGAGCGCGAGGCCAAGGCGAATCTGAAGATCGCCCAGGCGTCGCTGGCCGAAGCCCAGAGCCAGCTAGCCCTGTCGACGCAGGAGCTCGAGCGCGTTCAGTCGCTCAGTGCCAAGGGCATTGCCTCCCAGGCCGAACTCGATGCCGCCTCCACCAATCACGAAGCCCAGCAATCCCGACTGCAGCTGAGCATGGCGCAGGTCGAGCAGCGCGAGGCCGCGCTGCGAGCCGCGGAGATCCGGCTGGGCCACACGGTCCTGCGTGCGTCGGAGCCGGGCTTTGTGGGGCAGCGCCATGTGGACGAGGGTTCCTTGCTTTCCCCGAATGTTCCGGTCATGACCATCGTGGGCATCGAGACGGTGATCGTCCGCGCGTCCGTCGTGGAACGAGAGTATGGCAGGATTCATGTTGGCCAGCCTGCCACGGTGGAGGTCGACGCCCTCCCGGGACAGCGCTATCCCGGCTCGGTCATGCGCATCGCACCGATGTTGCAGGAGACCTCTCGCACGGCGCAGATAGAGATCCTGGTGGAGAACGCGTCCCTGGCTCTGAAGCCCGGCATGTTCGCCCGCCTGCGGGTCGTGCTGGACGAACGGGAACGTGCCCAGCTCGTCCCGGCCCAGGCCCTGGTCAGACGGGAGGCCGGGGCGGGCCTGTTCCTGGTTGACCGCGAGCAGCGCACGGCGCGTTTCGTGCCGGTGGAGCCCGGGATCAGGACGGCGCAGGCGGTCGAGATCTTCTCGCCCGGGATCGAGGATCCGGTCGTGACCCTGGGCCAGCACCTGCTTTCCGACGGCAGCCCGGTGCTGCTTCCCAGGCCGGCCGGGGGGGAGGGACGATGAACGCGGCGCGCGGACCGATCCAACGTCCCATCCTGACGACGATGATCTACATGGTGATCATCACCGTCGGTCTGATCGCCTTCTCGCGGCTCTCGGTCGATCTGATGCCCGAGATCACCTACCCGACGATCTCGGTCGTGACCAGCTACGGCAATGTCGGCCCGGAGGAGATGGAGGAGCTGATCACGCGGCCCATCGAAGAGGCCCTGGCGGCGGTTCAGGGCGTCGAGGAGATCACCTCCTCCTCCAGCGAGGGGCAGAGCTCCGTGCGGGTCGCCTTCACCTGGGGCGCCGATCTCGATGCGTCCGCCAACGACATCCGCGATCGCATCGACCGCGTTCTGCCCCGTCTGCCGGAAGGGATCGACCGGCCGATGATCCGCAAGTTCGACCTCTCGGCCTTTCCGATTCTGATCCTGAGCGTGGGTGGCGACCTCGACCCGCTCGAGCTGCGTCAGATCATCGACGACCAGGTCAAGTACCGCCTGGAGCGGGTGCCCGGCGTGGCGGCCGTGGATGTGCGCGGGGGGCTGAATCGAGAGATTCATGTCAACCTCAAGGCCGCCCAGCTCAAGGCCCTCGGCCTTTCCCCCTCCAGCGTGGCGGCCGCGCTGCGGCGCGAGAACCGCAACATCCCGGCCGGGCTGTTCGAGGAAGGCAACCTGGAGATCCTGATGCGCACGCAGGGCGAGTTTCTCTCCCTGGACCAGATCCGCGCGACGGCCATCGCGGTTCGGGACGGCACGCCGATCCGCATCGGCGACATCGCCGAGGTGGAGGACTCCCATGAGGAGGTGCGGCAGCTGGTGCGCCTCGACGGAAAGCCGGCCGTGCGCATCTCGGTCAACAAGCAGTCCGGGGCCAACACGGTGACGGTGGCGCGGGCCGTGCTCGAGGAACTCGAACGCATCCACCGCGACCTGCCGCACATCCGTGTTCTGCCGATCATCGATACATCGCAGTACATCGAGCAGTCGATCAACAACGTGGGTCGCTCCACGCTGTTCGGCGGGTTGCTGGCGGTACTGGTGCTCTTCCTTTTCCTGCGCAACCTCTCCAGCACGGCCATCATCGCCACCGCGATCCCCATCTCGATCGTGGCGACCTTCGGTCTGATGTACTTCGGCGGATTCACCTTGAACATCATGACCTTCGGGGCCCTGGCCCTGGGCATCGGCATGCTGGTCGACAGCTCGATCGTGGTGCTGGAGAACATCTACCGCCACCGCGAGAGCGGACAGGGAGCGGTCGCCAGCGCGCTGGCCGGCAGCGGCGAGGTGGCCGCCGCCATCGTGGCCAGCACACTGACCACGCTGGTGGTCTTCTTCCCGGTGCTCTTCATCCGCGGCATGACGGGCATCATGTTCCAGCAGATGGCCTACGTCGTCTCCTTCGCCCTGCTCTGTTCGCTGGTGGTGGCGCTGACGCTGATCCCGATGCTGGCCGCGCTGCTCATGCGGCGGGTGCCGGGACAGGGCGCGAGCGAACCCGGCCGGTTGCAGCGGCTCTATGCAGCCAGCGAGACGGCCTTTCAGCGGATCGAGGAGCAATACGGGCAGCTGCTGGGATGGGCGCTGCGCCACCGCCGGCTGGTCTGGCTCAGCGCGCTGGGGTTGTTCGCCGTCTCGGTCGTCCTGGTGCGCTGGATCGGCGTGGAACTGATGCCGCAGGCGGACGAGTCGGAGGTGCGCGTCACTCTGGAGATGGAGGTCGGCGCGCGGCTGGAGGTCGTCGATGACGCGGTGCGTACCGTGGAGGAGACGATCCGGCGCGAGGTGCCCGAGCGGACGGCGGTCTTCTCGCGCATCGGAGGCGGCGGGTGGCGTTCCCGAGGCGGTCACACGGCCGAGATCCGCGTCACGCTGGTGCCGCGCAGCGAACGGCGGCGCAGCAGCGAGGAGGTGGCCAACGCGCTGCGGCCGGCGCTGGCCGGCCTGCCGGGCGTGACGCTGCGCACGCGAGCGGGCCAGGGTCTCTTTCTCCTGAGAATGGGTCAGTCGAGCGGAGACAATATCAGTGTGGAGGTGCGCGGACATGATCTGGCGATTGCGCAGCAGTTGGCCGCGCAGGTCGAGGCGGTGGTCAAGGAGGTGGCGGGCATCACCGACGCGCGGGTCAGTCGCCAGGAAGGCAGCCCCGAGAGGATCGTGCGCATCGACCGGGAGAAGGCCACCGATCTGGGTCTGAGCGTGGAGGCCATCGGCGAGGCGCTCCAGACCACGATCGGCGGCACGTACGCTTCCTACTACCGCGCGGGCGGCAAGGAGTATCGCATCCTGCTGCGTTTGAGCGAGCAAGACCGCCGCGATCTGAATGAGCTGCTCGATCTGACCGTCATCAACAGCAGCGGGCGATCGATCGCACTGCGCAACGTCGTTGACGCCGTGCCGCAACTCGGTCCGGTGAGTCTGGAGCGCAAGGACCAGGAGCGCGTGATCACCGTCTCGGCCAACTTCACGGGCCGCGACCTGGGCTCGATCGTGCGCGACATCCGTCAAGGTCTGCTGGCCATCCCGGTGCCGCCGGACTTCAGCATCCAGCTCGGCCAGGAGTATGAGGACCAGAAGGAGGCCTTCCGCGAGCTGCTCTTCGGCCTCGTGCTGGCCCTGGTGCTCATCTACATGGTCATGGCGGGGCAGTTCGAGTCATTCCGCGATCCCCTGGTGGTGCTCTTCTCGATTCCGATGGGGCTGATCGGCGTGGTCGCAACGATGATTCTGTCGAACACGATCTTCAGCATGCAGGCCTTCATCGGCTGCATCATGCTGACCGGCATCGTGGTCAACAACGCGATCCTCCTGGTCGATTACACCAACCGGCTGCGGCGCCAGGAGCAGATGCCGTTGCAGGACGCCATCCGTCTGTCCGGTTCGCGCCGCCTGCGGCCGATCCTGATGACCACGCTGACCACCGCGCTGGGCCTGCTGCCGCTCTCCTTCGGCCTCGGCGAGGGCGGCGAAGCCCAGGCGCCGCTGGCGCGGGTGGTCATCGGCGGACTGCTGAGCTCGACCCTCATCACGCTGGTGCTGATCCCGGTCATCTACTCGCTGTTCGAGCAGGGGCGCGCTCCGGGGCAGCGCGGGTTCTGGGGCCGGCTGCGACGGCGTCCCTCGGTGGTGACGATTCTGGCGGCCGCCGGGCTGCTCGGTCTGGGGGGTGCCACCGCACAGGACGTGACGGTGCAGGACGTGACGGCGCCGGACGTGATGGTGCGGGACGTGACGGTGCAGGACGTGACGGCGCAGGACGCGACGGTGCAGGACGTGAGGGCGCAGGACGCGATGGTGCGGGACGCGACGGCGCAGGACGCGGAGACTTGCGACGTGGGTGGCCGGCAGGCGTGGGCGCAGCATGCCGGGAGCGACACGTTGCGCATCAGCCTGCCCGAGGCGGTCTTGACCGCGCTGGAGAACAATCCCAGCTTCGCCATTCAGCGCCTGGCGCCGGCCATCGCGGAGACCTACGCGGCCGGGGAGCGGGCGGCCTTCGATCCGGTCCTGACCGCGACCGGCACGCGCCGGGAAGCCAAGACCCAGCGGTTCCTGGGATCGAATCGCGAGCCGTTCGAGGAGACCTCGGGACGCAGCGAGTACGCGGCCGGGATCGAGGCGGCGCTGCCCACCGGCACGACGGTGGCGTTGGATGCCTCGGTCAACGGCTCGACCTCGAGCATCTATGACGCGCAGTACTCCGGGGCGATCGGTCTGACCGTCACGCAGTCGCTGCTGCGCGGCCTGGGAACCGGTCCCAATCTGGCCAGCCTGCGCCAGGCGCGGCTCGACCTGGAGATCTCGCGCGCGGAGCTCAAGGGCATGGCGCAGAGTCTGCTGGCCCGCACCGAGCGAGCCTACTGGCTGCTCTACCTGGCGGCCCGCGAGGTGCAGATTCAGGAGGAGTCGGTGCGCCTGGCCCTGCGGCAGATGGAGGAGTCCCGCGAGCGGATCGCCGTGGGCCGGCTTCCCGAGCTGGAGCTGGCCGCCGTGCGGGCCGAGGTCGCCCGGCGCCGCGGCGGCCTGATCGATGCGCAGAGCGGCTACGAACAGGCGCGGCTCGAGTTCCTCTACCTGCTCAATCCCCGGGATGAGCGCGGTTGGGGCATGATACCCTTGCCGACCGACAATCCCGTCGCGGCCGTGGATTCGCTGGATGATCCGGCTGCCCACGAAGCGCTGGCCCTTGCGCGGCGGCCGGATCTGGAGCAGGCCCGCCTGGCCCACGCGCGCGGGGAGCTGGAGGTCACGCGCACGCGCAACGGGTTGCTCCCGCGCCTGGACTTCTTCATCACGCTGGGCCGGACCTCCTATGCGCAGAGTTTCGCCGAGGCCGCCCCGGACATCGGCAGCCCCTTCTATGGCGTCTCGGGGGGGCTCTCCTTCGAGTTCCCGATCCCCAACCGCGAGGCCCGCGCCCGGGCGCAACGCGCCGAGATCTCACGCCGGCAGCTCGATCTGGCGCTGGAGAACATGGAACGTATGGTGGAGCGCGATGTGCGCTCGGCCTGCGTCGAGGTGGGGCGCACGCAGCAGCAGATCACGGCCACGCGCGTGACGCGCGAGCTCCAGCAGGCCCATCTGGATGCCGAGCTGGAGAAGTTCCGCGTCGGCCGCTCGACCAACCTGCTGGTGCT
>CAYQJL010000096.1:0-7221 GCA_964417675.1 uncultured bacterium | reverse complement strand
TGATCTGCAGCGGCAACACCTGCCGCAGCCCGATGGCCGCGGGCATCCTATCGATGCTTCTTGAGGCGGAGAAGCTCGGCGGCAACGGGGACATGATTCGCACCCCGCTCAAGGTCAGCTCGGCCGGGGTGGCCGCGGCCGAGGGCGCGCCGGCGGCGGCCGAAGCCGTCGCGGTATGCGATGCCCGCGGGCTCGACATCGCCGCGCATCGGTCCCAGCCCCTGACGGTGGAACTGATTCTCAACGCGGACCTGATCGTCGCCATGCAGGAGCCGCATCGCCAGTGCGCGATCCGGCTCCTGCCGGAGTGCGCCGACCGGATCGTCACGCTTGCCGCGCTCGCCGGCCTGCCCCCCACCCAAGGAGTGGCCGACCCGATCGGAGGCGGTCAGGCGCGCTACCGGCAGACGTGCGATCAACTCGAGGAGTGGCTCAAGCGAGCGCTGCCGCGCATCGTCTCCCTGGCCCGGGAACGGGAAGGGAAGCACCCGTAGACGGTGATGCGCGGTTTCGGAAAGGGCCGAAAGGCTGGAACCAGGAGGCACGGATGCGCATTCACATCGGAAACGACCATCGCGGCAACGAGTTGAAGCGTCACTTGACGAGATGGTTGAACGAGCACGGCCATGAAGTCGTCGATCACGGGTGCCACGGCCCGGATGCCGCCGACTATCCCGACCATGCCTTCGCCGTGGCCCGGGCGGTGGCGGCCGCCAAGGGCGATTTGGGCGTCCTGATCTGTTCGAACGGTGTCGGTATGGCGATGGCGGCCAACAAGGTGCCCGGCATTCGGGCCGCGTTGTGCGTCACGCCGGCGATGGCCAGCCAAGCGCGCCGTCACAACGATGCCAATGTCCTGGCTATGGGCGCCGACAATGCTTCGCTCCCGGAGAATCTGGCGGTGCTGGAAGCCTTTCTGGCGGCCTCTTTCGAGGGCGGTCGGCATGCCCGGCGAGTGGAGAAATTGTCCGCCGGCGAGTGTCAGTCGGAGGGCTGAGTTCGGCAACGATCCAGGGAAGGAATGAGCATGGAGCCGGAGTGCATTTTCTGCAAGATCATCGCCGGCGAGATTCCGGCCGAGCGCGTCTTCGAGGATGACCGGGTGCTGGCCTTCAGGGACATCTCCCCGGCCGCGCCGACGCACGTGCTGATCATTCCCAAGCAACACATCGCGACCCTCGATGACCTGACCGGCGCCGACGCCGATCTGCTGGGATCCATCGTGCAGGCCGGTCAGGAGATTGCCCGCCGGGAGGGCCTCGCGCAGGCCTACCGTTTGGTGGTCAACTGCGGGAAACCCGCCGGCCAGGCGGTCTTCCATCTGCACTTCCACCTGCTGGGCGGCCGGGCGCTGGGGTGGCCCCCGGGTTGAGCGCCGCCGGGGAAGCGTGTGGCTCGAATCGGGAACCTGACGGCGTCTGCGTACATGGAGTAGGGTGGGCCGCGTGGGTTGGGTCTGCCGGGTCGGATCAGAGGCCAGTAGTGCAGAGGGAGGAGGAGCGCAATGGAAC
This sequence comes from uncultured bacterium, assembly GCA_964417675.1. Lineage (GTDB taxonomy): Bacteria > Eisenbacteria > RBG-16-71-46 > CAIMUX01 > WJJG01 > CAYQJL01. The sequence goes on along the minus strand of CAYQJL010000096.1, from coordinate 5,710 downwards.
ATCAGCCGGTTGAATTCGCCGAGGCGGTGGCTCGATCCAAGGAAGAGGTCGAGGAGGTCTGGCCACCTTTGCGCGCCGTGCTGGACGAGGTTTCGAAGGTCGTGGTCGGCCGTGAGGATCTGATCCGGCGCATGCTGGTCGGTCTGCTGGCCGATGGGCATGTCCTGCTCGAGGGTGTTCCCGGGCTGGCCAAGACCTTGGCGGTCAAGTCCCTGGCCAGCACCCTGCGGGCCCACTACTCGCGCATACAGTTCACACCGGACCTGCTGCCCGCCGACCTGACCGGCACCTTGATCTACGATCCATCGACCGGAAGCTTCAATCCACGCAAGGGCCCGCTCTTCTCCAACATCGTGCTGGCCGATGAGATCAACCGCGCACCGGCCAAGGTGCAGAGCGCGCTGCTCGAGGCCATGCAGGAGCGCCAGATTACGATCGGTGACGAGACGCATAGGCTGACCGAGCCGTACATGGTTCTGGCGACCCAGAATCCGATCGAGCAAGAGGGCACCTATCCGCTCCCGGAGGCTCAGGTCGATCGCTTCCTGTTGAAGGTCAAACTCGACTATCCGGAACGTCTCGAGGAACACCGCACCATGGAGGCCGGCATCCTCGAGCGGATGACCAGCCAGGCGGTCCCGTCGGCGCGGGCGGTGCTGGATTGCGATCACATCCTCAGAGCCCGCGAGGTGGTGCGCCGCATTCCCATGGCGCAATCGGTCAAGGACTACATCGTCGACCTGGTGCTGGCAACCCGCCTGCCCGGTAAGATCAGCCCGCAGCTCGAGAGTCTTCAGCCGCTGATTCGACACGGGGCCTCCCCGCGCGCCACGCTGGCCCTGGCCATGGCGGGCAAGGCGATGGCGCTTCTGATGGGGCGCGGGGCGGTCTATGGGGAGGATGTGAAGGAGGTGGCACCCGATGTCCTGCGGCATCGTGTGCTGGTGACCTACGAGGCCGAGGCCCGTGAGGTCGCCTCGGAAGAGATCGTTCAACAAGTCCTGGATCATGTTCGGGTTCCGTAAGAAGCAGACGAGTTCGTCCGGCAGCGCGCCCGATCGACGCACGGCGCCTGGCGCGCTCCGGCCAGCCCGGGGCCGGCGTGGGGTTGGCCGTGCGCGCTCTTCGTCTCCAGGGGAGGCTGCGCCGCAAGGTGTCCTGCCGGCGGAGATGCTGCAGCGTGTCCGGCGGATCGAGATTCGCACCAAGGCGCTCGTCAGCGAGCTGTTCGCCGGCGAGTATCACTCGGTGTTCAAGGGGCAGGGGATGGAATTCGCCGAGGTGCGCGAATACGTGCCCGGTGACGACATCCGTTCGATCGACTGGAATGTGACCGCCCGTTTCGGCGCGCCCTTCGTCAAGAAATACGCCGAGGAGCGTGAGCTGACCGTCTTTTTCCTGGTCGATGCGAGCGCCTCGCAGGCCTTCGGCAGCGCAGGGCGCAGCAAGATGGAGCAGGCCGCCGAGACCTGCGCGCTGCTGGCCTTCTCGGCGATGAACAATCATGACAAGGTCGGCCTGTTGATCTTCACCGATCGGGATGAACTGCTCATTCCGCCGCGCAAGGGCCGCTCGCACGGGCTGCGCCTGATCCGCGATATCCTGTACCACGAATCGGCCGGCCGGGGCACGGATCTGGCGGCCGCCTGCGAGACGGCCCTGCACGTGTTGCGCCGCCGCAGCACGCTGTTCTTCTTGAGCGACTTTCTCACCGATGTCGAGACGCTGGACCGGCCGCTGGGACGCTTGGCCCGCAAACACGATGTCGTGGCCCTCACGCTGCGGGATCCTTTCGAAGAAAGCTTGCCCGACATGGGCCTGGTGGAGTGGGAAGATCTCGAGAGCGGCCGGCGCCTGCTGCTTGACACCGGGGATCCACGCACCCGCAACCACCTTCTGGGCGCCTATCGAGCACAGCGCGCGGCGCTGGCCGCGTTGCTGCGCCGTCGCGGTGTGGACCAGGTCGAGATCCATGTCGGGCGCGATCCGGTCGAACCTTTGATGGCGTTCTTTCGCATGCGCGAGCGCCGATTGGGGCGGATTGGATGATCGGGAGTGCCGCAAGATACCGCTGCGTGGCCGCGGCGATCGTGGGAGTGGCCGCCATTCTGGTTGCGTGGCTGGGGGGCTGCCGTGAGACCCCGCCGGAGGATGGAGCGATTCTGTGGAGGAGCCGTCTGGCGGCCGATTCGGCCGCCGTGGGCGACCTGTTGACGCTGGAAGTGACCGGCGGCTGGCCGGCCGCGCTGGGTCCGGCCCAGCTTGCCTGGTTTCCGCCGAACGATACGCTCCTGCTCCTGGCCCGCGATTCTACGGCGGCGGGTCGGGACTCGAGTTGGATTGCGGTCGACTACCGCCTGCGATTCATGGCCACGCGGGAAGGCCGTTTTACCGTCGGACCTGTGCTGCTTCTGTCTGCGCAGGGCGACACCCTCGCCAGCGGGGAGCCCCACGGACTCACCGTCGCCGCCCGGGTGGCCGAGCCGCAGGCAGAGCTGCGACCTCTGGCCGCTATGCAGAATCTGGATCGCTTTCCCTACCTGTGGGCGGCGCTGGGGCTCACGGCCTTGCTACTGGCGCTGGCGGCGCTGGCGTGGTGGTCGCGGCGCCAGGTGCGTGCCGCCGGCCCGGAGGCGATGCGGTTGCCTCCGCCGGCCGAGGAGTTCGAGGAGCGCCTGCAGACGCTCCTGCGCGCCGGATGGGCCGAGAAGGGTGAGATGCGGCGGTTTGTGCAGGAGCTGTCCTGGGTGCTGCGCCACTACCTCGGACGCCGGTGGGAGAAACCGGCTGTCGAGGCCACCCGCCCGGAGATTCTCCGCTGGCTCCCGCGTACGGATCTGCCGGTCAAGGATCAACAGGTTCTGGCGGCCTGGCTGGCGCGGACCGATGCGATCAAGTTCGCCGGGGTACGTCCCCTGCTGGCCGAAACCAAGGAGTTGGCGGATGAGGCCCGCCGGCTGGTCACGGGCAGCGAGGCGGCCTACGGCCGGGCTCACCCGTCGGTGGACGCAGCCGAGACAGGCGCGGCCGAGGCGGTCTCGACCGGTCCGGGGGGGCGGTCATGAGCCTGGCGCGCCCCTGGCTGCTGTTGCTGCTGACGGTCATTCCACTGGCCCTGGCGTGGCGGCACCTGTGGCGGGCCCGCTGGGGTGGCGGCCTGGGAATCGCCCTGCCGCCGGGTGTGGGCCGGTGGGTCAGCCCGCGCACGTTGGCACAGCGCGCACTGCTGGTCGTACGAATTCTGACGCTGGTGCTGTTGATCGTTGCCCTGGCCGGCCCGCGCCTGGGACGCACCCAGGTCAGTTCCTTCGCAGAGGGCATCGACATCGTGCTGGCCCTGGACATCTCGGGTAGCATGCAGGCGCTGGATTTCAGTCCCGGGAGCCGTCTGGATGCGGCCAAAGACGTGGCCCGTGAGTTCATCTCCGGTCGCCAAGGCGACCGGATCGGCCTGGTCGTGTTTGCCTCGAACAGCTATACGCAATGCCCGCTCACCGCGGACTACCAGGTTCTGCTGCGGCTGCTCGATGAAATCCAGATCGGGGACATCAAGGATGGCACGGCGGTGGGGATGGCCATTGGGAATGCGCTCAACCGCCTGAAGGACATCGCCGGTGACAGCCGCGTCATCATCTTGCTGACCGATGGGATGAACAACACCGGGGTTCTCGATCCCCTCACCGCGGCCGGACTGGCGCGCGATCTGGGAGTGCGCATCTACACCGTCGGGGCGGGGACCAAGGGCAAGGCGCCCTTCCCGGTGGAGCATCCGATCTTCGGCCGGCAAACCCGATACGTGGAGGTGGATCTCGACGAGGAGACATTGCAACGCATGGCCGACATCACGGGCGGTCTCTACTTTCGCGCCCAGGATCGGGAGTCGCTGCGCCGCGTCTACGAGAGGATCGATGCGCTGGAACGAACCCTGGTCGAGACCGAGGAGTATGTGGAGTATCGTGATCTCGGGGCGAGCCTGCTCTGGCCTGTGCTGGCGCTGCTCGTGCTCGAACTGGTGGCCCGCGTAACCTGGTTGCGGCGCTTGCCGTAGCCTGGAAGGATCGCACACGGGATGAGGTTTGCCAACCCAGAGATGCTTTGGCTTCTGCTTCTGCTGCCGGTCTTGGCCGGGCTGGCGGGCTGGCGTCTACGCGCCGGTGACGCACAGCTGCGCAGGGCCATGAGCGAACCGATGGCGGCCCGCCTGACCAGCCATCTGGTGCGCGGCCGGCTGCGGTGGACCCTGTTCTTGATGATCCTGGCCATGGGGTTGGTGATTCTGGGCGGGGCGCGACCGCAGCGGGGAACCCAGTACATCACGGCGGCCCGCGAGGGGATCGATGTCATTGTCGCGCTGGACGTGTCCGAGAGCATGCTGGCGGAGGATCTCAAGCCGAGCCGCCTCCTGCGCGCCCGGCACGAGATTGCCGGCATCATCGATCGCCTGCGGGGTGACCGTATCGGGTTGGTCGCGTTTGCCGGCGCCGCGTTCGTCCAGTGCCCGTTGACGCTCGACTATGCGGCCGCACGCATGTTTCTCGAGTACATGGGACCGGATTTGATTCCTGAGCCGGGGACGAGTCTTGCGGAGGCGATCTCGGTGGCATGCCGTGCCTTCGAGAGCGAAGGAGATGAGTTCAAGGCTCTGATTCTGATCAGTGACGGCGAGGATCATGTCGGGGATCTCGAGAAGGCGGTGCGTGCGGCCCGGCAACAGGGGGTACGGATCTTCTCGGTCGGAATCGGGAGCGAGAGCGGGGAGCCGATTCCCCTGCGGGATGGAGCCGGAGCGGTCACCGGCTACAAGCGCGATCAGGAAGGGAAGATCGTCATGACCCGCCTCAACGAGGCTCCCCTGCGCCAGGCGGCCGAGGACACGCGGGGTCTCTACGTGCGTGCCGGCGGCACCCTCGGCCTCGATCGCATCATGAGTGAGATCGAGCGAATGGAGAAGAAGGAACTCAGCGGCGGGGTTCGCGTGCTGTACGAGGATCGCTACAGCTACTTCGTATGGCCGGCGGCCATCCTTCTGCTGGGCCTCTGGTTCCTGCCCGGCCGGCGGCCGGGAGGCGTGCCCGGGCGCGCATCCCGGCGCCCCGCTGCCGTGAGCCTGCTTCTGGCCGGCTTCCTCCTGCTGGCCGGCACCGTCCCGCAGGCCGGGTCGCAAGGCATGCCGCAAGGGGCGTCGCAAGGCATGCCGCAAGGGGGATCGCAAGGCATGCCGCAAGGGGGATCACAAGGCAGGCCGCAGGGGGGATCGCAAGGCATGCCGCAGGGGGGATCACAAGGCATGCCGCAGGGGGGATCGCTTGCCATGCCGCCCGGTGGAGCGCAACTGCCGCCGGGTGGAGCGCAACTGCCGCCGGGCAGCCCGCGCGATGAGATGCTGGATGAGGAGCAGTGGAATGAGTTGCTGGCGCGCAATGAAGTGTATCGCGCCGAGCATCCCGAGGATCCGCGGCCGTTCTTCAATCTCGGCAACTTGTACCATCTCAAGGGTGATTTCGAGGATGCCACCGAGTTCTACGACGTGGCCGCGGGGCGTTCGGATGCGGCCCTGTCGGCCCGTGTGGCCTACAATCGGGGCAACACCCTCTATAAGATGGGACGGCTGGCCGAAGCGCGGGATGCCTTTGCCCAGGCGATCGTCCACGATCCAGCCTTCGAGAATGCCAAGATCAATCTGGAGCTGACCCAGAGGATGCTGGACCAG
>CAYQJL010000095.1:0-20955 GCA_964417675.1 uncultured bacterium | reverse complement strand
GAAGTCTGTAAAGCATTCAATATCAACTAGTTAAGTCCGTGCCCCGGGGCACGATAGATGAGACAAAGTCTCAAACATGGCGGTCATGGACAGGGATGTATGGCCTGCACGTCGGGCGAGTTTCCGTCTAGCCTCCGTCCGCCGCTCAAACCGTGCGTGCAGATTTCCCGCACACGGCTTTCACGAAACTGCGTCAGTGACGAGGCTTGAGAGAAGGAATCAGTGCGACAAGGCTTACCAAACCCAGCTCGCCACGCAGCTTGGCCGTGGGGAGGGTTTTCCACCCCCGACAGCGCCAACGCTTGTAGCGATGCGACCAGAGGCGCCGCTCGATCCAGCGATCAAGCTGGTTGAAGAGCTTGCGGACGTGGGCCCTACAGTAGTAGTTTCCCCATCCACGAATCACCGGGTTCAGCTCTTGGATGAGTGCATCCGTCGTGAGCGGGGCCTTGCGACGCGTGCGTCCCCGAATCTGCTCCTTGAAGTGGTCGAGAGACTTCTGCCGTGGATACGCATACAGGTCGCCTGAACGGACGCCACTGCAGATCTTCCACGGGGCAAGCCGCAACGGGCGGCTACCTCGCTTGATCTTGTATCCCAGGAACTCGAAACCGTGCCGAATGTGCACGATCCGAGTTTTCGTCGTGTGCAGAGTCACCCCGAGCTTCTCGAGGATCCGCGCAGCGACGGCCAGGGCGGCACGAGCTTCCGCGCGCGTCCTGCACGTCACCACCCAATCATCAGAGTAACGTGTCAACAGATAGCCCTTCTGTCGCATCTCCCGGTCAAACGGCGTTAGAAGGATATTGCTCAAGAGGGGTGAAACGACCCCTCCTTGAGGCGTGCCCTGCTCTGTCGGGTTCCGTTTACCAGACGAGATGCAGCCGGCCTTGAGCATACTTCGGATCAATCCGAGCACTCGCCCGTCTGACACTCGCTGGTTTACAAGAGTCAATCGCCCTCTTGGTCTGGCGGCTCATGGAACGATCCATGCGAACCCATGTCGAGAACACCGGGACCCTCCTGCCTGGATGGGCCGGCCGGCCCACCGACCGGCCAACCTCCTTCATGATGACCACGGCCATCACCGGAATCATGGTGGCACGAATCGGCAGCCGGAGATCGCTCCTGTGTCCACCGCAAGCAAGACCCTTGGCCTTTCTCGTTGCCATGGGGCTCGACATCAGCGTCTTCACCGACCCCGCCTGCAGATGTACGCCAATAATCCCTCAGAACTCCGGTTGATGGGGTGACGAATGTGGACTGTACAGCGTCTCTGCTATGTGGGGCGTCGCGGCATGGGCGCACTCGAGTATGAGCCCGCCACGCTAGCGCCGCCGGGAAGCAGGCGCGCGGTGGAGGTCGCGAGCCTGGTCGACCTGGCCAATCGGATACTCGAGGAGCGTGGCGGTCTCGGTGGCGTTTTTGCAGGCGTGGATGATCGTGAGGCAGTCAACGACCTGCCGCGCGTCGGCACCTCCGCCGGTGAGCGAGGGCGAAGGCGATACTGGCATGGAATCCGAAGACGAACGAGTTCCGATCGGGCCAGCTAGATGGAGGGCCCGGCTTCGAACACTGGCTCATGAAATTCGATGGCGTTTCCAGCACCTGGGATGCCGAGATGGCCAGTCCGCTGGGCTACGGGAAGATCGAGTATGCCTATCATCTGATGGCTGTTGAAGCCGGTATCGAAATGGCGACCTGCCGCCTACACGACGAAGGTGGTCGGAGCCACTTCATGACAAAACGGTTTGATCGGACCGCTCGAGGAGGGAAGCTGCATATGCAGTCCCTCGGGGCCATGGCCCACCTTGACTACAAGCAGCCGGCGAGCCATTCCTACGAACAAGCGATCCAGGTCATCCAGCGCTTGGGTCTCCCTCGAAAGGATATGGATCAACAGGTGCTCACGTGCCTTCTTCAACGTCGTGGGTCGCAACTGCAACGATCACGTCAAGAACATCGCCTTCCTCATGAATCGACGAGGCGAATGGTCCCTCGCGCCCGCCTTCGACGCATCGTACGCCTGGACCCCCACCGGTGAATGGACCAGCCGGCACCAGATGAGCATCAACGGCAAGCGGGATGAGTTCACGCGCGCGGATTTGCAGGCCCTGGCCCGAGTGGCTGGCATCAAGAAGACGCGTGCGAATCAGATGCTGGATCGCGTCATCGCCGCTGTGCGCCGGTGGCCCGAGTTCGCCGAGAAGGTAGGCGTGCCTCCTCGCCGCGCGACCGAAATCCAGCGCAACCAACGCGTGGCGATGTGAGCGTTTCCGTGCGTGTTGGACCCCAAATCAGCGCGCACATGGCCAGCAATCGCATTCTCGCGCCGAGCGCAGCTCAGCCGATGCAAGTCAGCCGATGCAAGTCAGCCTATGCAAGTCAGCCTATGCAAGTCAGCCTGAGCAAGCAAGGCGAGGGGCGTTGGGATAGGATCGTGCAACAGCTCCGGTGCGTCCCTTTGGCCTCGATTAGGTCCAGAAGTTAGAGCCTGTACTCCAGATGCCATCGGCCCGCTTGATGGCCAGATGCCACCATGGATGAAAAAGGTAACGCACCGGCATGACCACGCCGTCCTCCAGGGCGCGGACACTGATCGCAGTATCTGACCAGGACTCGATAGCAAAGGTGTAGGTGCGCACGCCATAATAACCAAAATCTATCTCGTGGGGTGAGCCATCCCACCATTTGTAGCCTCGCGGACAGATGGTTATGCTAGGCGGATCGCCATATATCAAAAAGTAATCATAGCTATAGCTGTACAACTGGCTGGCGCCCTGAGCGTCACCGAAATTCTCACCGAGAATGGTCAGGGTCATGACGTTGCTTCCATCGCAGTGCGGCGGGTCGAATCCCAGGATGCGCGGCGCATTGCCGATGGTCAGCGTGAGAGCGTTGCTGGCATACCGGTGTTGCTCGCCGGTTTCGACCACGAGCGGGCCGGTCATGGCCTCCGGCGGGACCTCGACTGTGATCGTTGCATCCGCCCAGGAGTTGATCACCGCCGGGGTCGTGCCGATCAGCACCTGGCTCTTCGTGCTTCTCGAATCACCAAAGCCCATACCATGGATGGTAACAACATCACCAGGGTTCGCGCTGGTAGGTTCGAGGCGGCCGAGGACCGGCACCACGGAGATGTTGAGGTAGAGGCCAAAGCCATCCAGAAACGCGCCCGACAGCGTGTTGACTTCTCCCCAGATGGCCAGTGGCAGCACACCGTTCGCATCGGCGCGCGCATGGTGACGCGTCCCGCCGAGTGGCAGCTCCAGCGAGACCTCTTGCACCGAAAGAGTGTTGTCGGCAGCCGGTGGCAGGCTGACCAGTTCCGAATCCTGCCAGACCAGGCGATCGGCGCCGGCATTGACTTGCACGCGCACCGCCACATCAGCCGCCCCGGGATGAGCATTCCAGAGCGGTGTCCGGACCCGCAAGTTTGCCGTGGTAGCCGGTAGGAGCGGCACAGCGGCATCATCTCGCTGTGATTGCCAAACATAGCCCTTGCCGTACACGGTTGTCGCAGAGGGCTTGAAGCGCAGCTTCACAAAATCATGGCCGCTGCCGTCGGCGGGATTCAGGATATCGAAGGTTACAAAGCCTGTCGGAGGACCTTCATGACCCTCGCCGGGGCACCCGATCGTCTGCAGCGGGCGGGTTGCCGGCAACGCCCGCTCGACCCAAACAGCCTGAATGGCGACCATGGCGTGGGCTTGCATGTCGGCAAACCAGTCCGCGGGACGAACCGTCTGCATGGTGCCCAGCGTCGGGGTGACCTCGGTAATGGCCTGAGGATCGTGGATGATGAACTCCTGCCCCCCCAGGCGATACCCAATCACCACGACCACGTGGCGTCCTTGGCCCGGGATCGGAATATTCACCAGCACCGGATATCCGGCATCCAGCAAACGCAAGATGCGATAGCGCAAGTTGGCGTGATTCATGTAGCCGCGCCAGGACACCGGCGCCCCGGTGTGCTGATGCAGGAACAGCAGCATCGTCTCGGTGAACTGCCTGATGTTGAGACCGTAATCGGACTCGCTCGCCCCCACGAAATGAAGTGCATCGCCAAGATGCAGGTTCGACTCGGTCGGGTCGCGATGGGCGCGGAGCACCATCAAACAGGAGGCGGCCCAACATCCGGTCGAGATCTGCTCGTAGAAGGGCAAGCGCAGCAAGAGCTCGCTGTGCTCGGTGCCATAGAATCCCTCGATCTGGACCAAGTAACGTAGGCGATCCAGAAAACCTCGAGCCTTCCCCGCTGTAGGATCCAACGTGATCGTTGCTGTCCTGGCGGCGAAGTCGATAATGGCCTCGGTGTCTTCAAACAGACCCGTCTCGGTGTCATAACGACAAATGCCGATGCCGTCCTCCGCCTGCTCCAGGCCCGGTGTGGGCAAGACGAGCGTGGCCGCGGCCGCGAGATCTTGCAGCCCCGACAGCTCATAGGCAACGGCACCCTCACCAAAGTCTTGCGGATGACCAAGCTTGGTCATCCCGACCTCGGCCTCGGCAGACAGAGCTCCTGCCGGCACGACCAGTCGCGCGCCATCCGATAAGGCCAGGCTGCCGCCACCAGATCCAATGACGGCTTGACGTTCTTCCAGCACTCGATCCTGTGCTGGTTCGATCGGGTCCGGGACGGAAGGTGTCGAATCACTGCCACATCCCGCCGTCAGCAAAATGGCAAGGAACGCCAACAGAAGCCGCACGGGGTCGTGCACCCATGTTCTCACAAGACACCTCCCGGCTATTGACACCGCAGCAAGTGAACCGCAGCAAGCCAGCGGCCGTAAACACAAGCCATGCACCCGCGCATCAGCGCTTGCTGTTACGACACTCCTTGCTCGTCGCAAACTGTACTGCCAGATGGGGGTTCGGCAAAGGACAATCGTCCTGACGTGTACACTCCGGCTCGTGTGCCGCATCCGTGTGCACCCATTCACGGTGGGAGTCTGCCCGGCCGGCCTATCCGGAGACGGGCAAGCCGGCGTAGAGGCCGTCCTGGGGGCAGGCAAGCCGGCGTAGAGGCCGTCCTGGGGGCAGGCAAGCCGGCGTGGAGGCCGCCCTGGGGGGCAGGCAAGCCGGCGTGGAGGCCGGTCCGGAGACGGGCAAGCCGGCGTGGAGGTCGATCCGGGGGCGGCGGCCACACCGGTGATCACGAGCCGGGGCACAATCTGTTTCGGTCATGATACAATCGTACCCGTGGTGCCGGGACCGGGACGGAAGAGGCACACAGGAATGCGTATGGGTGCATCGGGTGGCAGCGCGTGACGCCGGGCCAGGGTCGCGCATGCCGTCTGTGCGTGAGCATCGGCGGCAGCAAGCACGCGGGCGCATAGCACTTGGCCGCGCGAGAGAATCGCGCCAACCAAGAAGCCGGAGAACCGCGGCCGCTTCCCCCCGCGGTCCCGTAGGAGTCCCCATGAAAACGTGGTCTAACCTCTTCCTGCTCATGACCTGCGCGGTTGGTCTCTCTTTCGCCCCCGAAGGCATCGCGCAGACGCCGTTGCCTCTCGACTCCTCGGACGCCGACCTTCGGGCGGCCGAGCCTGAACGTACGACCGCTGCCTGCTGTCTGGTCGATGGGAGCTGTTTCCTCCTCGAGGAGTGGGAGTGCCAGCTCTCTGGAGGGTTCTGGATGGGAGGGACCGGGTCCTGTGATCCGTTCCCCTGCCCCGAGGACTTGGGGGCCTGCTGTATGTCCTCGGAATGCTACGTGGCGCCCTCTGCTGATTGTATGTTTAGCTTCTACCCGGGTCTTGACTGCAATCCCAACCCCTGCACCGAGCCCCGAGGAGCCTGTTGCATCGGCACCTCGTGCTCTGTCACTTTCGCCGAGGATTGCCAAGGGATGTGGTATGAAGGACTCGGTTGCTCACCCAACCCCTGCTTGCAAGACCCGGGGGCGTGCTGCACCGACCAGGACTGCGCGATTACCACCTACCTCGAATGCGAGGGGATGTGGTGGGAAGGGCTCGAATGCGATCCGAATCCCTGCCCAGCACCGATGGGCGCGTGCTGCATGTCCGGGGGTTGGTGTGAGGTCATGGATCCGAACGTCTGCGCGGAGCTATCGGGCCAGTGGATGGGGCTGGACATCCCGTGCGATCCGAACCCCTGCCCGTTGCCGGGGGCCTGCTGTGACTACGACGGCAGTTGCACCCTGCTCCTGGAAGTCGAGTGCGAACACGACTTCGCGGGCGAGGGGACCGTGTGCGATCCGAACCCCTGTCCGGACAGGCGTCCTGCGATCCTCTCCATCCTGGATGTCGGTAACGACCAGGGCGGCAACGTCGAAGTCACCTGGGCGCGCTCCCTGAACGAAGAGCCCGGCAGCGAGCCGGCCGTGACCGAGTATGCGGTCTATCGCCGCCAGGATCGATCGCTCGCGAGTCGCCCCTCGGGCCCGGCTTCCCACCGGATGGTGCGCGAGCGCGGCGAGAGCCGGCGCCTCGGCTTCTCCGGAAGCGGTGCGCGGATCGAGGGCTGGGACTGCGTCGGCGTTGTCCCGGCCAGCGGCGATGACTCCTACCAGTGGGTCTCCCCGACCCTCTGCGATTCGACCGCCCAGGGGGGCATCTGCTGGTCGGTCTTCTTCGTCAGTGCCGTCACGGAGATTCCGAACGAGTTCTACGACTCCGCGCCCGACAGCGGATACTCCGTGGACAATCTGGCTCCCGACGTTCCGACCGGCCTCAACTGGGTGATCGAGTTCACGCTGTTGGGCTGGGACGAGGCTCCGGAGGAAGACTTCGCATACTTCTCCGTCTATGGTTCCGACGAACCCGAGTTTGATGAGCAGAACGCGACCTTTATCGGCGATACGGTCGAGCCGCAGATGGCCGTCTCCGGATTCTCCTACTATCACGTGATGGCGACCGACCTGGCCGGCAATCGCGGCGGTCCGGTCACCTGGGACGGAAGGGATGCCGGCGGTGGCGCGCAATCCGCGGGTGTCTACTTCTGCCGGCTGGAAGCGGATGGGCAGGTCTTGACGCGGAAGCTCATGCTCGCGCGTTAGTTGTCCGGCGTGCGGTGCTTGCCCTCAGGCTCACCCCCGGCCGGCAACGGTTCCTCCACCGGCAACCCCATGGCCCGCGCGCGGGCCACCCAGCGCCGGCGAGCGTAGGCCTGCATGTCGTCGGTCTCGTCCATCTCGTCGACGATCTCCAGGCCCAGCAGCGTCTCGACCACGTCTTCCATGGTCACGAGCCCCTCGGTGCCGCCGTACTCGTCGACCACCAGGGCGATGTGGGACTGCCGCTTCTCGAGCATGAACTCCAGCAGCTCGCGCAGTGGCATGGTCTCGTTCACGGTGGGGATGTCTCGCTTGAGCTCGGCCAGCTGCTGATCCTCCCGGTCCAGGGCCTGCTGGAGCAGGAGCTCCTCCTTGAGGACGAAGCCGGTGACGTGATCGATGCTGTCGCGGTAGACCGGCAATCGCGAAAAGGGCCGGACCCCGGATGTCTCCAGGGCCTTACCGACGGTCATCTCTTCCGGCAGGGCGATGACAACCGGGCGCGGGGTCATGATGTCTCCGGCCTTCAGATCCTCGAAGAGCAGAAGGTTCCGGATGATCCTCGACTCCTCCGGCCGCAGGGCCCCCGATCGCTCGCCCATGAGGGTAATGGCGGTCAGTTCGTCGCGGCTCAAAATGTGGGGTTGCTTCCCGCGGGCGATCACGCGCGTGATTGACTCGCTGACCAGGATCAACGGGTAGAGCACCCAGATCAGGAGCTGGACATACCAGGCGGTGAAGCCGGTCAGCTTCTGCCAGTGCACGGCGCCGATGGTCTTGGGCACGATTTCCGACGCGAAGAGAATCAAGAGCGTCATCACGGCCGAGAAGATCCCGAAGAAGGCGCTTCCGAAGACCAACACGGCCTGGGCGCCCGCCCCGATGGCCCCCACGGTATGCGCGATGGTGTTCAGGGTCAGGATGGCAGCCAGGGAGCGATCGATGTTCTCCATCTTGATCTGCCGCAGACGCACGGCGAGCTGGGGCCGGCGTTTGGCCAAACCCTCGATGTAGGACGGCGGCAGGGTCAGCAGCACCGCTTCGGCGATGGAGCAGAGGAAGGAGAAAATCAGGGCCAGCAGGACATAGAGTGTCAAGGCCATGACGGCCTCGCTGCCGGCCGCCTCCGCCATCAGGTCGCCTGCGGGGGACGATGTCGCCATTTGGATTGGACCCAGGATCACCGTCTCGCCACCTCGTCGACGTCCCCTTCGACGACGGCGGCGTCGTTTTCGTCGCCTAGATCAGATGTTTCCAAGTACGTTGCCCTCGTCATCCCGAGTTTCGTGACCATCCGGACAGCTCGGCCACATGGAGGAAGTGTGCCCGACTTCGACTCTGTGATCCAGACCAAAACGACCTCTTGCTGCGAAACCGTCGCGCGGCAGGCGGGCGCAGGTGCGGACTGCCCAAGCGACCTGGGCGTCTGTATCGGAATTCTAGACCGAAGTTCCTTCGCCGCCAGCACAGTATCCGCCCTTGAGGGCGGAAGTTACGTCTATGACCTCTGTACCCTGCCTGGGAACACCTCAAGCAGCTCACTGACCTTCGCCTGCAAGGGCGTGGGTTCGGTGAGCTGTTCGAGAGTGGCGCCGGTGGGCGCCGATGTCATCCGACAACGGTGGCGGCATCGCGTGGCCAACGACCTCAGTAGGGTCGTGAAGCTGTGGATGGGCAGGCCGTCTTCGGTCTCACGTGCTGTCTTCTTCTTGCGACTCGCCGGACTCGGCTCGGCCGGAGCCACAGGATCCCGAACGGCGCGATCGACGGCAAGCTGTTCATCGTCAAACAAGAGCGGGGCGAGCGCCTGGCGCATGTGCCACTCGACGTAGTAGGCCAACAGGCACAGGAAGATGTGACCGCGCACGTGCGACGGTGTGCGGTGGCGAATCGGACGGATGCGGATGTCGATGCTCTTCAACGTTCGGAACAGACGCTCCACTTGGGATAGACTCTTGTACTGCCGCACGGCGTCCTCGGAAGACAACCGCTCGGCCGGTTCACTCGTGCGCACGATGTAGACTCCATCGAGAGCCGCCTCGGCGTGAATCGAGGCCTGATCCCGTTCCCACGAGAAGTGCCCGTCGGCGATCTCGGTCTTGAAGTGCTTCCCTACCTTGTAGGCGTTCAGGACCCGGCCGACGTTCACGCCAATCTGTCCGCGATCGAGCGGTGTGCGCGTACGCCGCGCCACGTCCCGGACGATCTTCTCCAGCGCTTGCTCCGTCATGACCAGCAGCTCTTCGCGCTTGCGCCGCCGTTGCTGACGCAAGAGCGGGTTCATGCAGGCCACCAAGCGCTCGTCGGGATAGTCCGGCGAGTGGATCCCGGCCAGGTTGCGCTCATCGAACAGCGACATCTGGAGCGCTCCCGACTGCACCAGCTTGCGGATTGCCGGGCTTCGCAGCGCACTGATCCAGCCCACGCCCGGATAGGTCTTCACATGCTCGATCTGGGTCTGGGTCAGCATCCCCCGGTCGCCGACCAACACCACACGCGAGAGACCAAAGCGCTTGCGTAAGGTCTCCACCTGATCCGGCACCGTCTTCGGATCACCCGTGTTGCCCGGATACACCTCGACCGCCACCGGACAGCCCTGCGCATCGGTCATCACGCCATAGACGATGATCGGCGTCCCCTTCTTCCGATCCCGGTTGTGTCCGTAGCGCACGAGCGGACAGGTGTGCCCCTCGCAGTAGCTGCTGCTCACGTCGTAGAGCACCACGGCCCCCTCGGACAAGTGACGCCGGGCCAAGGCGCATTCGATCCGCTTCTGGCGCGCCAACAACCAATCGAGCGCTTCGTACAAGGCGTCCTCATCGGCATCCTCCACCGACAACTCCTCGGCCAGTGTGCTTGTATGCCACAGACGCGTCGTGGCCAGCTTCGAGGATGGATGAATCAACTGTGAAACCAGCATCGCCATCACCAGGTCACGCTCCCGACACCGTCGGGGGCTGAGCATCCGCTCCAGACCGAGCTTGCGAATCATCGACAAGACGGCCTCGACATGGCCGTGGGGAAGCGAGCGCTCGAGGACAAAGACCTCCTCGATCGAGACCAGGGTCTTGCCCGCCAGGACCGCACGCAATGCCTCCACCTGCGCGGCGGGCCAATGGGTGAGGTTGGCCAAGGTGCGCTTGCGCACCCGCTTGCCTTCGCGCCACCCCTCGCGCAGTAGGATCGTCGGGTGGGAGTTACGGTTGGGAACGCTCTCGATGTGCATGGGAACGAATATACATCCAACCGGCATTATGTCAACAGAATAATAATTTCAGACATGACAACACTAATCCGCGTCGCAAACTCCCTATCTCCCTGCTCCAGAATCGGTTGCCCTCAGAATCAGGGCGTCTGCAGTGGGAACTTCTGTCTAGACAAGCAGATACGTGGATCGATCCTCAACCGTCCGCGGCGCCGGTTCCGAGGCGATCCTGTCCGAGACAAGGGCTGGATGGTCGTGGGCGAAACATTGCGACGCCGCCAAGCAGTCACGCCTCGCGGCGCCGCCAAGCAGTCACGCCTCGCTCTCGGCGCCGCCAAGCGGTCACGCCTCGCGACGCCGAGACTCGGGCTGCTTCACACCTCCTTCTATCGGATCACATTCACCGGCCGGCTCACACGTCCCTCAGCGGTGCGCAGTACGTAGTGATAGACGCCGCTGCCGACCGGCCGGCCAGCGCCGTCCCGGCCGTCCCACGGAGCCACGTGTGCTCCCGCGACATACTCCCGTTCCCCGAACTCGCGCACGAGGCGGCCCTGGCTGTCGAAGAGCTCGATCCGAACCGCTCCCGGCCGTTCGAGTTGGAATTGAATCGCCCCCTGCCCCGAAAGCGGGTTGGGCGCCATCCGCGTCAGCGACAAGGCGTTCTTCGCCAGCGGCTCCATCCCGGCCTCGACATCACTGGTGGCGTCCCCCGGCAGACCCATGATCTGCCCACGGATCTCGCCGCTCGGCACCACAGTGGTGTGAACGTTGAAGTAGGTCCGGCCATCGAGCACGGGCGGCTGATTCGCCGGACCGAAGGCCCAGGTGCCCAGCTTCCGGTCGCCCAGGGCGAGCACCTCCAGCACGCCGCCGTTCGAGCCCGGCGGGGCGTAGCCATGGATGTGCGCCATGGTTTCGGCGCCGCTCAGATTGGCGAAGCGGACATCGTAGCTGAGCGTGTTGGAGACCCAATCGACGCTGAGCAGCGCGACGCCCGCTCCCGGCGACGCCACCGGCGGCACCTCCTGCCGGCCATCCAGGGGCACGACCGTCGGCACGATCTGGCCCCGGATCTCCCCGCTCGGGTGGGTATTGGTGTGGACGTTGACGTAGTAGTGACCGTTGAGAATGCCTTCCTCCTCGGAGGCATCATAGGTCCAGGTACCGACCTTGAGATTCCCCACCGGGAGCGCCTCGGCCACGGCGGCGTTGATTCCGTGGAGCGCCGGGCCATGGATGTGGGACCCCGTCTCCGCACCGGTCAGGCCGCCGACCTGGATGTAGTAGTGCAGCTCCTTGGTAACGGTGTCGATCTGGAAGACGCCCCAGCCGCGCGCGGGCGTCGCGACCGGCGGCACCTCCTGCTCCCCGTCGAGCGCGGCGTTCAGCGGCGTGATCTGTCCGCGGATCTCTCCTCCCGGGAAGGCCGTCGTGTGGATGTTCACGTAGGTCTTGCCCGCCAGGATGTCCGCCTCCTGGGCCTCGGCGTAGTTCCAGGTGCCAACCTTGGGATTGCCCACGGCGAGCGCATCCAGGACGCCACCGTTGGTTCCCGGCCCGGCCGGGCCGTGGACATGCGCCCCGCTCTCGGCCGCGGTCAAGCCCGTGAAGACAATACGGTACTGCACGGTATTCGCGTCCGTGTCGATGATGAACTGGCCACCGCCCAGCGCCGGAGAGCTGGTCGGCGGCACCTCCTGCCGGCCATCGAGCACGCAGCCATAGGTATGGACGGCCGCCGCAGCCGCGCCCGGCAGAACGACGGCTGCCGCGACCAGCACCACAACGAGTATGGCGGCAAAGACCACGGCGGGAACAGCGGACGAGAAGGCCTGTGTGTGTACAAGTCTCCTTGGATGGAATGGGTATGTTGCTCTCATGTATCAAGTCCTCCTGAAGCTTCAACGAGTTGGAACATGAAGGCGGGCGCCCCTTCGGTGCGACTTCTGTTGCGACATTGCAGATTCGTGCAACTCTGCTGACCAATCCGTGAGGGAGCACCCCCCAGTGATGGTGCGTCTACCCACGTGCGAGCGACGTGGTTCCTTTCCCGCCGGAAGCAGGACACGCTCTTGCATCTGCAGTCGCAACCCGAGCCCGATCCCCATGAGTCGAGAATGCAAAACGCCGCCGCCAGCGCACGACCTGGCTTCAGAGTGCCGACAATATGTTGCCACGCGTCCACTGCCGACAACACTGTTGCCACGCGTCCGATGTCGACAACACTGTTGCCGCGCGCTTGCCGTAGACCTACTTTTTGGTTGCCGGCACCGAAGAGGCTATCGCCACGGGCCCTCGATCTTTCTATCCATACAGAACATGAACGTCTTCGCCGATTCATGAAGAGGCTCGTCTGGGGCCGCGCGGAGTTCCTGTGCGTGACGTGGGATGCACGTGAGATGCGCCTGGGCAGACGCGTGGCGGGTGCGTGAGATGCGCCTGGCGGCGCGTGGCGGGTGCGTGAGATGCCCCTGGCGGCGCGTGGCGGGCGCGTGAGATGCGCGATCGTCCAGAGCCGGGGGGACGCCGAGTCGCAGGCCGGTCCTGGTGCAGCGGATCAGTGAATCGTCTCCGGCGTTGAAGGAGTAGGCTTGGATGTCACTTCACGGAATCGCGCGGCGCATCGGATCACGCGGTAGATGGCGCGGATCGCACGGTAGATGGCAGGGATCGCCCGATAGATGGCAGGGATCGCCCGATAGATGGCACGGAACACACGATAGATGGCACGGATCGCCCGGCAGATGGCACGGACAGCGCAACAGGTGGATCGGAGCACGCGGCGTGTGGCTTGCGTGCGCACTGCTGGCCTCGGGATGCACCCATGAGGTCTCGGCCCCGCCCACCGAGGCCGCGCTGTTTCCCTTCAACGCCCGAGAGGATCTTCAGGTTCAGATCTGTCCCTGGTTCGGCGGAGCCTCCAGCGCACTGAGCTTCTCGTTCGATGACACCCGTGCGACGAGCCACATCCACGCAGCGCCCATTCTGGAAGAGTACGGATATCGTGGCACCTTCAATCTCAACACCAAAGCGGTTGGAAGCGCCTGGGCCCCATGGATCGACATGTGGAGGAAGGGACACGAGCTGGGAAACCACACCTGGAGCCATCCACGCTTGACCGATATCCCCGTGGCGCAGGCGCGCCAGGAGATCGAACGCGGCCGGGCGGACTTGCTGGCCAATGTCCCCGGACTCAGTGATGTCGTCACGTTCGTCTATCCCGAGGGCCAGTCCAATCCCGATATGTGCGCCATCGTTCTCGAGCAGCATCTCTGTGCAAGGGGGGCCTGGGGTTGGAACTCTCCCCAGCCAGCGGACTACTCGCTGCTCTCCAGCCGCGGTTGGCGCGGTGTGATGGCCTTCGAGGAAGATCTGGCGCACAGTTTCTCGAGAAACGGCTGGATGATCATGAATTTCCATGGCGTGGTCGAGGGTGGCCCGCCGGAAGAGGAGTTTCGCACGCTCTTGCGGATCGCATCCCAGCACCGGGATTCACTGTGGGTTGCCCCCCTGGGCCAGATCGCCAAGTACACGCTGGCACGCGCGCGGGCCCGGCTTCAGGTAGTCGGCGACAATCCGGCCACCATTATCCTCGCAGGGATCGATGGCCAACGTCTGGCCGATGTCGCATTGACGCTGCGGATTTCCACAAGCGTATCCGGCGTCGGGCTTCTCGAGATCGACGGCGTTCATTATCCGATCGTCGATGGCCAATCCGTGATGATCAATCATCGCGTGGGGGCGACTGTCAAGGTCACGGCCCGCGCGGAGCAGTGACACCGGCCCGTTCCGTTTCGCGATTACCACGAATCCAACCACCGCCTGGGCCGCCCAACAGGGTGTCGGCTGGTATGGATCTCACGCGGCTCTGCTTCGGGATCGCAGGTCGCTCGGGCTACCGAAGCATGATAGCTGGGCCAAGCGTTCCCGGAGATTCCCTTTGTGTGCCATACGCTGATAGAATGCACGGGCTCTATGGCGAATCACTCGGGAAGAACTCGATAGGGCTGGATGAGAGGCGCGGTGCATCGTGACGGCGCCGATCACGCACGCAACACTGCCAGCGAAGGAGGCTCCTCATGTCACGGTTCGTTGTTCACTGGCTGGTGATCTCCCTGGCGTTGGGCCTGACGGCCTGGGTGGTGCCCGGAGTGGAGGTGTCTTCACCGCTGGCACTGCTGGTGGCGGCCCTGGTCTACGGACTGCTCAACGCGCTGTTGAAACCGGTGCTGGTAATCCTGACCCTGCCCCTGACAGTGATGACCCTGGGGCTCTTTTATCTGGTGCTCAACGCTGTCCTCTTCGCCCTGGCCTCGGTGCTGGTGTCCGGGTTCATGGTCACCGGCTTCGGCTCGGCGTTCCTCGGGGCCATCATCATGAGCCTGCTGTCCATGATGCTGGGGTCCTTGACGCGGCCCGGGCGTCGGGTGGACTGATCGAATCGCCGCGCGAGCCTTCGTGTTTGGAAAGCCGACGCTTCTGCCGAGCCGACGCTTCTGCCGAGTGAAGAGCAGCTTTCGTGGTGACATCCGCACGGTGACACGCTGTCCTATGCTATAATGAGAGACGGTGGGCTTTGGCCGTCCCTTACCCCCCCCGTAGGGGACGATTGAGCAATGCCCGCGGTTGGCTAGATGGTTTGCACCTCGATCCTCGGAAGGGAGGTCCTTCGTGCACCGGTTGCTTCTTATCTCCGCGCTTCTGTTGCCTGTCTGCGTGCTTCTCGTCACAGCATCCCAGGCGGCCGAAGATCCCCCGCACCACGCATTGGTGCGATTCTACATCGAATCCGAACAGGATCAGGACTACATCGACCTGCATCACGGCCGGCTGGACATCGCCACCGGCCGGCGGGGGGGCTACTACGACCTGGTCGTGACCCAGGAGAATCTGGCATCGATCCTCGCGGCGGGCACGCGCACCGAGGTTCTGTACGAGGACCTGGAGGACTTCTACGCCGCGCGGATGGGTCGGCCCGACAACTTCGGAATCTGGCACACCTA
This sequence comes from uncultured bacterium, assembly GCA_964417675.1. Taxonomy (GTDB): domain Bacteria; phylum Eisenbacteria; class RBG-16-71-46; order CAIMUX01; family WJJG01; genus CAYQJL01. The sequence goes on along the minus strand of CAYQJL010000095.1, from coordinate 5,726 downwards.
CTCCGAGACGATCGAGTGGATGGATCAGCTCGCCGCAGACTATCCGGATGTGATCAGCGCGCGCTGGTCGATCGGCCAGAGTCACGAGGGGAACGACCTGTGGTGCTTCCGCGTTTCGGACAATCCAAACACGGATGAAGACGGCGAGCCCGAGGTGCTCTTCGATGGTCTGCACCACGCTCGCGAGATCATGGCCTCGGAGATGGGGATGATGTTGGCCGAGTACCTGGCCCAGGAATACTACGCCGGCAATCCCGAGATCATCGATCTGGTGGACCAGAACGAGATCTACATCATTCCCATCGTGAACCCGGACGGATTCCTCTACAACGAGCTGACCCATCCCAGCGGCGGGGGCATGTGGCGCAAGAATCGGCGCAACAACGGCGACGGGACCTACGGCGTGGACCTCAACCGCAACTACCCCTACGAATGGGGCTGCTCCTGGGGCAGCAGTGGCTATACAGGCGCTGACACCTACCGGGGCCCGTCGGCCGGCAGCGAACCGGAAACGCAGGCGATGATGCAGTTCATCAACGAGCACGATTTCGTCACACGGCAGAGCTGGCATAGCTACGCCGAACTCACCCTCTACCCTTGGGGATACACCACCCAGGATACGCCTGACGAGGCCATCTTCCGTGAGATGAGCGAGGCCATGACGATGTACAACGGCTACGTGCCCGGCCAGCCGGGCGACGTCCTGTACGATGTGTGCGGCGGCAGCTTCGACTGGGATTACGGCCAGCAGGATGAGCACACCAAGATCTTCAGCTTCTCCAATGAGATTGGCGGCAGCAGCGACGGCTTCTGGCCACCGGAGTACCGCCGTGATGCCCTCTTCCAGGACAACCTCTGGCCGTCGCTCTACATGATCCAGGTCTCGGGCAGTCTGCGCAGCGTGAGCTTCGCGCACGACCCCGTGCCGTTCCAGGCAGATCCCACCGCGAGCCATGACGTGGTGACGGCGGTCTTCGGCTACGAGGGCGCCGAACTCGATCCGGCCAGCGTGACATTGTTCTACCGTATCGACGGCGGCCTGTTCGTGGATGTTCCGATGACGCCCACGGGCAACCCGGACGAATACGCCACGACGCTTCCGGCGCAGCCCGATGGCACCGTGGTCGAGTACTATCTGTATGCCGAGGACGTCGAACAGCATCAGGGCACGAGCCCGCGCACAGCGCCCGACGCGCTGCACTACTTCGAGATCGGACACGAGTTCGAGCATGCGATGGAATCCGATCGCGGCTGGCACGCCGGTGCGCCCGACGACGATGCATCCACCGGCCTGTGGGTGCGTGTCGACCCGGTGGGCACCGAGGCGCAGCCCGAAGACGATCACACCCCCGACGGCACCGACTGCTGGGTGACGGGACAGCACGTGGCGGGCCAAGGCATCGGTTACAACGACGTCGACGACGGCAAGACCACGCTCTTCTCACCGGTCTACGATCTCTCTGGTGCGACCGAGGTGACGTTCGGCTACTGGCGCTGGTATTGCAACGATGCCGGTAGCTCGCCGGGGACCGACTACTGGGACGTCGATCTTTCCAACGACGGCGGCGAAACATGGACCTCGCTCGAGCATACCCAGACGACGAATACTTCCTGGCTGAACATGGACTTCGACTTGTTCGACTACTTCGCCGAAGCGGGCCAGGTGCAGCTGCGTTTCGTGGCCAGCGACGAAGGGGACGGATCGATTGTAGAGGCAGCGGTCGATGACTTCACCTTGACCGCCGTCATGGGGACCTCCGCACAGGGTGATGCGGATCAGCGGCTATCGATCCAGCTCGCGCAGAATCGGCCGAATCCTTTCGGCCAGCGGACCACCGTGCGCTTCCAGCTGCCGACGCGCGATTTCGTGACGCTTGGCGTCTACGATGTCGACGGTCGTCTGCTGCGCAGCCTGGTGGCGACCGAGTTCCCGGCCGGAGACCATGCCATTGGCTGGAACGGCCAGGATGCACTCGGTCGGCCGGTCGCGAGCGGTATCTACTACTGCAAGATGAAGACCGGTAGCGGCACCGAGCTGAGCCGCCAGGTCGTGCTCATGCGGTAACGGAGTTGCTGGCCCGCGCGCCGACGGTGGCCGAGGCCAGATCGAGAATGGCCTCGCGCGGTTGGATCGCCATGTCACAGACGACGCAACGCAGGAAGCGGCGGTAGGTACCGGCAGTGACGAGATCCATCAGCGCGTCATAGTGGCGCGCCTCGAAACCGGTGATCTCCACCTTGGAATCGGTGCGACTGAGGATCCGGTCGTGATCACACGGCGCCAGTTGATCCAGGCGCAGGTGCACGTGCAGGGCGGCCTGGAGCATCAGTCCCGACAGGATCATCCTCGCGGATAGATTTGCCTCCAGGCCCACAGCCGGGTGTCATGGTGGGGCGATTCATTGACCGCGAACGCGAACGCGACGAGGAGGTGGGCGATGAGGAACCTCTGCACTGTCACGACCCGTGTGTTGATCGCGAGCCTGATCCTGGTGGCATCCCCCGGCTTCCTGTCCTGTGCTCTGGCCGACGATCCCGCGTTCCTTGGTTCCTGCTTGTGGAGCGGGGTGATGCGTCTCACCGTGGTGGACGATCTCGCCTACGGCTCCTACGCCAACGGTCTGATCATCCTCGACGTGACCGACCCCGATCATCCCGCATTCCTCTCCCGGATCTACTGTGGTGGTGGAGGCTTCGGCGAGATCGAAGTCGCGCAGGGCTACGCCTATCTCGCAGACGGCCATGCCGGATTGCAGGTGATCGATGTGCACGATCCCGAGCACCCCGCCATCGTTGGGAACTACCACGAGGAGGGATCCATTACGCAGGTCGACGTGGAAGGCAATCTGGCCTTCCTCACGAACACGCAGACCGGCGGCGTGACCATCCTCGACATCTCCCAACCGACATCGCCCCAGCCCGTCTACTCGTTTCCGCCCAGCAGCGGTGGGGGCGGTGACGTCTTCGCCGCCGAAGACTTGGCCTACATTGCGCGCGGCGAGTTCGGATTCGCCATCTACGACGTCACGAATCCGGCCGCACCGATCGAGGTCGGCGGCTACTCGCCGATGAGCTATGCGTGGGCGATCGTCGTGGCCGACGGCTACGCCTACCTGCTGGATCACAGTGGCGGGGGGAAGGACGACGAAGAGAGCCACCTGGTGATTTTCGACGTCAGCGATCCGTCCCAGCCCACCTATGTGACCACGTTCGAGGATCCGCTTTTCGGCATGAGCCTTACGATCGAGGCCGGCCGCGCCTACCTGGGGGACGGAAGCCAGGCGAGTGACGGGATGGTGATCGTGGATGTCTCCGATCCCGCCCATCCGGCCCGCCTGGGCGAAGCTCCCTGGCTCGCGGCGCCCCACGGGATTTGTATTCAGGCCGGTCTGGCCTATACGGCGCTGGGCCATATGGGGCTCGCGGTCGTGGACGTGATGGATCCGGCGAATCCATCGCCCCGCAGCACCTGGTACGAGGCAAAGGTCCCCTTGGACTGTGCGCTTCTCCTCGAGCCCGATGGCGTGATCGCCTACGTCTCCGACTATAGTTATGGTCTGCGCATCATGGATCTCAGCGTGCCCGAGACTCCAATGCCGCTGGGTGAGTGTGCGCTGCCTGGCACGCCCATGGGGCTTGTCCGGTTCGGCGCGTACGTCATGGTCGCGTGCGGCGATGCCGGTCTCCAGGTGATTGATGTCACCGACCTCGAAGAACCCCACCTGGCCGGAGCCGCGAGCGGCGATTGCCTGGATGTGATCGAGAGCGGCGGCCTGCTCTACGCCGCCGCCGGTCATGATGGGCTGCGCGTGTTCGATCCGCTCGATCCAACCTGTCCGCGGGAGATCGGTCGGTGCCAGGTCCCCGGGCGCGTTCACGGCCTGTGCGTGGCCGGCGGCTATGCCTATCTGGGCGCGGGCACGGGTGGGTTGCAGATCGTCGAGGTGAGCGAGCCCGAGAGCCCCGTCCTCCGCGGCGGGTACGACGAGTTCTACTCGAGTTTCTCACATGTGGCCGTTGCGGAGGACTATGCCTTTCTCCCCTCCGGCAACTACGGCCTGAAGGTCTTCGATGTCTCCGACCCCGCCAATCCGACGCTGCGTGTGGATCATGACATGTCCGGTTCGCAGCATGACATTCAACTCGCGGGAACGCTGGCCTACCTGACGGGCGGGTACTACGGCGGGCTGCAGGTTGTGGACGTATCGGATCCGCTGGCGCCAGTCACCCTGGGAGGTTGTTTGACCCCCGGGCAGGCCAGGCATGTCTCGCTCGCCGGTTCCTATGCCGTCGTGGGGGACGGTAGCTCCATCATGATCTTCTCGGTGTCCTCCTCGGCGCTCGAGCCGCCCAGCCCTCCGGCCCGCGTCGAGACGATCGTCCTGCGCGCGGCCAGCCCGGCCCGGGATGTGGCCCGGCTCCTGCTGACCACCCGCGAGCCGATGGCCGCGCGGGTGGAGCTTCTGGATGTGAGCGGCCGGCTCCGCGCGGTCCTCTTCGACGGCGCCTTGCCTGCAGGGGCGACGAGCCTGACCGGGAACTTCCGTCCGGTATCATCCGGGGCGTACTTCCTGCGAGTTCACACCCCCTTCGGTGAGGCCTCCCGGCCAGTTACGGTGATTCGGTAGGCACCTGCGCCAGGTCTGTGAGGAAACCCTGCGCTCGAACGAACATCGCGTATCACAACGACGTGGTCATGGAGTATCACAACGACGCGGTCATGCGTCCGCTGCCTTCACGCGCCACCCAGAGCGGCCGGCCTCCGCTTTGGAGAGGATCGCCCGGAGTAAGTGACCAGACCTCAAGCCGCGTGCCTCACTGCAAGTCATTGCATTGAAATGTGGATGGATCTTCCTATCCACCCGGGGTACTCGGGCGGAGGCGCCATCACCGGCCGCTTCATCCTTCCGGGCAACGGATTCGATGCCGCTTTCACACGTTCGCCATCGAGTGGGACGACACCTCCATCGCCTGGTTCGTGGACGGGCAGGTTTATCAGCGGCGCACCGCCGACGACCTGCCGTCCGGAGCGCGTTGGGTGTTTGATCATCCGTTCTTCATCCTCTTGAACGTCGCGGTGGGCGGCCATTTCGTTGGCGCCCCCGATTCGACCACACAATTCCCTCAAACTATGTCAGTGGATTGGGTCAGGGTCTACGGCTGATGGAATAGCAATCGACGTGCCATATGCCGGGCGCGTTCAGGTATCACATCCTCATTCCATGCGAATTTCACTCACTCAGTTCGAGTACCGACTGCGGCGACATGCTGCTTCCTGCCTCCCTCGCGCCCGCGTTGCACCTGCGTAGTGCGGCCCCGAGTGGTCTCCCCGCTTCATTGGCGTCTGCCCCGCATGTGTAGCAGATCCTATTGGCGTCTGCCTCGCACGTGTTCGCAAACCCTATTCGCGTCTGCCTCACATGTGTTCGCAAACCCTATTCGCGTCTGCCTCACACGTGTTGGCAAACCTTCCATGGATCGGTCAACACTTGTTGTACAAGATTGTTGACTTGCGGCCCCACATTTGCTAGAAACAGATAGGTACAGTTCGCACTACGCCACTTCTGCCAGTACTCCATGCACAATTTTCTGAACGGCACCCTGAGCGGAATCCCTGATAGCACCAAGGACGGTGCCATGTTGCCCGTAGAGGCCGAATCCATGAAAAGCAGCTCTGTGTGAGCCGGTTCGATGGCGAGTGGCTCTGCTTGAGTCGGTTCGATGGC
>CAYQJL010000094.1:0-19901 GCA_964417675.1 uncultured bacterium | reverse complement strand
CGTTGCAATGGGGCTCGACACCACTGTCTTCACCAACCCCGCTTGCAGATGTACGCCAATAATCCCTCAGAATTCCGGTTGATGGGTGACGAATGTGGGTTACATGATGATTCGCCAACGAAATCCACGCACGAAATCGGTTGAAATCGGATTCCCGTTGGACCGATACTCTGCCGATGGTGTTAGAGTCGTCTAACAAAGGTTGCTATGACTAACAAAGATGGAAAGGCGGTCCGGGGCGGTCGTGAGGCCTCCCGGCGAAGCAAGCCCGAGGCCGACCGGTCCAGCGCCGCCGAGCTTGCGGCCAACCGGTCCAGCGCCGCCGAGCTTGCGGCCGCCGGACCCAGAGCCGCCGAGCACACGACCGGGGTGCTGTCGGCTGTCGGCGCCCATGCCAGTGCGCAGGCCGGCGGCGGCCCAGGCCATGCGCTGAGCGAAACCTTGGAGGATTACCTCGAGATCATCCTGGCTCTGGCCCTCGAGAATCCAACGGTTCGCGTGCGTGACATCGCCCGGGCCAAGGGCGTGAGGATGCCCTCGGTGACGGCTGCCCTACGGCGCCTCAAGGAGAAGGCCCTGGTCAGCTATCGGGCCCGGGAGTATGTCGGCCTGACGACCGAGGGCGAGGCGATTGCCCAGCGTCTGGCCGGGCGGCATCGCTTCCTGACCCGTTTCTTGCACGAGCTGCTGTGTGTGTCCGCCACGGTGGCGGAACGGGACGCCTGTGGGTTGGAGCACCACTTGTCGGCCGAGAGCCTGGATCGCCTCGCGGCATTCGTCGAATACATCGATACCTGTCCGGAGGTGGGGGCCGAGTTTTTGACCCGCTTCCAGACCTGCTTCACGCAGCCCGTGGTGGGAGGCAGCTGCGGGGGGGCCTGTTCGTTGGATCGGCCCTGCGAGCGGCACCTGGCCGGCCGTCGCTCCATCTACACCCTCCGATCGCTTCCGCCGGGGGCGCGAGGGGAGTTGGTCCGGATTCGAGCCTCGGGGGGGGTGCGGGGGCGGCTGATGCGCCAGGGGCTCCTTCCGGGGTCGCGCATTGCCAAGCAGGCCGGGGAGGCCGGCCGTGGACCGACCGTGGTCCGGGTGCAGGGTCAACGCATCGAACTCACCGCCCGCGAGGCGGCCGTGATCCTGGTGGAGTTGGATTCGGAGGATGAGCGTGGCCGAGCATGATGGCATCCAAACACCGCGCGACGGGATTCCGCTCAGCAGCCTCTGCGGCGGGGACGAGGCCTCGATCTGCTTGGTCGGCGGCCCGCCGGAGATGCGGACGCGGCTGCGCACGCTGGGGATCCGCGAGGGCGAGCGCATCGTTGTGATCAAGTGTGCGCCCCTGGCGGACCCTATCGAGTACTCGGTCGGTGGCATGCATGTCAGCCTGCGCCGCAGCGAGGCGGGTGTCATCCTCGTCCGGGATGTACGCCATTCGTGGGGCCGCGGCGACGCCGGACACGGACGAGGATGGAGCCGCGGCCGCGCAGGACGAGGGCATGGCCCGGGCGGGCGCCGCTGCGCGCCGGGAACGGGCCGCCGGGGGCCGCGGGGTCGCTGGATGCGCTGGATGGGGAGGGCCTAGGCCGGGGCGGCCGTGAGGGTGTATGGAATCGAAGCCGCGAGTCATACGGGTGGCGCTGGCCGGGAATCCGAATTCCGGCAAGACCTCCGTCTTCAATCTGCTGACCGGGATGCACCAGCATGTGGGCAATTGGCCGGGAGTGACGGTCGAGCGCAAGGTCGGTCGCCTGCGCTACGGCAACTACATGCTCGAGCTGGTGGACCTGCCGGGCACCTACTCCCTGACCTCCTACTCGATCGAGGAGCGGGTCGCGCGCCAGTACATCCTCGATGAGCGGCCCGATGTGATCATCAATGTCGTCGATGCGGCCAATCTGAGGCGGAATCTCGATCTGACCATGCAGCTTCTCGAAATGGGCGTGGATCTGGTCCTCGATTTGAACATGTGGGATGAGTTCGCCCGTTCGGGGGCCAAGCTTGATCTGAAGCGGCTGACCGAATTGGTGGGCGCGCCGGTCGTGACGACGGTGGCGCATCGATCGGAGGGCAAGCAGCCGATTCTCGACGCGGTGATCGATCTGGTGGAACATCGGGTGAAGCGCCACAGGCATGTGCCCGTGTCGTATGGAACCTCGGTCGAGAAGGTCCTGGTCGAGCTGAGCCGTCAACTCGAGTCGATCGCGGGTGATTCCCTGCAGGTTCCCTCGCGCTATCTGGCGGCCAAGCTGCTCGAAGGGGATCCCCACATCGTCGAGATCATCTACAACCGCCTGCCGGACGCGGACGTCTCGCGCAACCTGCTGCTCACGGTCGAGCAGCTTCGTGAGCATGTACAGTCCGCCACCGGGATGGAGCCGGCGCGGGTGATCTCCGAGGGGCGCTACGGTTTCATCGACGGCCTTCTGCGTGAGATTCACCACAAGCCGCCCCTGGATCGGATGGAACTCTCCCGGCAGCTTGACCGGATCCTGACCCATCGGGTGCTGGGCTTGCCGCTCTTCATCGGCTTCATGTGGTTGCTGTTCAATACGACCTTCACACTGGGCGCGTACCCGGCGGGATGGATCGAGTCTCTGGTCGGCTGGATGGCGGGTGGGCTGCGATCGGTGCTGCCGGAGGGGGCCCTCTCCGAACTGCTCACCGAGGGGGTTCTGGGCGGGGTCGGCAGCGTGGCCGTCTTCATGCCGAACATCATGATTTTGTTCCTGGGCATCTCGATTCTGGAGGATTCCGGGTACATGGCCCGGGTGGCGTTCATCATGGATCGCGTGATGCACCTGTTCGGCCTGCACGGGAAATCGTTCATCCCCATGCTCATGGGATTCGGATGCACGGTCCCGGCCATCATGGCGACCCGCACCCTGGAATCTCAGAGGGATCGCACCCTGACGGCGCTGTTGATTCCGCACATGTCCTGCAGTGCCCGCCTGCCCGTATACGTGCTGTTTGCCGGGGCCTTCTTCGGCCAGCAGGCCGGCAACATCGTCATGTTGATCTATCTGCTCGGCGTCCTGGTCGCGCTGATCCTGGGGTTCATCTTCACGAAGACCATTTTCCGGCATCAGCAGGTTTCCTTCGTCATGGAGTTGCCGCCCTATCGGTGGCCCACCGGGTGGGGCATATTGATCCACATGTGGGATCGCTCCAAGGTGTACCTGCGCAAGATGGGCGGCGTGATCCTGGTGGCCTCGGCCGTGCTCTGGATCCTGGGCGCCTATCCGCGCAACCCAGCCCTCGCGTCGCTGGACGACCAGATCGTCGCACTGGAGCGGCAGGGCGCCGCGCCCGCGGAGATCGCCGCGGTGAAGATGCGGGGGGAGGCAGCCGCGATCGAATACACGGTCATTGGGCGTCTGGGCCGGGTCGTGGAGCCGGTCCTGGCACCGCTCGGATTCGATTGGCGCATGGGCGTAAGCTTGATCACGGGGCTGGTGGCCAAGGAGGTCGTGGTCTCGTCGTTGGGCGTCCTGTATCAGGTGGGTGGGACCGATGGGGTGGAGGGGGAGACTCTCAGTGAAGTGCTGCGAGCTCCGGAGAACCATATCAGCCCGCTGGCCGCTTTCGCCTACATGATATTCATACTACTGTACATACCATGCGTGGCCTCGGTCGCGACGATTCGCCGCGAACTTGGGACCCGGTGGATGGTATTCGACATTGTGTACCAAATCGCCCTGGCGTGGGGCGCGGCCTTTCTGGTGTATCAAGGCGGCCGCCTGTTCGGACTTGGATAGCACCGGGCCGGTAAGAGGAGCGTTGGGCGTGGGCAAGGACGATTCATTGGGCTCTGCATCGAGTTCCGCTTCGGATTCGACCTCGAGAAACCCGCGGCACCCTCCTGCCAGCCAAACGGCGGATTCCCGCGTGAAGCGCTCGCCCAAGCCCGATGCGGATTCCCGCCTGAAGCGCCGGGCCAAGCCCGATGCGGATTCCCGCACGAAGCGCTCGGCCAAGCCCGAGGCAAGTTCTGGTGCGAAGCGCCCGGCCAGACGCAAGGCGGATTCGGGCGCGAGGCGTGCAGCGAACTCTGCGGCCGGCTCAGTGGAGAGCCCGGCCGCGAGTGCCGCGGACGGGCCCCTGGCGCAACGGCCGGGCGACCCCGCGATGCTCTCTTCGGAGCGGCTGCTTTGCATCCAGCGGGACCTGGCTCGCTTCCTGGCCGAGACGAGCGAGCTCAAGGCCGCTCTGAAGCGGATCTTCGACACGATGCGCGAGCTGTGCGGCGCGGAGTCCGGTGGCGTCTATGTGCGCGATGAGAATGTCGAAGGCCTGCGGCTGGTCCACCACCACGATCTTTCCGATACCTTCGTCAAGGCGGTGGAACTCATCGGCCCGGACGATTCTCGGCTCGAGATTCTCCTGCGGGGAGTGGCGGCGCTCGATGTGCCGCCGGATGAGGCGTGTGTTCTGGAAGGGATCAAGTTCGTATCGGTCTTCCCGGTCCTGTGCCAGAACGAGGTCGTCGCCTGCGTGAATCTCGGTTTTCGCCGCGAAGCGCAGGTGGGGGCCGAGACGGCGCGGGCGGCCGAGGCCATCGTGGCCCAGCTCGGCGGGATGCTGACGCGGATCCGGGCGCAGGAGGCGCTGATCCACGGCGAGCAGAGGTACCGGGCTCAGTTCGAGCGATTCCCGATGCCCGCCTACTTGTGGCGCTGGGATCATGGGGAGTTCATTCTGTGCGGCTGCAATCAAGCGGCCGTCGATGAGACGCAGGGCAAGGTGTATGACATCATGGGTGTGATCGCCAGCGATTTCTACGCGCACCGGGCCGACATCCTCGAGAGCCTGCGGCAGGCCTTCGAGCAGCGGACCACGATCCAGCACGAGATTCCCTACCGCTTCATGCACTCCGGGGAAATGCGGCTGATCGCGGTGACCTACACGTTCGTTCCGCCCGACCTGGTCACCGTGTATGTGGATGACAAGACCGAGGAACATCAGGCGGCCACCGAATTGAGAGCGGCCAACGAGAGGCTGCGGCGTGAGCAGCAGGCGCTCGAGGCGAAGAACATCGCCCTGCAGGAGATTCTGTCCCAGATCGAGGAGAGCAAGGCCAGGATCGGCGAAAGCGTTCGAGCGAATGTGGAGCATCGCGTCATGCCGGTCGTGACGCGGCTGGCGGAGGAGACCGGTCCCGGGGGCCGGCAGTACGTGCAGCATCTGCAGGAGGCCCTCGAGGATCTGACATCGCCGTTCGCCAGTGAGATGGAGGCGCGCTTCGCGACGCTGACACCCCGCGAGCTGCAGGTCTGTGCGCTGATCCGGGGCGGAGCGGGTTCGAAGGAGATTGCCCGATTTCTGGCCGTGGGCGCCGAGACGGTGCGTTCGCAGCGCAAGAGCATCCGCCGCAAGCTCGGGATTGCCCGGGGAAAGACGAACTTGCGCACGTTTCTGCGAGAATTCGCCCCCGCTCGGGTGGTTCCCAAGAGCGATGGATAGGGGGAGGGAAGGCGCGGGCTGGGTGGGGTGTCCGGTAACACGCTATCAGGGAATGTCTTGTGTACTTCAGTCCACTGTGAAGCAGTGCCGGCCAACGCAAGGGTGATGAACCGTCCCCATTGTATCCCCCTTATTGCACCCTTTTGCTGGTATACCTATCTGCCGTACCATGCAGTGGGTGGCGCAATTGGAGTCTCTTGGAGGACTCGCCTGGCTTTTGGATGGTTGCTAAGCGTATGGCTTCCCGCAAGCGAGAGTATCGCCAGTAGCACCCGAATCGGCGCACCGTGAGGTGCGCCGATTCCTTTTATGCCCCGATTTTGCCTCTCCAGAAGGGTGACGTCGAGTGCCCCTTGTATCACCCTTTGTCCACCCTTATGGAATCGATGGTTGGCGTCGTAACATGACTTGGGTGGCGCGAGTTGAATCAACGAGTGATTGGCTCGCCTGGCTTTTCGATGGTTGGTACACATATGGCTTCCCGCAAGCGAGAGTAGCGCCAGTAGCCCCGGAACCGGTGCGTCGTAAGACGCACCGGTTCTTGCTTGGTTCCGATTCTGCTATCCGGCCCGTTCGGCGAGGCGGGCCTGCCTGCGCCGCAGTTTCCTTGCTCCGCGGCCGCGCGGATCCCTTACAATGAACGAAGTGTATACAGGGCGCGGGTCCACGCTCTGCGGCCGGGGCCGCCGTGGGCGGCCGCCGCGCGGGGCGTCAACAGAAGGGAAATCGCATGAGATACGCGCGACCATGGCGCCAGACGGCACCGGCCGCGCCTCGGGTCCGGCCGCATGGGCTGGTCTTGGGGCTGCTCATCATGGGCGCCGCCCTCGGACCGGCGGCGCAGGCCGAGATGCACCGGATCTATCTCGATGGCTACTTCGAGGATTGGGATGCGGTCGCCGTCGCCTGGACCGACGACAGCGGTGACGGCGGACCCAGCGGGGTGGATTTCCAGCGGCTGTGGATCGCCGACGATGAGGAGTATCTCTACATCCGCTTCGAGACGACCGGGGAGATCATCCTCCAGGAAGACAATCAGCTGATCCTGAGCATCGACATCGATCAGGATCCGGGGACCGGATATCCGCTGCCCGGCATGGGGGCCGACCTGATCTGGGAGTTCGGGGATCGCGGCGGGTTCTTCTTCCATGACACCGGCTACACCAACATCGATTGGGCCGATCTGCGAATCGCGGTGGGACCCACCCACAGCGGGACACAGTTCGAGGTTGCCCTGCTCAAGTCGGCCACGGTCGGAGGGCAGCCCTGCTTCCCGCAGGCCGAGATCCATCTGGGCCTGCGCGATCAGGCCGGGGGCGGCGACTGGATTCCCAATGCGGGGGGCGTCATTGAATACACGCTGGGACAGGGGCATCTCGATCCGCTGGAGACGATCTCCCTGTCGCGCGAGTCGGGGCTGGTGCGCCTGATCACCTACAACGTGTATCAGGATCGGCTGTGGAATGGCTATGCCATTCCATCGTACCGGCGGATTCTGCAGGCGCTCGATCCGGATGTGATCGCCTTCCAGGAGATCTATGACCACACGGCCACCGAGACCCGCCAGCAGATCGAGAACTGGCTGGGGACCGGCTGGGACGCCGCCCAGGTCAGCGACAAGGTGTTTCTCACGCGGGGCGAGATCCTGGGTGTCTGGTCGATTGCCGGCGGTCGCGCGGGAGCGTTCCTGTCCAGCCCGGTGGGGCATCTGGAAGAGAATTTCCTGGTGATCAACTGCCACCTGAGTTGCTGCGGCGCGGACGAGGATCGTCAGGAGCAGTGCGACGCCATCATGCAGTTCATTCGCGATGCCAAGACCGCCGGCGGGCAGATCGACCTGTCCCCGGACAATCCGATCCTGATCACGGGGGACATGAACTTCGTGGGCCTGGATCGTCAACTCAGGACGCTGCTGACCGGCGACATCGAGGATGAGGAGACCTACGGGCCGGATTTCGCGCCCGATTGGGATGGTAGCGATTTCACGGACTTGCGGTCGCGCCTATGCACCAATCCGATGGGATATACCTGGTACAAGGAGTGGAGCAACTACGGACCCGGGCGGCTCGATTTCGTCATCTATTCGGACAGCAATCTCAGCCTGCCCAGCCATGGCATCCTGCAGACCACCCATGCGCCGGGCGGATTCCTCGCTGAATATGGACTCTATCAGAGTGACAGCGAAGAGGCCTCGGATCACCTGCCGCTCTTCGCGGACTTCCAGATGAGCCCGCAGGGGGTCGAGCAGCCCTGGGCTGAGCGGGACGGGTTCGTGCGCCTGACGGGCACGAATCCAAGCCGTCAGGGCGCCGAGTGGATCCTGAACTGGGGACCCGCATACGCGGCCCGCGGCCCGGCCGATCTATCGGCCGTCGTCTACGACGCCGCCGGCCGCCGGCTGCAGAAGCTCCTGCCAGTGGATCGTGGTGAGAGCAGCCTGCGTCTGCTCTGGGATGGCTGCGATCAAGCCGGTCAACCGGTCGGCCCCGGGGTCTACTGGTTACGGGCCGCGGGCGCAGGGTTCACGGCCAGCCGAAGCATCGTGATGATTCGCTGATTCACCGATCGCCGATGCGGGGGCGTCCCGACGGCTTGGGGCCTTTCCGACGGTCGGCATCGTCCCTGCGTTCCGTGTCCTCGCGCTCCTTCGGCAGGCGTCCGGCGGAGCGCAAGGCAGCGCGCAGCAGGAAGTCGATCTGTGCGTTCACGCTGCGCAACTCGTCGTCGGCCCAGCGCCGCAGTGCGTCGAACACGCGCGGCTCGATGCGCAGCAGGTATCCTTTCCTCTCCGACAAACAGACCACCCCCCTACTGGTACAAGGAACCGGTGTTGATGACCGGGTGTGGATCCCGGTCACCACAGAGCACGACCAGTAGGTTGCTGACCATGGCTGCCTTGCGCTCCTCGTCCAGATCGACGACATTCTGTTCCGCGAGCATGGCCAGGGCCATCTCGACCATGCCCACCGCGCCTTCCACGATCTTTTGGCGGGCGGCGATGATGGCGCTCGCCTGCTGGCGCTGCAACATCGCGCTGGCGATCTCCGGCGCGTAGGCCAGGTGGCTGATGCGCGATTCCAGGACCTCGACGCCGGCCTTCTCCAGCCGGTTCTGCACCTCGATCTTGAGCTTCTCGGCGATCTCGTTGGTGTGTCCCCGCAAGGACAGCTTGTGGTCGTCGTGCGCATCGTAGGGATAGGAGGTGGCCAGATTGCGCAGGGCCGCCTCGCTCTGAACCTGCACGAAGTTCTCGTAGTCATCGACTTCGAAGATCGCCTCGGCTGTATCGATGACTTTCCACACGACCACCGCGGCGATCTCGACCGGGTTGCCGTCTTCGTCGTTGACCTTCAAGCGGCCGCTTTCGAAGTTCCGAATGCGTAGCGAGACCTTCTTGCGGGTCGTGAAGGGGTTGATCCAACGCAGCCCGGGCGTCTTGACCGTGCCCACGTACTTGCCGAAGAGCTGGATGACGCGGCCCTCATTGGGGTTGACGACAAACAGCCCGGCCAGGAGGAACATGTCCACGGTGAACCCCACGATCGCCACGATCAAGGCCAGAACATTCTTGGCCGCGATCGCGCTGATGAACAGCAGGATCATCAGGGTGACCACCAGGAGGCAGACGAAGAGCATCAGATAGCCGGGAGCCGAGGACGCGATCTTTTCGCGGATCATGACGATCTCCTTTCTGTGATATCACTATGATATTTAAAACATATCATAACAATATCGTCCCGGCAAGACCGATCTTGAGGGGGCCGCGGTTGCCGACCGCCGGGAGACTCGCTGCCTCAACGGAGCACCTGAATCCTCCGCACGACGGTGCCGTCCGGGCTGATCCGGCGAACGAAGTAGATTCCGTTCTCGAGATGCAGCGGCCGCAGGTCCACCTGCAGCTCGTGGCTGCCGGCCGCGAACTCCGCCGCGGCGACCTCGTGCAGCCGCCGTCCGTTGAGGTCGAAGAACTCGATCCGCTGGAAGCCGCTGGCGGGCGTTTCGAACTGGATGCGCAAGCTCTCCCGGGCGGGATTGGGCATCACGCGCAGCGAAGGTGGGGCGGCCATAGGGGGCTGTGCTGCGGTGCCCGGCGCAGCATCCGCGGCGGCCGGCGCCGCGTAGTCCCAGATCCCGCGGCAGTAGGTTCCGAAGCGGGCCGAACCGATCTCGGGCACCCACTCGACGCACCAGTACAGGTGCAACGGCGCCTCGGTCCCGCCGATGTTCTCCCACTGCATGTCCGCCATGCGGCAGGCATAGGGGCCGGCCTCGGTCGCGGCGAACAGCATGTCCATCTCCTCCCCGCCCACGGCCAGTCCGTATACCAACGTTGCCGGCAAGCCTTCGCCGGCCCCCTGCCAGGTCAGGCCGCCGTCGATCGTACGCCAGACGCTGTGTCCGCCGTATCCGCTCCCGCCCACATAGGCCACGTCGCGATCGCCGGGCGAGACGGCCAGGGCGGTGCCGTAGAAGTAGTGGGCCGATGGCCCCTGGCCGGCCTGCGCCCAGCTGTGCCCGCCGTCGTGCGAGTACCACAGGCGGCCGTTGTTGGTGGCGACGAACCAGTAGTCGGGATCCACGGCGGAGAAGGCCAGCGCCGTCGAGTAGGCGCTCCCCGCGAACGCCGGGGGCAGCTCGGTCATCGAGTAGCTGTAGGAAGAGCCCTGCCGTTCGTAGCGCCACAGGTGATCGCCGCAGAAGTAGAACACGTCGCTGTCGGCCGGGTCGGCCAGGATGAAGGGCATCCAGCTGTGCGCGGTGGGCGGGAAGCCGATCTGAAAGAGGTACGGCGGGTGGATCTCGCGCTTCTGCAGCAGCACGAATCCCGGATACACCGAGTAGAGCCAGTTGTGGTCGCGCATGGTGGAGGTCAGGTGCCCATAGTCCCCACTGATGAGTTGCTCGAAATAGAGAACGGGGTCTTCGCGGTCCGGTTCGGACTGCTGGTACCCCTGATCCTGGGAGCCGGCGGCGATCAGGTAGGGGTCGGTCGCACTGGTGAAGGTGCTGTAATACTGGCTGATGCCCAGACCCCACAAGGAGAGGTTCTCAACGGTTGCGCCGCCGTCATAGGAGACGTAGGTCCCACCGTCGGTATTGAAGTAGATCGCTTCCTGGCCATTGACCATGTGGATGTCGAGGCCTGGATTGTCGGCATGGAGCTTGTGCTGCGGATCGCCGTAGTACTCGCCCCAGGCATTGATGTACGTGAAACTGGCGCCCCCGTTCGTTGAACGCCAGCATTCGACGCCGGCAAAGAAGACCAGATCCGGGTTCGTGATCGAGCAGTTCATCGTCTCCCAGAAATCATGGATGTCATAGCGGTAGGACCAGTCCAGGCCGCCGTTGGTGGAGCGGTACAGCTTCCATTGGGTACCTTCTTTCAGGGACGCGTAGAAGGTCGGTGAGCCGGCCTCACTGCCGGCCAGGTAGGCGCCCGAGATCGTTCCGGTGGGGATCGCGCCGACCGCCGTGAAGGTCTCGCCCTGGTCCGCGGAGCGGTGCAGCGTTGTGCCGGAGAGCAGGTAGAGATCCCCGCCCGTCACGCGGTCGGTCCACATGTCGCTGGGGTGGGGCGGGAACAACGCGATGTACTCGAAATGCAGGCCGCCGTCCCGTGAGCGGAAGAGCAGCGTACCGTAGTCATAGGTACCCGGGCCGGTCCAATGCCGGCTGCGGCTCAAGAAGTAGACCGTGCGGGGATCCGCCGCATCCTTCAGGATCCGGCGGTTCTCGAAGATCTCGTCCGGGAGTCCTTCCGGCACGAACCAGGTCAGGCCGTCATCCGCACTGGCGTACACGGTGGGCGTGTCGAGGGTCAGGGTGAAGATGATCTGCGGCTGATCGGCAGGGTCGCCGGCCGGCACGATCAGGAGCTGGTGGGATCCGATGCCGAGGCCGTCGGAGATCGGCTGCCAGTCTTGTCCCTGGAGGGTGCCCTTCCAGACGCCGCCGCGAGCGGAGCCGACATAGAGGGATTGCCCGTCGGGGCTCGGGGCGGCCGCGTGGGTCCGGCCCGCCAGATTGACGCTGCCAAGCTCGGTCCAGCGGTCCGTGCGCTCCCCGCGCTGGATCTCTCCGAATCGGCGCAAGGAAGCCTCCTGTCGGTTGGCCTCCTCGACCGCCCGCCAGTCGACATCCGGCGGGCAGGCGTGCAACTCCTCGATCCACTCGCTGCGCAGGCGCCGGCGCTCGCGGCGCTCATCCTTCCACTGCGCGATCTCGGTCGGGGGGGGCAGCTCACGGCCGGTGGCCTTCCGGAAGCGAGGATCTCCCAGATGGTCGCCGCCCGCGACGTCGAACGGGGTGGCCTCGACCACCATGGCCGCCCTGGCTTCCCCGCTCCCATCCGCCGCCGACCTGGTGGCCGCCGGCCGCGGGCCGGTCGCGGCCAGCCATCCCACGGCACCCAGAATCAAGATGGCGATCCCCGCGATCCATAGACGTGAGCGCATACCCATCCTCCTGTTCGGGCAATGAGCCCGCAAATGATACTCTCGCATGTCGCCTTCGAAGGAGCGCCGGCGGGCGCGCCCGTTCCATCGGCGAACCATCATGAGTCTACCATACGCCGGCGGCCAGCGGTCTCGCCGCAGGCGACGGCCGGCAAGGCGGTCGGATGCCCGCCCGCTACGGTTTGATCCGTTCCCCCAGGGGCAAGATGGCGCCGCCTTCCTCTTTCGCGCGGCGCAGGTGGAACCATTCGTCCTCAGTGACGGCGCAGCGGCCGCGCTTCGAGTAGGTCGCGCGCGCGTTGTAGCTCCACCCGAGGGCCTGCGAGCCACCGCCGCCGCGCGTGGTCACGAAGTATCGATTCGGCAGGCGCCCGATGGCGTCGGCCTGTCCCCCCGGCGTGGGTTGATCGCCCCCGCTGGGATCGATGGGAATCCACCCGTAGGGCGGCAGGTAGACCTCGGCCCAGCGGTGATGGACGTCGTCGGTGCTGGTGTCGTCCCCGCGGACCACCGCGCCGGCCTCATAGCGTGCCGGCAGGCCGGCCGCCCGGCACAGGGCGATGTAGAGGAAGGCATACTCGGAACAGCTTCCCGTTCCGCGCCGGATCAATGTTTCGGGAACATCCCATCCGCCGACCATCTCGTATTCGAGCGCTCCGATGACCCAGTCGAAGATCTTGCGAGCGATCCAGTAGGGGTGGCGTTCGTCTCCCAGGATGTCGCCCACGGTCTTTCGCACGAGATCGGATTCGACCTGCAGGCGTTCACCATCGACGGTGTAGGCGGCGCGGATGTCGGCCGGGATCTGCTCGAGGGAACCAACCATCTCGGGGAAGATGATGTAGTTGACAGCGCCGATCTCGGCCTGTGTCCGATACCTGGCCTCGAAGCGCTCCCCGGGCTTGACGAGCTCGCGCTCGAATGTGGCGATCGGCTGGCCCCACTGATCGACCCAGCGCCGCGGGGATTGCTCTCCGAAGACCGGCTCTGCGCAGAGCCGCATCTGCTCCGACGGCTCGGCCACGGCGAAGTGGATCTTCGCATCGAGGATGTCGCCGGGACCGTGATTCTCGATTCGATAGGTGACGCGGATCTGTGCCGCGCGCCAGTCGCTGGTCTGGTAATGGCGGGCCTCCCGCGGCGCCAGGAGATAGAGCAGACCCTCTTCGAAGTCGGCCAGCCATAGGCGGCCGTCCGGTCCGGCCGCCAATCCGCACGGGTAGGGACCCGGGGAGTCGAACCCGGTGATCACCGTCCCGCTCTTCGGATCGACGGCATAGACGCGGTCGTTGTAACGGTGGGCGACCCACAGGTAGGTGCCGTCGAAGGCCAGGCCGCCCGGTTCGCCGCGCGGGGCGTCGAAGTAGGTCAGAGCGGTGCCGTCCGAGGGAATCAACCGGTACAGGTCGTGTTCACCGTTGTCGGCCAACCAGAGCGCGTCCCCGTCCCAGGCCAGCCCCAGACCGGCCGCATTGGGGGTCGCGTAGTCGGTTACGGTGACACCGCTGCGTGGATCATACACATAGATGCGGCCCTCGAAATCGTCGCACACATAGAGCCGGTCGCCATCCCAGGCCAGGCCGCGGGGGCGGTAACAGGGTGCCGCAACGCGATCGAGCACCGCTCCATTGCGGGGATCCAGCCGCAGGAGTTCGCCGGAGTCCCAATCGGCCAACCACAGCGCCTCGCCATCCCAGGCCAGATCTCCCGGGGTGCTGGTCGGCAGCTTCATCGTTCGAACCACCAGACCTCCGTCGTCAGCGGCCCGGACGACCGGAAGAGCGAGGGTCGGCAAGAAGAACAGAGCGAGAGCAACGGCGAATGACCGGCGTCGAGAATGTCCCCGTCTTGCCATGGCAGCCTCCTGACGGTGAAGATTCCTGAACGAGAAAGGCCCGGGACCTTTCGATCCCGGGCCTCACGGCATAGCGGGGGTTGGATTCGAACCAACGACCTTTGGGTTATGAGCCCAACGAGCTACCGGACTGCTCCACCCCGCACCAAAGCACAAGTCCTGAATCTAGCGATCGGGGGGATCGATTGTCAACTGCTTCTTATCGGCCGTGGTCGTGATCGTCTCCCGTCCGAGCCTGAGCACCTGCTCATGCTCCCGGGCCATCCCGTAGCGTTCGCGGGCGACCCGCTCGAGTGCGAAGGGATCGCCCTGATCGAGAGCGAGGAGGAATTGGCCAAGCGAGTCGCGCACCCCATCCAGTTGGATGATCTCCTCCTCGAGAACTTGCACATCACGCTGCAAATGAAGAAGGCGCAGGGCCCCGTCGGGGCTCAGGATCAGGGAGTAGACACTCCAGAGGGCCACCGCGATCAGTGTGGCGCGACGCCATTGATCCCGGCTCGAGTGCCAGAGCCGCCGCAGGAACTCCGCCTGATCGGGCCGCTCTGCCGGCCGCCCGCGCCATTGCGCGCGCCGCCGGGCCACGCCTGCGGGCAAGGTGCGCAGGAAGGCAACCTGCGCCCGGCCGCTCCGGCGGCCTCCTCCTGGTCGGCTGCTACCCATGGTCCCCCCCCGGGGCTCGTCCGGTCAGGTAGGGCGGTGGATCCGCCCTACTTCTGCCAGCGAGCGAATGCGGCCAGCCCCGGATAGTAGGCCTCGTCGCCGAGTTCCTCTTCGATGCGCAGCAGGCGGTTGTATTTCGCGACCCGTTCCGAGCGCGACAGCGAACCGGTCTTGATGAATCCCGTGTTCAGCGCCACGGCCAGATCGGCGATGGTCGTGTCTTCCGTCTCACCCGAGCGATGGGAGATCACGCTGGTGTATGCGTTGCGGGTGGCCAGGTCGATGGCATCCAGGGTTTCGGTGACCGATCCGATCTGGTTGAGCTTGATGAGGATCGAGTTGCAGATGCCCCGATCGATGCCTTGCCGCAGGCGCTGCGTGTTGGTCACGAAGAGGTCGTCACCCACCAGCATCACCTGGTCGCCGAGTTGCTCGGTCAGGCGCTGCCATCCGGCCCAATCATCCTCCGCCAGGCCGTCCTCGATCGAGATGATCGGATAGCCCGCGATCAGTTTCGCGTAGAAGGCGATCAGATCATCCGCGCTGAACTCGGTCTGTTCCTCGGCCTTGAGCACATAGTTGCCACCGGCGCAGAACTCACTGGCGGCGACATCCAATGCCAGCGCTACCTGGGTTCCCGGTTCGTACCCGGCCTTTTCAATCGCCTCGACGATGACGTCCAATGCTTCGGAGTTGGACTTCAGACTCGGTGCGAAACCGCCCTCGTCGCCGACCGCGGTCGTGTAGCCCCGGCCGATGAGGACCTTCTTGAGAGTGTGAAACACCTCCGCGCCCATGCGTAGCGCTTCGCCAAACGACGTGCCTCCCACCGGCACGAGCATGAATTCCTGAATGTCGACGTTGTTGTCGGCATGCGAGCCGCCGTTGAGGACATTCATCATGGGAACCGGGAGCGTGTGCGCGTTGACGCCGCCCAGATAGCGGTAGAGCGGCAATCCGATCATGTCGGCGGCCGCATGCGCCACGGCCAGCGACACGCCGAGGATCGCGTTGGCGCCCAGGTTGGATTTGTTCTCGGTGCCGTCCAGATCGATCATCAGGTGATCGATGAGGGATTGCTCGGTGGCGTCTTCCCCGAGAACCTCGGGGGCGATCTTCTCGCGAATGTTCTCGATGGCCCGCCGGACGCCTTTGCCCGAGTATCGATCCGGATCTCCGTCACGGAGTTCCAGGGCTTCGTGCTCGCCCGTGGAGGCTCCCGAGGGAACCATGGCCCGGCCCACCGCTCCGCCCGACAGATGGACTTCCACCTCGACCGTGGGGTTGCCGCGTGAGTCGAGCACTTCGCGTGCCAGGATCATCTCGATGGTCGTCATGTAGGCCTCCCTGCCGATCAGAGTCACAGAGCCACAGCATCCTAGTTGCCTGGAAACCGTAGAGTTGCAAAGGAAGCCTGTCAAGTGTCGCCGGTTGCCACGGCCATCCTGCGCCGGGCGGGGCCGGACCGCGCCGGGGCCGGGGCGGAAGGGGTTGACCTGATGCGGCAGGAGGAATAGCCTGCTCGCAGATGATTTTCTAATCCTTTGCGTGGCAAGAAGATGGATGAGGCAACCGGCTGGGGTCGAACGGGCCGGTCCCATCGCAGTGCCGGCCGGTCCCATCGCAGCGCGGGCCGGGCCGCGCGGGACGGTGGACCGGCGTGGCGGAGTCGCGCACAGAGGGGGGGGAGTGAGCAAATTCCCTGACGACCTGCCCCTGATCCGGAAATGCCTGGCAGGCGATGACCGCGCGTTCGCGGGGTTGGTCCAGCAGTACCACGGAGTTCTGTACCGCCTTGCCTGGCGGATGCTGCGTAGTGAGGAGGAGGCGCGGGATGTCACGCAGGAGGCATTCCTGCGCGTCTATCGCGCCCTGCACACATTCGACCAGAGCCGTAAGTTCTCTACGTGGATTCTGCGAATCACCACGAATCTGTGCATCGACCGACTCCGGCGCAGGAAGATGAAGACCCTCTCGATTGACGTCGATGGCGGCGACGAAGACCGAATGCCCCTGATCCTGGTCGATCAAGGACCGACACCGGAGATGCGCTACGGTCGCACCTCGGTCAGGGAGACGCTCGATCAGCTGATCAAGGAGCTGCCCCCGATCTATCGGGCGGTGATCGAACTGCGCCACAAGCAGGAGTTGGCCTACGAGGAGATTGCCGACGTGCTGGAGATCCCGTTGGGAACCGTCAAGGCCCGTCTCCACCGAGCGCATCGACTCCTGAAAGACCGGCTGCAGGCAGTGGGAATCGGCCCGGATCAGCTCCAGTCGTGAAACATTGCGGGCCTGCGGTACGTTAGGTTCCTCGACAGAGGGTTCCTTCTCTGGCACACTCCGCCGCAGAAGGTAAGTGGTAGAAACCAAAGACCTTGCAATATGAGGTTCTGAGGGATGTCTTGTCACGAACGCCAGGCGCAGCTTCAGGACTACCTGAGCGGCGAGCTTGCACCGGCCCAACGCCAGGAAGCAAAGGCGCATTTGGAGCAATGTGCAAGCTGTCGCGCGGATGTCGAGTCCTACCGGGTGTTGATCTCGAGCCTGCCCGACTTGCCGGACCCGTCTGTCCCGGATGACTTGACCGATCAGGTGATGGAAGCCATCCGCCCGCAGTGGGCTGTCTTGCGCCGCCAACGGGAGACAACCACGGCCGCCTGGGTGCGCCGGTCGCTGCTGCTCCTGTTTGCCTTCGGGTTCGTCGGAACCCTGGGGGCCGCCCTCTGGGGCTGGCTCGGGAAAATTGCGACGGTCTCGGCGTCCAGCTTGACGCGGGACATCCTGACGGTCTGGTCGGCGGCCAAGGAGCTCGGTTCGCTGCTCGCTCTTCTGGGTGAGGTGGCCACCGTCCTGCACCCGACCGTCACGGCATTGTGGGCGATCCTGGAAGGCGCGGGTGCGCCGCTGGCCGGCATCGGTCCCCTGTTGCTCGTTCTCTACGCGGCGCTCTTGATCCTGGCAAGCCTGCTGTGCTGGCGGGCCTACTACCAGGCTGGCGAAAGGAGGCTTCCCCATGCGGCATAGCCGATCGGAATCGTCCGGCGGGCACCGCGCCACGGATCCGGCCGACCGCCCCACGGCGGCGGCGCGCCGGCTGCGCATCCTGTCCCGGGCCGGTTGGGGCATCGCCATGGCCCTGGTCCTTCTGCCCGGGCCATCCTCCGCTCAGCGCATCGAGCTGCATGGAAAGGAAGCTGCCAAGCCCCGCAGCTCCCAGGACAGCAGCGGCGGCGGCTCCGTCACGGTGGGTGTGGATGCCGATGAGGGCGGTGCCCGGATCGTCATACACGGCGACGATGGAGATAGCACCTCCATCCGGTTCGATGCCCGCTTCGACCGGGGCCGAGACGCTCGCCCTGGCGACGAACCGCCGGCGGGCGGGGACGAGGATCGACTCCCGCATGCCTCTTCCACCTCACGCACCGATGAGCGCATCTCCTTCGGCAGCGACATCCTGATTCCCCGGGAGATGAGCGTCGCTGGGGACGTGGTCGCGATCCTGGGCTCGATCAAGGTGCACGGCGTCGTCCGCGGCCAGGTCGTCTCCATTGGGGGCAACATCGAGCTCGGGCCGGAGGCTCAAGTGGGCGGTGAGGCGGTCAGCATCGGCGGGAACATCAAGCTGGAATCGGGGGCGATCGTTCGTGGTGAGGTCGTGGCGATCGGGGGGCGGATCCGAGAAGAAGAGGGCGCCCTGATCGGCGAGCGGATCGAGCTGAACATCATTCCCACCTTCGGTCTGGGCGGGGGCTTCGCAGGGATCTCGCTGTTTCTCTACCTTGGCCAGTTGCTCTTCGTGGCCATCGCCGCGTTGATCATGCTCCAGATCAGCGTGCGACGTTGGGAAACCTCCTCTCTGACCCTCAAGGTGCGCGGCTGGGAGTCTCTCCTGGCCGGCGTGGGCGGAGGCATCGTCTACCTCATACTCCTGTTGCCGCTGTTGACGGTCGCCATGGTGGCACTGGCCGCCATCGTCATCGGGATTCCCCTGATTCCCGTGGTGGCCCTCCTGCTGCTGATCTTCCCGATTCCCGGATACCTGATTGCCGGCCTCCTGCTCGGTCTGACCGTCATGGGGCGGCATCCCGAGCTCGAGGGCGCCCCCGCAGCGCATGCCCAGGTGCCCCCCTCGCGGCCGATGTCCGGACTGGGCCGCGCGTTCCTTCTGGGGCATCTGCTGCTCAGCCTGCCCGGCCTGGTCGGGATCATCCTGGGCCTGGCAGGGACCTCGGGCGTGGTGACGATTCTCTTCATGGCGATTGGATGGGCTGTCATGTTTCTGGCGATCGCTCTGGGCTGGGGGGCCTTCCTGCTCTCGCGGTTCGGCCGCCGCCCGCCCAGCGACGGTCTGCCAGGTACTTCCCCGGCGCCGCATCCGGCCGCTCCACGGTCTGAGGCGTAGGATCGGCCTGGCGCGGGTCCGGTTCAGTCCCGTTGAGAAGCCGCCGGTCGCCCGCCGCCGGCACGCATCGAAGGGCCGTCCCAGGTGCAGATTGCACGGGGGCGGCCTTCCTTCTGCACTCGATTTGCCTGGTGCAACGGCCAAGAGCGCTGTGAGCTCCTCGGTCCGCCGCGTATTCTTGCGGGGCACAGGAAGGACAACCTCTTTCCGGATAATCGATTGCGGCCTCTGTGCCTCGTCCGGCCCTTTCCCCAGTCTGCCGCCTTCCGCGCCTGGCATGCCGCTTGTCCCCCCGCCGGCGGGGGACATCGATGCGCTGCACAACGAAGCAATCCGGTCCGGCGTCTGTCGCGGCGGCTCAGGCCCTGGTCGCGGCGGCCGCCGGCCTGCTGATGACCTGCCTTCTGTCGTCGGCCGCCCCGGCCAGCGAGTGCCGGCCCTCCGGCTGGATCGTGCACTACCCGGCCGACATCGGCGCGCTCTCGGACACCCTCTGGGACGATGCGCCGGCCGATCAGGCGGGAATGGAGTTCGGGCCGGCCATGCGGGCGCCCGCGTCGTTTCGGGACGCCTTCGGTCTGTCGTGGGAATTGGTCTCCGATCCCGGTGCCTCCGATGGATCCGCGCCGGCCCTGTTCGAGCCACCGCCCGAGGCCTGGATCCGGGAAACCCTGCAAGCCGCCGAGCAGGCGGTCGGCTCGATCATCCACTGCGAGCTGTTCGTGCTGCCCGCGCCGCGCCGGGCCATGCCACGCAGTTCCTGTGACGGGGTGGGGATCTATCTGTCGCCTCCCCGCGGCCGTCCCTTCACGCGTATGGAATTCGAGGCTGTGCTCTTTCATGAGATCGGTCACGCGGTCGAGCGCCAGTGCATGCCAGACCGGGGCGGCGCGCTGTGGCAGCGCTATCGGAAGCTGCGTGGTATCGAGGATGCGCGCTTCCGCTTCGACGGACCGCATGGCAACCGGCCGCAGGAAATCTTCGCCGAGGACTTCCGTCACTTCTTCGGAACGCCGCTGGCCCGCGAGGCCATTGCGATCGAGCAGTGCGATGCTCCGGCCCG
>CAYQJL010000093.1:0-6531 GCA_964417675.1 uncultured bacterium | reverse complement strand
CCCGCACCTGCCGCTGTCCCTGCACCTGCCGCTGTCCCTGCCCCTGTCCCTGCCGCTGTCCCTGTCCCTGCCGCTGTCCCTGCCCCATGTATCGGCCTTCGCCGGCACTTACGGCAGTATTGGGAAGCCCCGGAGGCACGTGGAGACCGGGCGCCGGGATCTCACGACCAGGAAGCCCCGCGGTCCCGCCGAAGCCGGGCGAGACAACAGCAATTCATGCAACTAAATTGCATAACTAGATTCAGTGTCGAATCGTCGTCTCCGGCGTGCGAGTGATTGGCAGGGAGCTGGTCGCGGATCCGCGCCACCCCCGGCCTATGTGAAGCTTTCGCAGAAGAGACGGGCGGTCGGGAAGCGCTCGTCGACGATGTGGGCCAGATCATGGATCATCTCCGCCCGTCCGCAGGCGTAGAAGTCGTACCGGCCTGGGGGAAGGCACTCGGAGATGAACTCCGTGACGCGGCCCTGGTAAGGGTTGCCGGGCGGGTTGCCGGGTGGGTTGCCGGGCGGGTTGCCGTGCGGGTCGTCCCGCGCCGTCGGCCCGTCGTCGGTCTCCGGGGCGCTTTCGCCCGTGAGGCAGGCGTAGTAGCGATCGGCGCTGGCCCGCAGCTCATCGGCGAAGTAGAGCTCGGCGGCGGTCCGCACCCCGTGCAGCAGGACGAAGCCGCGCACACCGGCCCGCGCCATCGACACGAAGGGGGCGATGCCGGTCCCGGTGGCCACGAAGATCGGTGGGGGCTCGGCATCCTGATAGACGAAATAGCCGTGTGGTCCCTCGATGTGCAGGTCGGTGCCGATCGGGAGGTCGGCCAGCAGGGGCGATAGGGTGCCCGCTGCGATCCGGCGAATCAGAATCTCGAGGTGCGGGTCGTCGGGTGCGCTGATCAGGCTGTAGTCGCGCAGCATCTCCCCGAGCTGAAGGATGACCCGCTGGCCGGGCAGGAATCGGAAGCCGGCTGGCCGTTCGAGGCCCAGGACGTAGGTGTCCGCAGTCAGCCAGCGGCGTTCGCGGAGTGCGGCTCTCACGTCTTCTCCCAGAGCTGGTCACCGAGGCCGGCCCGGGCGTTGCAGGTGCGGGCTACCACGAAGAGGTAGTCGGAGAGCCGGTTCAAATACACCAGCAGATCAAGCAGGGCCGGCGCGTCGGACCGGCCTTCCCGGTCAGCGGACGGTGGGCACCGCTCCCCGCCGGCCGCCGGGCACCGCTCCCCGCCGGCCGCCGGGCCGGTTTCCTGAGTTGCGTGCTCACGGCTGTCCACGGCCAGCACGCCGGTGGCCTGCCCCAGGGCGACGACCTTGCGTTCGGCCCGCCGGCAGACCACCCGGGCCAGATGCGCCCAGGCCGCGTCCGGTGATCCCCCGGGGAGCACGAAGGCGCTCAGGGGCGGCAATGCGGCTTGCTGGCGATCGATCGAGGCTTCCAGACGGGAAATCTCGGGGCGGCCCACGGGTGTGAGGTGAGCCATCGCCGGGGAACCGGGCGTGGTTGCCAGGTAGGCGCCGACGTGCAGCAGGGTCGATTGCACGGCCCTCAACTCGGCGGCCAGGTCGGCGGTCGCTTCCCCGAGTTGAGCCACCAGAGCGCCCAGCACGCAACTGAGCTCATCCACATCGCCGTAGGCCTCGATGCGCACATGGCACTTGGCGACCCGCTCTCCGCTGAACAGGCTGGTCTTTCCGCGGTCGCCGACCCCCGTGTAGATCTTCATGCTCCGAGTCCTCACCGGTCCCACGATGACAGCAGCGCCCGGGCCAGATACCCGTACTGCTCGGGTGAATTGTAGATCTGACCCGATATGCGCACCAGGCGCAAGGGGGGATCCGGCCAGGGGATCACCGGAACCGTGATGCGATGACGCTCATAGAGGATCTTCTCCAGCGGATCCTGGTACGGCGCGTAGCTCCCATCGGCTGCAGGCAGATCGCGGCCCAGGATCACGGCCCCCAGAGAGCCGATCATATCGTCAGGACAGGGCGCGTCCAGTCCCAGCGCCTGGCAGAGGCATGCGCGGCCCTCGACCGCGAGACGGTGATTGTGCTCTTGCAGGGCTGGCCAGCCTCCCGGCAGGAGAGTGGCCATGAAGTCGATCGCCGCGGGGATGCAGTAGTGGGGCGTCATGTCATGGGTTCCGGTCCAGTCGAACTCGATCTGGTAGCGGCTGCGGTCGGTGCGCGGGGAATTGGCTCCGTGGCTGGTGACCAGCGGCCGGATGGCGGCCCGGGCCCGCGGGTCCACATAGAGAAAGGCGGATCCCTTCGGGGTGCAGAGCCACTTGTGGAAGTTGCCGGTGTAGTAGCTCGCGCCCAGGCGCTCCAGCGACAAAGGGACCATCCCCGGCGCATGGGCTCCGTCGACCAGGAGCTCGACAGCCCGCTCTGCGAGGGATGCGGCGATCTGCTCGACCGGGAGGATGAACCCCGTGGGACTCGTGATGTGATCGATCATCACCAGCCGGGTGCGCCGGCTGACCGCTGCCAAGATGCGCTGCACGATCTCCGATTCCTCGGCGATCGGGAAGGGCAGGGAAACGACCACGACCCTGGCCTGGCGGTCCTGGGCGATGCGGTCGAGCGCATTCCGGCAGGCGTTGTACTCGTGATTGGTGACGATCAGCTCATCGCCGGCCTCGAAGGGAATCGATCGCAGGACCGTGTTGACGCCGGTGGTCGCGTTGGGGATCAGGGCCAGGCGTTCGGGCATGGCGCCCACGAAGGCCGCCAGGGCGGCGCGGCTGCGGTCCAGCAGCGGCTCGTGCCGCCGGGTGAAGAAGGCCACCGGGTCGCGCTCGAGCTCCTCGCGCAGCCGGGATTGCTGTTGCAAGACCGTGGTGGGGCAGGCACCGAAGGATCCGTGATTCAGAAAGACCGTATCAGGATCCAGCTGCCAGTGCTGCGCATGGCAGCTGGCTGCCGGGAGAGCCAAACGACCGGGCGCGGCCATCGAAACCTCGCTGGTGGGGGAGTTGGCGCAGTGCGGGAAGGTCTCCCGCCATCTTCACACCTGTCGACCCTATCATCGGAAGCGCCCCGGCGCGTGCCGGGCTATTCCACCATCAGGATGCGGGTGGTCTGGCTGTGCTCACCGGCGCGCAGGTGGGCGAAGTAGACGCCCTGACCCCGCCGAATGCCGTGATCATCGCGCCGGTCCCACTCCCACAGCCGCAACTCGCCCGAGAGGGGACCGTGGTGCAGAGTCCGCACCAGACGCCCGTTGGCATCGAGAATGACAAGCTCGGCATGCGTCGCCCCGGGGCCCTGGTAGCGCAGGTGCGTACGGCGCTGGGCGGGATTGGGATGGGCCGCGAAGACGGTCGCCGACCGGAACGGTTCCTCGGCGGCGGCCGGCCCGGTGTTGGTGAAGAGCAGGTTGCCCAGATGGCTGTCCCAGTTGGTCACGCCCAGGTCCAGGTGGGTCGAGTAGGAGAAATCGATCTCCACGTTGTTGTGACCCGCCGGGGGCGGCGTTCCGATCGAAACCCATCCGTTGGCTGCATGGACGGCGTAGTCGCTCAGGCCCAGGGTAACTCCGTCGACGCGCACCGCGTGCACCGCGCGCACGGGGGCCCGTCCGATCGGAAAGAAAGTCCGCGCGCCATCGCCGCTGGCAATGCTCCGGGCGCCCGAGCGCAGGCCCACGTTGTCCACATCCCCCCAGAACAGATTCTCGATCACCGAGTAGCTGTTGCTCGTCCAGACCGGATCGGCCGTCAAGTCGCCGCCGGTGTTGTCGAAGATGAAGACCTGGCTCCACCACCTACCGGCGGCCAGCTCGTGAGCGCCGTCGTTGTCGATGTCGCACCAGGACACGTGCGAGCCATAGCCGCTGATGTTCGAGGTCCAGGCCGGCGTCGTTCCCAGGGTGCCCCCGGCATTGGAGTACACCTTGAAGCGCCCCGGACCGCCGAGCTGGTTGTTGTCGGCCACGGCCAGCTCGGGAAAGCCGTCGCCGTCCCAATCGCCAAAGGCGGTCGTGTTGCCGAACTGCGGGCTGTCGCTGCTTTCCCAGGAAGCGCTGGTGGCGATGCCGCCGCCGGCGGTCTGCTCATTGAGATAGATGCGCATCGGATTGGACGTGCCGCAGAAGGCAAGATCGAGATCCCCATCCTGATCGACATCGCCCCAGAACACGTCGAGTGCGTATCCGATCTCATCGGAGACCCACGAGGGCGTCGTCTCGAGCATGCCACCATGATTGAGGAAGACACGTTGGCGCTCGGGATTGTTGTAGTAGTCATCGCCACAGGCGCAGGCCAAATCCAGATCGCCGTCACCGTCAGCATCCCCCAGCGCCACCGAGAAGCAGTAGAAACCGGAGTCCGGCACCCAATCCGGAGTCGCGCTGAATCCCCCGGCGCCGTCATTGAGATACACCTTGACCCGGCCGGGCGAACCAAACCCGCCGGGTCCCAGGTAGACGGCCACGGCCAAATCCGGCAGGCCGTCGCCGTTGATGTCCCCGACGTCGAGATGGCCGTGGTAGTCGACGTCGCTCGAGCTCCAGGTCGGGTTCAGGGGCAGCGTGCCGTCCCCGTTGTTGTGGTAGACCACGACCGACTGGCGGGCCATGTCGTTGCCGTTGGCCACCACCATGTCGAGCCATCCGTCCCCATCGACATCCGCCCAGGCCCCACCCGTGGCCACGTGGCCGTTGGCGGTCGATTGCCAGATCGGGTCCGGATCGAGGGGAACCTGCGCCGAGGCGCCGGCGGTGATCCCCGGACCGGCCAGGAGCCACAGGGCGACTCCCAGCGCAAGGCGGGCCGCAAACCCCTGGATGGGACCGCTCTTGTAACCTTCATAACAGCAACGCGTCGCAATGATCATGCCAGTAGCCCCCCGGTTCCACCGTGGAAAACGCTCCTCGCGAACTGCGCAACCCCAGTCGCCTCGGTCATTCTAGCACGTTCGGGCTGCAACGGGCAGCGTGCGTGAGTAATCCCCAGGAGTAACCCCAAGAGCAACCCCAAGAGCAACCCCAAGAGCAATCCCCAGGAGCAACCTGGATCTTCTTCTCCACGCGCCAGCGCCACGACGGTGACGAACCCGGTCAGCTCGTCGACGGCGAAGAGCGGCGCACTCCGCGGCGGTCGCCTCAGATCTCGCCGGCATGGGTCAGACTACTGCGCCGGAGCGTGGCCCCTGCATCCAGACCAGCGTTTCAGGCAACCGGTAGCCGCCTCGCCCGCCAGCCGGGCGAACCCACGCTGCCGGCGATCAGCTACGAGCGCTATCCGGGTTCGGAAAGCGCTCCGATACCGTTTGCGTACCGCCGCCGAGAACCAGAGAAGAGCGTCCTGCACACGGTTGTGCGCGAGCACCTCGAGACCTTCCTCGCTCAAGCGTCCCGCCTTCACGGACAAGGCTATCCCGACTCCACTGAGCGTGAGTTCCGAAGCCGTCAAGCAGCAGTTGTCACCGGCACAACTCGGACTGCCGGAACGGCTCGGACTGCCGCGCCAGGGATCCGACAACCCCGGCAAGCCCGAGTGTGCGCGCGTGGCCGGCTCCTCGCTCCACGGCGCACAGAGTGTCGTGGCCGGGGACCGTGAAGGATTGGGACGGCTGTGTTGTTCATGTGGAGCTCCACATAACGTGCCACTTCCCATTATGCCGTTACGGCCTGCGAGCGCCATTCTTCCAGGAACGACTCTCACTGCGCGCCGATGGGCGTGTCCTCTACCAGTTGCGGCGTCCGTGGCCTCATCCCCAGGGTGTCGCCTGTCTGGTTCTCAAACCACTTGATCTCATACGCCGCTTGATTGGCGGGTGTCCGAAAAATGTGGATGGATCTTCCTATCCACCCGGGGTACTCGGGCGGAGGCGCCATCACCGGCCGCTTCATCCTGCCGGGCAACGGACTCGATGCCCGCTTTCACACGTTCGCCATCGAGTGGGACGAAACCTCCATCGCGTGGTTTGTGGACGGGCAGGTCTATCAGCGGCGCACCGCAGACGATCTTTCGTCCGGGGCGCGCTGGGTGTTTGATCATCCGTTCTTCATCCTCTTGAACGTTGCGGTGGGCGGCCATTTCGTTGGCGACCCCGATTCGACGACACAATTCCCTCAAGTCATGTTGGTCGATTGGGTCAGGTTCTACGGCTGATGGAATAGCAATCGACGTGCCATATGCCGGGCGTGTTCAGGTATCACATCCCCATTCCATGCGAATGTTACTCACTCAGTTCGAGTACCGACTGCGGCGACATGCTGTTTCCTGCCTCCCTCGCGCCCCCGTTGCATTTGCGTAGTGCGGCCCCGAGTGGCCTTCCCGCCTCATTTGCGTCTGCCCCGCATGTGTTGGCAGATCCTATTGGCGTCTGCTTCGCACGTGTTCGCAAACCTTCCATAGATCGCTCAACACTTGTTGTACAAGAGTGTTGACTTGCGGCCCCACATTTGCTAGAAACAGATAGGTACAGTTCGCGCTACGCCACTTCTGCCAGTACTCCATGCACAATGTGCTGAACGGCACCCTGAGCGGAATCCCTGATAGCACCAAGGACGGTGCCATGTTGCCCGTAGAGGCCGAA
>CAYQJL010000092.1:0-1663 GCA_964417675.1 uncultured bacterium | reverse complement strand
TGCCGAGTACATTCGATACTACAATGGCGCGCGGCCGTCGCAGGCCATTCACGAAATCCCAGATCCCTACCCGGAGCTCCGGCAACCTCCGCCGCCCGCCTCCGCCGGTTGGCAGGCTCTCGGATCTGTTGAGTCGCCACGAACAAGGTGGTTTCCGCCATGGAGACAACGTATTATCATACAACGAGATACAGGCAGTCAAACCGTCAACGGCCCGCCGATTCTCCTGGAGCTGGGCCGGACCCGTGAGAACCCAGCCCCGTGAAGCACCAGAAAATGCGGCGCAAATGCGGCGCAAATGCGGCGCAAATTGAGATAGACCTGCGGGGCATTTGCGTGTATTCCTGACGACATGGCAGGATCCGCTGAAACCGATCTCGCCCTCATCCTCGCTGAGGGGGAAGGCCAGGGCATCGAGTTCAAGGAGCGCCTCTCCCGTCTGGATCGGGAGCTGGTGGCGTTTGCGAATGCGAACGGCGGCTCCGTCTTCCTTGGCGTGAATGACAAGGGCAAGGTGCTCGGCATCGAGGACAGGAACACGCTCAGAAGCCGCATCCACGACATCGCCCGGAATTGCGATCCGCCCGTACCCGTCACTCTACGCAGCCATCCGCAAGGCGTTCTCGAGATCCACGTCGCTGAGGGAGTACAGAAGCCGTACCACTGCAGGGACGGCTTCTTCCTGAGAAACGGCCCCAATACGCAGAAGCTGACGCGCGACGAAATCGTCGAGATCGTCCTCACCAAGGGGCGTCGGCACTTCGACGAAACGATTCACGAGGGATTCCGATTCCCACAGGACTTCGATAGCAAGAAGCTGCGCCGCTTCATGGACCTTGCCGAGATCCGATACCGGACCGACGCGCCCAGCCTGCTCACCAGTCTGGATGTCGCGGAGACGGTGGGCTCGGCGCTGCGGATGCGCCAGGCCGGGGTGCTCTTCTTTGCGCGCGCCCCGCAACGCCACATGAAGGAAAGTCACGTCACCGCCATTCGGTATGAGGGCGCGGATCGGTTTTCGATCCTCGATCGCGCGGAGGTGCTTGGCGATCCGATCACCATGATCGAAGACACACTGGCGTTTGTGCGGCGGAACACCCAAGTCAGGCACGTCATCACAGGCGAGGGACGCCGCCGAGAGCTGCACGAGTATCCGCAGGTTGCGGTCCGCGAGGCTGTCATCAACGCCGTCATGCACCGTGACTACTACTACGACCTCTCCCACACCTACGTGCACATTCACTCCAACCGTCTCGAGGTGGAAAGCCCGGGCGGCCTTCCACGCGGGTTGCAGCTGGAGGAGCTTGGCCAACGGAGCGTGCGAAGGAACCGCTTGGTCGCGGATCTCTTGTTCCGAGCCAAATACGTCGAACGAATCGGCAGCGGCATCCGCCGGATGGAGCGGGCGCTGGCCGAGAACGGCAATCCTCCGATGGAGATCTCGGCGTCGAACTTCTTTGTCGTACGCTTCTACCCGCTGATCGCTCGGGCCGGCACAATCGATCTGACAGGCCGGCAGAGCCAGCTCTGCCGGCTCCTGGCCGATCGCGGCGCGCTGTCGAAGTCGGACCTTGCTGATCTTCTCCACGTCAGCGGCGATACCATCCTTCGAGACATCAAGCACCTTCTGCGCGCGGGTGTGATCGAGCGGCGGGGAACGGGT
>CAYQJL010000091.1:0-7467 GCA_964417675.1 uncultured bacterium | reverse complement strand
TTCAAGAAGGCCTTCTCATTCCAGAGTCCCCGCCAGTTCGTCCTGGCACTGCGCGCGCGCTTCTGATGGTGGGCGGCCCGATCCTCCGGCCGCGACTTTGCGGACTGCACGGGTCGCAACCTGGGGGACCACCGGGGGCCGCAACCTGGGGGACCGCAGCCTAGGGAATCGGGGTGAGAGTGGAATCGGGGATGATGCCGATGGTTTCGGCTCCGCCGTCCCGGCAGAGATCCATCACCGCCACCACGGTTCCGTAGGCGGTCGCGGGGTCGGCATCCACGAACAGGAGCCGCCGGCCTCCGCGCTGTGCGAAGAGGTCGCGCAGGCGGGCTGGAAGGTCGCTCGCGGCGAGTCTCTCGCGGTTCAGGAAGAGCTGCCCATCGGACCGCACCGCAACGACCAGGAGTTGCTCCGCGTAGTCGCTGGGCAGGGGATGGTCGACCTTCTGCGGGATGTTCGACTCCATGGCCTTGGTCAGCACGGGCGCCACCATGATGAAGATGATCAGCAGGACCAGGAGCACATCCACCAGCGGGGTGACATTGATCGAGGAGCGTGCCTGTCCCAGACCATTGATCTCAGTTGCCATTGCCTAGTCTCCTCGTTCCGCCAGATTCGTGCCGGAATGGCTCTTGCTCCCTGAAGGAGTGGCTTCGCGGGCGATCAAGGACACATCGCGGAAGCCCGCCGCCCGGCTGGCGATCAGGATCCGCTTGATCTCGCCGTAGGGCAGATTGCGGTCTGCCTTGATGCAGAGCGGCCGTTCCGGATGGGTCCAGTGGGCGGCCTGGAGAGCGCCTGTCAGGTCCACCGCCTCCACGGGGTCGGTCCCCAGCAGGATCTGCCCGTCGTCCTGCAGCACGACGGTCAAGGTCTGGTTCCGGCCCGCTCCGGCATCGACCACATTGCGAGCCGCGGGCAGGTCGACGGCCACGCCTTCCTGGAGCAGGGGCGTCACCACGATGAAGATGATCAGAACGACCAGCATCACATCGACGAGCGGCGTGATGTTGATCTCGCTGTTCAGCGATCGGCCGGCCGGCCGGTTGTCGCCTCGCGTGTCCATGTTCTCGTGCGTGCCTTCTTGATGAAGTAATCGACCAGCTCACTGCTGGCGTTGCTCATCTCGCTGTGAATCCGTTCCAGCCGTCCCAGGTAATGATTGAAGCCCCACACGGCCGGCAGGGCGACCAGGATGCCGGCGGCCGTGTTGACCAGAGCCTCGGCAATCCCTCCCGCCACCGCGCCAATGCCGCCCGAGCCGGTGGCGGCCATGCCGAAGAAGCTGTTCATGATGCCGATGACCGTGCCAAACAGCCCGACAAAGGGTGCGGTGGAGGCAATCGAGGCCAGCACCGGCAGCCCGCGCTTGAACTCCTGTGTGATCTGGACCGACTCGCGCTCCGTGGCGCTGCGAATCGTGTTCTCGACGCCCTCCTCGGCGCCACCCGGGTACCCCAGCTTCCAGTCCGGAGATACCTCCTCGATCGCGGCGGTGTAGATGCGGGCCAGGTGACTCCCGGTATGCGTCCGGGCCACCTGGGCCACCTCGAGGAGATTTCCCTCCGCCAACAGCTGGCGGCTGGTTCGGATGAAGTCGAGTGATTCCCGATGTGCCCGGCGGTAATGGCGCCACCGATCGATCATGATCCCGGTCGAGTAGGCGGACATCAGCAGCAGGCTGATCAGCACCAGATGCCCGACGGTACCCATCGATTGCCAGATCTCGATCGGGCCATAGGTGATCGTGGAGTGCATGTGCGTTCCCCTGTGTGTTGCGTTGGGTCCCGGACGAGGCGGCCTAGTCCAGAACGAAATCGACCGTCAGCTCGAAGTAGACATCCACGGGGATGCCGGAACGCTCCCCGGGCTGGAAGCGCCACTTCTTCAGGGCCTCGATGGCGGCTTCGGTGCATCCCAGCCGCAGGCCCCGGACCACGCGGATCTCGCCCACCGACCCATCCCGCAAGATCACGGCCTCGAGCGTGACCTGTCCCTCGACCCGGGCGTGCCGGGCGCGGTCGGGGTACTCGGGTTGTACCCGGTGGATCGGCCGGGGAGCTGCAATCCCACCGCCGGCTCGAAATGGTCCGGGGGGGAGCGGTTGTCCGCCGACTACGCCCCCGGGGATTCCGCCCGGGATGCCCCCCGGAATCCCGCCGGGGATTCCATATTCCGCACCGGCCCGGGCCGCTGACCGGGGCGGTCCCGGGACCGGACCGCTGTGCACGTCCTCCGGTGTTCGCTGCGGCTGCAGGATCTGGCCGGCGGCCGCGGACGCATCCGGTTCCTGATCGGACCGCTGCGCTCGATCTTCTACCGGTTCGGATTCCGCGGGGGGCAGGTCGGAACTGACTGCATCCGCCGGATCGGCCGCCGGAGGCGCCGCCGCCGGCACGATGACCGGCCTGTCCTGTCCCTCGCGCTGTGGTCCGGGCGCCGAGGCCGGTCCCGGGCCTGATGCCGGCCCGAAAACGTCCGGCAGCGATCCAAACTGCAAGAATGTGACTCTGACCGGCGGCTCGCTGGCCGGCGTGTCCTGGATGTGGCCGATGAGCACGATTGCCGCCACAAGAGACAAGTGCAGGCCGAGGGCCACGCCATAGGGCCCCGATCGCCGAGGACGGCGCCGGGCGGGGCGGGATTCGATCAGGCTCTCGAACAAGCAGTCGTCCTCCCAGGTGTCCGGGCCGAAGCGCCCGCGCCACCAGATGCTGCAACGATCTCCTGTCTGTTGCTTAAGGTCGGCAGTCGGGGTGGGCATCCTGAATCCCCTTGCAGCGGGCGCGGCGCCGCGATCGGCAATCGTTGCTTCTTTCTGCCGGCGGCCGCGGTGGCAGAAATCGGCCAGGCGACCTGCAAGAGGGATGCCGAGCCGAGGCGCCAGCGAGACTCCCTGACGTATCTGTACATGATTTCAGCAACTTCTCACGGCGGGCCCGTCAAGAATCTCCCCTGCGTGCCGATCTTCTCTGATAGGAAGGAACGCCCAGTCCCGATCAGCGATTCACGAGGATCGGGGTGGTGTTCGGGCTGGCCCGCGGGAATCGGACCGCTGTCCGTGAAGGAAGGTATGCACTCGAGACGCAATCAGGCCCGGCAGGTTTGTCCCTGCGCAGCAATCCCGCTGCTTCTGGCGCTGCTGTGCCTGGCGTCCTTCGTGCATATCGTGCCGCCGCCGGCCCATGCCTCCACGATCAATGTTCACTACGAAGACCGATTCGATGACGTGCTGGCCACCGAGGATACCGCGCCGGAGATCAAGGCCGCCTTCCTTCTTCGCTTCCCAGATTTCGTCAGCTGGAAGAATGCACCCGGGGATACGCTGCGCATCGGCGTGAGCGCGGACAGCACCTTGCTGGAGCAGCTCTCTCGCCTGGCCGAGAACGAGAACCGCTCGGGATTGGGAGCTCCCCGTGCCATCATTGTCATAGGGGTCACGGAGCTGGAGGATGTGGGTCGGTGTGACATTCTCGTGCTGGGTGACAGGATCCCCCAGGACCAGGCTGCCTTCGTGGCCGCCGCGCATCAGTCCGGAACGTTGATTCCGTCGTACAAACGGCCGCCTGAGAGCAGGTCTTGCATGGGAAGAGCCGACGTCGCGTGATTGCCGCCGCCGGGCCGGTCGGGCATCGCTCGGTGCTTCATCCGGACGTGAGCCGCTTCAGGGCGCCGTCCATGCGCTTGCGGGCCTCGATCCGCTTCTTCGCCCCGCCGTTACCCGCTCACCGCCTCCGCCTGCGTCATCTCTGCAAGCAACACGCGCAGCATGCGCTTGATGTTGCATGACAACGCCTTCAGGTACATCGCCAACTCGACCCTCGGCTGGCCGCGCACCCGCAGCTTACCCAGACCGTGTTTGCGCTTCAACTCCGAGTTCGTCGCCTCGATCCCCGCACGGATCGCGTAGCGCTGCGCAAACTCCTCGCTGGCCTCCGTCCGCCGGCGCAGCTCCAGGTTGCGCGCCACCAAGTCGACCCGCATGACGTAGCCGCCTTGACTCGCGCTGTACCGCGCCGGACACCGCGCGTACTCCTCGCATGCCTCGCAGGTCTCCCGTGCAAACGTGAGATCGATCCGGTAGGGCGATCCCGACGCCTGCGTCTCGGTCACCGCCGTCTGACCCGCCGGGCACACCGACGCCCGTTCTCCCGTAATGTCGACGTCGAAGTCAGCCGCTGTCAACATGCCCGCGGCGGCTCCGGGCGCCTCGCCCTGAACAGGACCTCCGCCCACCGGGCTCACCAACTCCGTGCCCAGACATTCAGCCTCCACCGCGTTGGCCCCCGAGCCGTAGCTCGTGTCCGCTATCAACTCCGCCGGCTGCTGTCCCCGCGCTTGCAGCTCCTCGATCATCGCCAGGGTCGCGTCGGCATCGCTCCCGCACGCATCGGTCAGCTCCACGTGCGTGATCAGCTCCACCACGTTCTCCGCGTGGCACGTCTCGGTCACCTGAACCTCGTACCCCTTGCCCTTGTGGCCACTGTAGGTCACGTCCGGATCATGCGGCGTCTGCAGCGAGCTGCTCCCAACCTCCTTCGGCTCCTTCATCTCCACCGGCACTCCACCTTCACCCGCGTCGTCGTCATCCTCCCGTGGCATCGCCTTCTGCGACACCAACTCGCACTGC
Organism: uncultured bacterium; assembly: GCA_964417675.1. GTDB lineage: Bacteria > Eisenbacteria > RBG-16-71-46 > CAIMUX01 > WJJG01 > CAYQJL01. The sequence continues at coordinate 2,837 of CAYQJL010000091.1, read as the reverse complement.
TCCTCCAGCAGCCTCCCCAGCAGGCCGTACTCGTCCAGCCGAGCCGCCGCCGTGCCCCGGAAGAGCTCTTGCAGCCGGTACACGTCCCGCGCGCACACCGACAACCGCCGCGGTGCCGCCGGCCGCCGGGCATCTTCGTAATGCGTGGCGTCCCCGTTCTCATGCAGGTATCGCCCCCGCAAGGAACTCGATACCTGCTGCGCCAGACGCGGATGCTCCCGCTCCAGCGCCTTCAGGAACACCCGCAGCGTCTCGCAGAACAGTCCCAGCCGCGTTAGAATCGCGATGTTGCTCACGATGTGTGTCGAGTCCAGCCGCTGCCGATCGGTCCGTAACCCCAGCAGCTCCACGATCCGGTCGGTCGTCTCCGCGAACGCCCGCCGACCCCGGTCATCTTTCAGCATCCGCACCCGAAAGTTATGCAGCGTCTTCTGGCACAGATGGGCCTCCTCGGGCGTCAGGCTCAGCGCATGATGCCACTGCAGGTTGAACTCGAGCTCATCGAGCGCCTCCTGGTCCGTCAGATTGAACATCTCCTTCAGGATCAACACGCCGAAGACGATCTGCACCGGCGCGTTCGGCCGCCCAACCTCCTGGCTGTAGAGCCCAGCAAACTGCTCCTCGTCGATCAGCGCGAGGGCTTGGGTGCGAAACGGCTCAGCCCAGGTCCGGCTCAGGCGCTCGGCCTTCTTGCGCGGCACCAGGTAGCTGCTCTCGAAGACGCTGCTCTGCGCATTGCGCTTGCGAAACATGGGGCGTCCTTGCCTTGGGGGTCTGGGAATCTGCGGATGGACTACGAATGAATGCCTGAGAACGAGGCCAGTCTACTATGGGCGGGACTTTTTACAAGAGAATCAACGTTGACCGTGAGCGTATGGGACGAACCGCACGGCGCCACCATCATCCGTCTCTACCGTGAAGGCAATCGCATTCGCTTCGACATCAGCCAGAGCCTCGCGAAGGAGGCTGGGCTTCAGATCAGCTCCAAGCTGCTCAACCTGGCACGAGGACGATCGCATCGCGTCGTGACCGATCCGTTTGAACCCGCGAGAGGATGAGCCGACAGCATGTGGAATCTTCCGGTCACCCTGGATCTCTCGCTTCGCAAGAAGCTCATCGGCTTCGCCCTGCTGGCCACCACGGTGGTGATTCTGGGACTGGGCTTCTTCTTCATCCATCGCGAAAACGGGATGGTTCGCCGCAGCGGGGCCCAACTCGCCGAGCAAGCCGCCGATCTGGTGGCCATGAGCGCGGCCCCCGCGGTTCTGTTCGCCGATCCCGAGGCGGTGCGCGAGGCCTTGGGATCCTTGCGGGCAGTGCCGGACATCGAACAGGCCTGGGTGTGCAACGAGCAGGGCAAGGTGCTGGCTCGGTTTGAGCAGCAACGACCGTCTTCACAGCCCGACAGCGCCGGTGTCATGCAGATCGATACGGATCGCTTCATGATCGTGGCGCGTCCGATCGAGCACCGTGAGCGGCGTCTCGGAACGCTCTTCCTGGCGTTCGATACAGCGCCACTGGTTCGGCAGGCACAGCAGAACGTCGCGCTCGTCGCGGCCGCCGCCCTGGCCGCCATGCTGGTTTCGGGCCTGGTCGCGGGCGCCCTATTCCAGACCGTGGCCGGCCGGCTGCATCGTCTCACCGAGGGCGCCCACCAGCTTGCCAGGGGTCAGCTCGATACCCGCATTCCGGATTCCGGCCGTGATGAGATCGGCCAGCTGGCCGAGACCTTCAATGCCATGGCCGCGTCGGTACAGGCCGCCAATACGCAGCTTTCCACTGCGAACGAACGGTTGCAGCGATCCCAGGGCCAAGTACAAGCCTATGCCGAAGGTCTCGAGAAGATGGTCGAGGATCGAACCCGCGAACTGCGTGCTGCCAAGGAGGCCGCCGAGAACGCGAGCATGGTCAAGTCCGAGTTCCTGGCCAATGTCTCGCACGAGATCCGCACACCCCTGAACGGTATCATTGGTCTGGCCGACATGCTCTCGGTGTCGGAGGTGACGGAAGAGCAGGGCGCCTGGATCGGCAACATTCTGCAGTGTGGCGAGAACCTGCTCGCGCTGATCAATGATGTCCTGGACTTCTCGAAGATCGAGTCGGGCAAACTGGAACTGGATGTACATGCGTTCGATCCCCCGGCCATGGCCCGGCGCGCCCTCGCAACCGTCAAGCCGAACTCCGACTCCAAGGGGCTCTACCTGAAACTCGACGTGGAAGGCGAAGGCCAGCTGAGCCTGATGGGGGATGAGCGCCGGCTCTTCCAGGTGCTGCTCAACCTGCTCTCGAATGCCGTGAAGTTCACCGCCACGGGGGGCGTGCGGGTGGTGCTTCGTCAGGCCATGGAGGAGACGGGCGCCGGTCTCTGCCGACTGCGTCTGGACGTCATCGATACGGGCATCGGGATCGCGCCCGAGAAGCTCGAGATGATCTTCGACAGCTTCACGCAGGTTGACGGTTCTACCGCCCGCCAATACGGCGGCACGGGGCTCGGGTTGGCGATTGCCCGGCGTCTGACGCAAATGATGGGGGGGCGGCTCACGGTCACCAGCAGCGTGGGCGAAGGGTCGGCATTCACGCTTGCCGTTGCGCTGCCGCTGGCCAGCGAGGTCGCGCGGGAAGGAGCGGCGTAGTCCGCCGGGAAGCCCATATCGCGAGGACAAAACGAGGCCGGCGCCCAGCGCGGGCACCGGCCTCATAACGGGCCTAGACAATCAAGTCGCTCTTACTCGAACAGGGCCTTGATCGAACCCCAGGTAGCACTCTCGGCCGGCGTGGGCTCGCCACCATAGTAGAAGCCGAGACCCATCGACATGGTCGGACCCCACACGACGGAG
>CAYQJL010000090.1:0-2114 GCA_964417675.1 uncultured bacterium | reverse complement strand
GCACGAGTTTCCCTACCGGTACAACTCGGTGAAGCGCTTTGTGGCCCGACTCAAGGCGCGGGAGCCCGAGCGCTACGACGTCCTGGAGTTCTTGCCCGGAGAGTAATGGGAAGCTTGCCATTACTCTCCGGGACCGAAAGTGTAGTGGCCAACGCGGCGCTTCGGCGTCACCCCGATGCCGTGGCGGCGGCAGAAGGCGGTCAGGGCCGAGTAGGAGACGTAGACCTTCTCGGCGGCGAGTTCCTCGAGCACGCGCTGGCGGTTGCCGCCACAGGCCTGGTAGAGCTCCTTGATGCGCGCCAGGTGCGGTCCGAGGCGCTCCTCGCGCTCGAGGGCCGGCACCTCGGCCGTGCCACTGCGCAGGACCCGGCGGACGGCATTGCGCGAGACGCGCACGCTGCGAGCAATGGTACGGACGCCGTGGCCTTCGCGGCGCAGGCGTAGGATCGCACTGCGGGTATCTCGATCAAGCATGGGACTCCTCCGATGAGGTGGGGTTGATGAGTCGATCCAGGGAGGCGACGATCAAGGCCACCTCCCGCCAAGTGGACTGGAGCGCTTCGTGAGGGGGTGCCATCGGGGCCGCATGGCGGCCGCGACGGAAGCGATGGCGCACGCGGCGGGCGATCGCGGCCAGCGCCTCCAGATCGGCGAGCATGCGGTCGGTCTCCGACGGCTCCTCTTCCTCGCCGATGAGCGCCTCGGCCTGCGCGCGCGACTTCAGGTAGAGCTGCGGATGGGTGACCAGGTGCGCGCGGGTCTGCCCATCCCCCCGCTTCCAGCCTTCATAGAGCTGCTGCATCTGTCGCACCGTAACCGGGCCGGGCGGTAGGTGGGCGACGAGGGCCTCGCAGTCACGGCGCTTGGCGCGCGCCAACGGCACCAAGAACTTCATCGCCCCGTGGGCGGGCAGACGTCCGCGCTGGACGGCGGTCTGCACCTGGGCGGGCAAGATACGCACCAGCGAGAGACGGCGGCTGACCCAACTGACCGAGCGAGCCAGCCGGGCGGCCAGCTCCGGCTGGCGGCAGCCGTGTTCCTCGACCAAAACCCGGATCAGCCACCCTTCCTCCAGAGCACTGGGGCGACGGACCGCATCGAGACGGTGGCCGAGCACCAGCGCCTCGGGCTCGGCCACCGGCAGCACACACGCCTCGACCTCATCCCGAGCCAGGCTGTGCAGGGCCGCCACCCGCGCATAGCCGTCGATCAGCACGTAGGGCTTCTCGCCCCGCCCGGCGATGACCAGCACGGGCGTCTGCTGGCCATGCTCGAGCAGAGCGCCGGTCAGCTGCCGGCGACGCGCGGGATCATCGATCCGCAGGTCGCGGTACTTCAGGTCCAGCTCTTCGATCTCGATCTTCACGCTCATCGCTCCCCATCAGGCGCCACCACTGGAGCCACCCTGGCGGGGACAGCATGGACCTAGGGAGGGCTCGTGGCGATCGCGTCTCGTGTACCGTCTGGGACATGTCGGCCCGTAACCGACGACTTTGTAGTCGATTGGAAGCTCACGACGTCTCGTGTCCAACTCATCATGACTCGCAGGCTTTCTTCCATAACCACAGTCACTTCGGGGCCTACGGCGTCTCGCGCGGCCAGCCAGTTCAGTCGGGCCATCGGAGTCCGGATCGGGGATGCCTCAAGGGGCGAAGACCTGGGCGCGGGCCCCGCTCGCAGCTTCTTCAAGAGCCGCGCTTCAACGTCATACCCGGGATTGCGGGCGTGCCAGCCCGCACAGGCGCGCCGGTGCCGCTCCCGTTGGCACGCCGACGAGCTGCAGACCCGTTGCCGGGCTCCCTGGCGCGGATGTGGATAGAACCAGCGGCGGCAAATTCGGCACGGTCGTGGACGGTTCATGGGCCCAGCCCTCCCTGGACAGGAGGGTGAAGAAGGAAGGTTCAAAACGGGAGGGGGAAAATCAGGCCAGATCCGGGAGGCTAAGCCAGCTGCTGTAGAGCTCAAATGGGTTCGTTCTCAAGAGCAGAGGCGGGTCCATCCTCGCAAGCGGTGAAGCCTTCATCTGCTTGACGGCATGCTTGCCGATCTTGAGGTCGCGCTGAATGGCTTCTCGCAGAGCAGGGAGGTGATGCAGGCCCATCACTCGCCGCAGC
>CAYQJL010000089.1:0-50607 GCA_964417675.1 uncultured bacterium | reverse complement strand
GCCTGCCCGCGGGCCAACGCCCAGGCCAACGCGCAACCTGCCCCTTGACGCCTGTCGCTGGCATCTTAGGATAGATAGCCTGATCGCGGCGGAGCCCGCCGCCTCCCGATGAAGCGAGGGCGTAGCCGGCACGAATCCAATCGACTCGGGCGTGGCTGACTCGGGCGTGGCCCACTCGGACAGCACTGACTCGGGCGTGGCTGAACTCCGTGAGCATCGGCTCCTGCGCTTCGGCCACCGCCAAGATGGTTGGGGGCAATGTGTACGAAAGATCCATCTACCGTTCCCCTTGGCTGCATCTGCCGGCCATCTGCCTGCTCTGGCTGCTGGCCGGTACGGGGGGGTGCCAGCGAAGCTCACCGCACGGTCCGCCGCCGATTGACACGGGCCGGGCCGCGATCGAGGCGGTGCTCTCGAAGGCCGGTGACAATCGCGCTGAACTCGAGCTGGTGCTCGCGCACTACCGGTCCCTGGGCGATCCCCAGAAACGGCGCGCGGCCGAGTTCTTGATCGAGCACATGGAAGCACACAATTACGCCGTACTGGCCCTCTACGACTCGGCTGGCGTTGAGGTCGAACTCGACGTGCTGTCCTATCCGGATTACGACCGGCTCATCGAAGCCGTGACGGCCATCGAAACCCAGCGGGGTGAGCTGGACTATGACCGCAAGGACATCCAGCCGGACATCGAGCACATCACGGCGCCCTTGCTGATCGAGAACATCGACCTCGCCTTCGAGGCCTATCGCGCCAAGCCCTGGGCACAGCACCTGGCGTTCGAAGACTTCCTGGCGTATGTCTTGCCCTATCGGGGCAGCAACGAACCGCTCGAGAGCTGGCGGCCCTACTTTCTCGAACGCTATGCGGACCTGCCCGACCGAATGAAGGATCCCACCGACCCGGTGGAAGCCGCCACCCTGATCAATCAGGATCTGATCACCTGGTTCACGTTCGACTCGCGGTTCTACCTGCACCCTACGGATCAAGGACTCGGCGAGATGCGCGAGCATGGGCTGGGCCGCTGCGAGGACATGACCAATCTGGCCATCTACGCCATGCGGGCCAATGCGCTGCCGGTGACCAGCGATTACACACCCTTCTGGGCCAATTCAGGCAACAATCACGCCTGGAACGCGATCCTCGACCGCCAGCGCGAGGTGCAGGTCTTCATGGGCTGCGAGGCCCATCCGGGCAGCTATCGGCTGTGGAACAAGCTGGCCAAGGTCTATCGCAAGACCTATGCGCGGCAGTACGAAAACCTGGCGTTCCGCAAGAGCACGCGGGAGGATGCCCCCCGTTGGCTCACCGGTCGCAACTACCTGGATGTGACGGCCGAGTACACGCCGGTGACCACCGTCGAGATCAGGCTGACGCGCGCGGTGCCCGACAGCCTGCACTACGCCTATCTGTGCGTTTTCAACTCCGGTCGCTGGGGCGCGCTGCAATGGGGCCCGATCGACACCGGCCGGGTCACCTTCGCGGACATGGGAAGGGGTATCGCATACCTGCCCGCGCTGTACATTGAGAAGGAGCTGGCTCCCGCCGCGGCGGCATTCATCCTGACGGAAGCGGGCGCCTGGCACCCCCTCCAGCCGCGCGGCGATGCCCCCATCGATCTGCGTCTGTTCTCCACCACCGAGCGGCAGGAGATCTCTGATACCGACAGCGTGCAGAAGGTCGGGCTCGAGGAAGGCGCGACCTATGAGCTTTTCTATTGGGATGGCGACTGGATCTCCTTGGGCACACAGGTCGCCCGCGGGGATCCGCTTTCGTATGCGGCGGTGCCGTCCAACGCGCTGTACTGGCTCGTGAGGGAAGGATCCCGCAAAGAGGAGCGCATCTTCACCTATGAACAGGGTCAACAAGTCTGGTGGTAGCCGCCCCGCGCGCCTCGGGCGGTCCGAACGGGCCAAGCTGCTCCGCCGCCTCCGGCGGGATGCGAAGCGGATCGCGGATCACTTCGGCCTCACATACACGGCCATCGATGCCGAGAGTGCGCGTGTCAAACGCCGCTACGGGTCCTGCTTTTCCGACGGCCGGATCAAAATCCGGCTCAACCACGTCCGGACCGGACGCCCGTTGAAGTACTCGAGCATGATCGACACCCTCTGCCATGAGCTTGCCCATCTGAAGCATTTCCATCACGGCCCGCGTTTCCGCACGTTCTATCAGGAAGTACTGGCCTGGGCGCGCGGCGCGGGCATCTATCAGCCGGGCCCGCGGGCCGGTGCGCAGCCGGTGACCTATGCTGCCGACCCGCGCGGGCATCTTGCCGCCCTCATGGGAATCGTCTTCGCCGCGGATGCTTCTGCGGACTCGGATTCCGCCGGCGCTGCAAACACAGCCACAACCGGCACGGCCGCCATCAAGCCTGGCGGCCTGGTGCACGCGCCGGATGAAGCTTTCGACCCCGCCTCGGCGGTGGAAACACAGGCTCCGGGAAGAAAGCCGGACCGACCCCGGGGGCGTGGGCAGCGGAGCGGACGGCGCCGGCGGGAATACGAGCAGATGTGGCTGTTCGGGCAAGCCTAGCGGGGCCTCCCGGGGCCATCGGATCGTGGAAGAGGTCGCGTCATGGAGTTGGTGCTGAACATCCTGAAGTGGATCGCGATCGTGTTCCTGGCGGGTGTCGTGGGTCAGTTCGGCAAGTCTCTCACACTCAAGTTGCTGCATCTTCGCGGGCGCCGTGCCACCGGTGACCTTGATCGTGCAGCCCCCGATCCGTCGGTCCGGGCGGCCCGCGATGAGGCCGATCCCGAACCCTCGGCCAGAGAGCTGGCCGAGACCTGGCGGGCCCAACAGAAGGCGCAGAAGAAGTCGAGCAGGGCTCGGCTGAAGGCCGCCAAAGACGCCGAAGAAGCAGAAAAGAAGCGGATCAAGGCCCAGCTGAAGGCCGCGAAGAAGGCCCCGCCGGAATCCAACCAGCACTAGGGTTGGTTTGACGCTCCCGCGGACCGATCTTAGGATGCCGCCAAGGAGGATGGGCGGCCATGCGACCCAGAAAACCACCACCAGCGGCGCTGGCCCCCCTGCGGGCGGCCGTTCGCGATGCCGGGCTGCGTTTCGGTCAGGCCGTCATCGACCATCCCCTCAATCGGAAGCCACTCCACCGGCCTACGGAAGATCGCATTACGAGCCTCTGGCGCAGCATCTTGATCCTGGCCTTCGAAAGACTCGCCGCGCTGCGCCGGCCGTTCACCGCCGGCGCGGATCCGAGCCATTCGAGCCGGGCGCCGGCCGGCGAGCGACTGGGCCCCTTCGTCGTGCCGGAGGCGGGCCGGCAGCGGTTCCTCCACGAGCTTGCCCTGCTGGAGCAGAGCCTGCGCCGGCCCTACGCCGCCTGCGGCCGATCGACCTGGCCGGTCGAGGCGCTGGGCTGGATCTACGAGGGCTTGGCCGGCTGGACGGCCGCGGTCGCGCCTGAGCCGGCCGGCCGCCTCCACCTGCACCCTCGATTCGGGAGAAAGCGCCAGGGCAGCTTCTACACTCCCGGCGATCTGGCCGATCCGCTCGCCGCCACGACCCTCGCGGCACTCCCGCGCGGCCCGGCCGCAGGCGATTGTGGCCGGCTCGCCGATCCCGGCGTCTTGCTGACACGGCGCATCCTGGATCCCGCCATGGGGACCGGCTCGCTCTTGCGGGCGGCGCGCGAGGTGCTCAGCCAGTCCCTGCTGCAGGCCTGTCAAGAGCTCGCCCGCGCCGCCCACGCGCCGGGCCTGGCGTCCGATCGGCTCGATCCGGCCGACCTCGCGCGGCGGGTGCGCTCCTTGCCATGGCACGGCGAGGAGATCTGGCACCGTCTCGTCGATCGGGGCCCGGGCGAGCGCGGCGATGCGGTCAACCGGTGCGACGACCAGGCCCGTCTCGCGAGGCTGTGCAACACGCTGATCAGCGCCCACTGTCTCTTCGGCATCGATCTGGATCCGGTGGCCGCGCGCATCGCCCGGATTCAACTGCTGTCCGGTACGACCGGCGGGCGGCGGCTGCAGGATATCCTGGCCGAACGCCTGCGCACGGCCGATGCGCTCACCGATCCACAGCTCGACGCGATCGCGGCCGGACCGGCGCAGACCGGATTCGATGCCGTCCTGTGCAATCCGCCGTGGGAGAAATCCCTGCCGCTGTCGCGGGAGTTCTTCGCTGCCTACCATCCGGGCATCCGGACGGCGCCCACCGCGCGCGAGCGTAACGCGATCCAGTCCGAGCTGCTGCAGAATCCCTCGCTCGCCGACGCCTGGCATGGGCTGCGGTCCTCCTGGCGCGAGCATACGATTGCACTCGCGGCGCGCTATCAGTGGCAAAGCGCGCGGATCGGCGACGGCGCCGGCGGGCGCAAGAGCAAGGGACACGCCGACCTGTATCGCTTCTTCGTGGAACGGACCCACCAGGTCCTCAGGCCGGACGGTGTCGCGGGCCTGATCCTGCCCCACTCCTTCTACGCCAATGAGGGCGCCACCGGCGTTCGCCGGCTGCTGCTCGATCAGAATCGGATTCTGGGCCTAGAGGGATTTCGCAATCACAAGCGGCTGTTCGAGGCCTCCCCGGGGTTGCGCTTCGCCCTGCTGTTCTTCCGCAAGGGGGGCCGCACCGACCGGTTCCCGGTGCGCTTCGGCCTCGGCGATGCGCGGGACCTGCAACATCCCGCCGCCGACCGGGCGCCCCTGCCCTACCGCCGGGCGCTGCTGGCCAGAGTGGCCCCGGCGCACCTCACTTTCCCGGAGTGCCACTCGCCGCGCGAGGTCGCGCTTCTCGAGGCGCTCTACCAGCGCGCGCGCCCCTTCCGATCCCATGTGGCGCCCCTGGGCATCCGTCTCTGTCAAGAGATGAACATGACCCAGCACTCGGTGCGCCTGACGCCCACCGATCGGGTCCTGGCCGGCATGGATGCGGGCCCGGACCCGGCGCCCGGCGAGCGCCCCCCGGATGTCCGGCGCGAGCCGCTGCGCAGCCGGCTCGCCCGGCAGGGTTACCTGATCCTCCACGAGAAGGGCACCTTCCGGGCCTATGATGACCGGGTGCAGCACTGTCCCCGCTACCTGTGCGCGGCGCGCAACCTGCTCGACCGGCCCCGTGTCCTGGACGCGGCCGGGCACTATCGTCTCGCGGCGCGGGCGACCATTCATGCGGGCGAACCGGAGAAGAGCGCCTTCTGCCTGCTGCCCCCCGGCGTCGTGGTAGGCAACAGCGCGCTGGCGGAGGCCGCACCCCATACCCGGCCCGCGGCGCGGGCGCTCACCCTCCTGGCGGTCGTCAACTCGCGCGCCTTCGGGTTCGCCGCCCGTGTGCGCCTGGGCACCAATCTCAATCAATTCATCCTCGGCGACCTTCCCATCCCCCCACTGGAAGGCTGGGAACGATTCCTGGCGCATGGTGCCCTGCGCTTGACCTGCAACCACGCCGCCTACGCGGATCTCTGGCGCGACCAGATCGGAGAGTCTTGGCGGGAGGCGGGTCCGCGCCGGCGCTGGCCCGCCGTCGCCCCGGAGCCCGGCCGCCGGCTGTGGGCTTGTCTCGACGCGGCCGTGGCCTACGGCTATGGACTCGCGCGCGAGCAGTACGGTGATCTGCTGCGATCCCTGGCACCGGGCGCGACACGTTGGTCGCCCGACGAATGGATGCAGGCTTTCGATGAACTCGTCTCGCTGGGTCCCGCACGCTATCGTCAGCGGGTCGATCCGTACGATGACCTGGCGTTGCGCGACAGGCCCGCGGCCGATGCTCACGCCTCTCGGCTGGGCAGCAACTCCTGTGAGTCCAGCACGAAGGGATCATAGAGGACCCCGCCGTGCTCGATGCCGAAGAGCTGCCAGACGGCGCGCGAGAACGTGTCGGGCAGGTAGCGTCCCCACATCTTGATCGGCAGGCGCTCCACCCGCAGCGTGGGGGAGATCGCCAGCATCATCATGTATTCGATCAGAAAGGCCGCGTTGGCCGCAATCCGGCCGCTGTAGGGCGCATGACGCCGTTGGGCCTCGATACGCTCTTCATGGATCGACCGGCCGAATTCGGCCTCGACGAGCTCCTCGAAGGTGGTCAGTACGATCTCGGCCCGGATGCTGCGGGCGCCGCCCAGAACGTACTGTGCAAAGCCCATTTCGAGCTCCTGCGGCCGCAGCCCCCGTCCGCGGGCAAAGGACCACTCGTCCGGCCCCACGCGGGCGACGATTTCATCGGCGGGCGGCAGGGCCAGGTCGATCAGCAGGCTGATGTCGTTGTAGTCGCCGGTGTGCTCCGTGCGGCCGAGGATGCGGGTGGCGGGGTGATTGGCGATCCGGGCCTCGATCTCTCCGAGTTTGCGCACCGCACCCACGAACTTGAAGCCGATCGCATCGTTGACGGCGACATCCTCCGGCTCCAACACGACGCCCCCATCACGGAACGAGTAGGAGACGATCCGCTCCGCCTCGGCGAACTCGGCCCGCATGGTATCGGCGGAGGAGATCAACTGCTCCAGCGGCAGGCCGGCCGCGGCGGCGCGCGCACCGGCCAGCCGGCGCGCCTCGGCCTTGATATGTTCGGACAGATGATCGGCCACCAGGCGGGAGGTCTTCTCCGCCACCCGCCGGACACGTTTGAAGCGCGCCATCCCCAGCAGGGTCGCATCCTCGCCGATCGCGAGGATCAAATCCGCCGGCGTCCGGGGAAAGAACTCCTCGGGAAAATCCAGATACTGGCGAAAGAGCGCTTCCATCCGGGCCGAGGGATCATGGCACCCGGTCAGAATCGCCTCGCGCAGATCGTCCTTGCGATAGACGCGTTCGAGATAGAACGGCTCCCGATGGGTCGGCCGGAGAATGTCGATCAAGAAGCGGCGGCTGATCGGTCCGTTGATCAGGCTTTCGTAGATGTGCAGCTTGGTCAGGAACACCCCATCGGCGGGCAGCGGTTGATCGGCAAACCAACGGTTGGCGATCTTCCAGAGCTGGTCCCGCTGAACATAGCCTGTCAAGTACATGGTCGCCTCTCCACATCCGCCCCGCCCTCTTCGCAGATCCACGGAATCCGCTCCTGCCTGGGCAGGAACGAATCCCATACCACCACATCGTGGGAAACCCCGAAGAGCTGCCAGATCCCGGCGGATACATTGTCGGGCAAGTACCGTCCCCACATCTTGACCGGCAGGCTCTTGACCATCACCGTGGGCGAGAGCGCGACCATCAGAAGGTACTCGATCAGATAGGAGGCATTGCTGGCGATGCGCCCCCGGTACGGCGCCGAGGAACGCTGGGTCATCACATGCTCCTCATGCATCGACCGGCCGAACTCCGACTCGACCAACTCCTCCGGCGAGGTCAAGATCACCTCCGCACGAAAGGTGGGCTTGCCCGACTCCAGATACTCCCCGAACCCGTCCCGCAAGCGTTCGGGCGCAATGCCGCGGCCGGCGGCGAAGCTCCAATCGCGTCGGCCCATGCGACCGACGATCCTTCCGACCGGCGGGAGTTGGAAATCGAGCAGAAGGTTCACGGCGTTGTAGGCGCCCGTGTGCACCTCGCGCTCGACGAGCGTCGTATGGGGATGGTCGCAGATCCGCCGCTCGATCGTGCGCAGTTCCTGGGGCTGGCCGATGAACTTGAAGCCGATGACATCGCCGATGTGCATGTCGGCCGGCCGCAGCATGGCGCGGCGGTCGCGGAAGGCCTGCGACACGACCCGCTCGGCGGCGGAGAATTCGCCGGTCATCTGCTCGGGCGTGCTGACCAGCTGGTCGAGCGTGAGCCCCAAGGCCTGCGCGCGCAGGGCGGCCAGGGAGCGCGCGGTGGCCTGAATGGTCCCAGACAGGCGATCGGCCACCCGCCGGGAGGCCTTCTCCGCCACCCGGCGGATGCGCTTGATGCGCATCATCGCACGCAGCGCGCCGTCCTGCCCGTTGGCCATGATCAAGTCGACCGGGGTGGACGGAAAGAACTCCTCCGGGATCCTGCGAAACAGGTCGTAGTGCGCCTGCATGCCGGGGGTGACCGGACCGAGCCCGTCGATGATCGCCTCGCGAACCTCGTCCTTCAGGTAGGCGCGGCGCAGATGAATCGGGCCGGGGGCCGACTGCCGCAGGATGTCGACCATGAAATCCCGCCCGATCGGTCCGCAGACAAGGCTCTCATAGACGAAGACCTTGGTCAGGAATTCGGCGTCACCGGGCTCCACCGAGTCGTGGAACCATCGCATGGCGACCTCGAAGAGGCGATCGCGATGAATCAGGCCCGAAAGATACATGACCCCTGCCCTGCGCGCAGATCCCCGGCGAACAATCCCTTGTGCCGTACACATCAAGCCTGGGAGTCTAGCACGCTGCGTCCGGGCTGCAAGGCGTAGTCTGCACCTTTGCTCCTCGTCCGCCCGGCGGACAGGCCGCCGCTGTGGGCTGGCGCGCGCGGTGCTGGGCGGCCGGCACTGGGGAGCCCGGCGCCGGGCGGCCGGTGCCGGGCGGCCGGTGCTGGGCGGCCGGTGCCGGGCTACCCAACCCCGGCGTGCGACCTCCCGCGCCATGAGCCGCAGGAGTCTGCCGGGACACTGACCGGTCACAGGGCCTGGCGCACGCCCTCGGCATAGGCTGGATCGGCCTTGGCGAAGTGGGCCAGTTGGCGCTCGATGATCTCCTGGGGTACGCCCGCCATCGCGCCCGCGATGGCCTTGTGAAGCCGGTCGCGCTCGGCCTCGGAGATCAGCCGGTAGAGATTGCCCGCCTGGGTGAAGTCGTCGTTGCCTTCCCGGTGGTCGTAGCGGTCCGCATCCCCCGAGATCTTCAGCGGCGGTTCCTTGAAGCGCGGATCCTCGACCGGCCCGCCGAAGCGATTCGGCTCGTAGTTGACCGCGCCGCCGCCGTTGCCGTCGAAGCGCATGGCGCCGTCGCGATGGTAGGTATGGACATCACAGCGCGGCCGATTGACCGGCAGGCTGTCGTAGTTGACGCCGAGACGGTAGCGATGGGCATCGGCATAGGAGACGATTCGCATCTGCAGCATCTTGTCGGGGCTGTGGCTGATGCCGGGAACGACATTGCCCGGCGAGAAGGCCGACTGCTCGACCTCCGCGAAGTAGTTCTCCGGATTCCGGTTCAACTCCATGATCCCCACTTCGGTGAGCGGGTAGTCCCCGTGCGGCCAGACCTTGGTCAGGTCGAAGGGATTGTAGGGCGTCTTCTCGGCATCGCTCTCCGGCATGACCTGCACCATCAGCCGCCATTGGGGATGGTCCCCGCGCTCGATGGCTTCGAACAGGTCGCGCTGGTGGCTCTCGCGGTCCACGCCGACGAGCCGCACGGCCTCCTCGCCCGTCATGGTCTGGATGCCCTGGAGCGTCTTGAAATGGAACTTCACCCAGAAGCGTTCGCCGGCCGCATTGAGGAAGCTGTAGGTGTGGCTGCCGTATCCATTCATGTGACGGTAGCTCATGGGCAATCCGCGATCCGAGAACAGGATCGTAACCTGATGCAGACTCTCCGGAGACAGCGACCAGAAGTCCCACATCGCCGTGGCGCTGCGCAGGTGGCTCTTCGGATCCCGCTTCTGGGTATGGATGAAATCGGAGAACTTGTAGGGGTCGCGCACGAAGAAGACCGGGGTGTTGTTGCCCACCAGGTCCCAGTTGCCCTCTTCGGTGTAGAACTTCAGAGCGAATCCACGCACATCCCGTTCGGCATCCGCCGCGCCGCGCTCCCCGGCCACGGTGGAGAAGCGAGCGAAGCAGTCGGTCTGCTTGCCGACCTTGGAGAAGATGCTGGCCTTCGTGTACTGGGTGATGTCGCCGGTGACCGTGAAGGTGCCATGGGCGCCGGAGCCCTTGGCGTGCACGACCCGCTCGGGGATGCGCTCACGGTTGAAGTGGGCATGCTTCTCGAACAGCTGCCAGTCCTGGGCCAGGAGCGGTCCACGCGGGCCGGCGGTCAGGGCATTCTGGTTGTCGCCGACCGGAATGCCGGCGGCGGTGGTGAGACGTTTCTTCTCCATGATTGAGTCTCCTTTCAGGGTTCGGCGCCCGCGCCGGAGTCGGCATGGGCGCCGGAGTCAGCATCCCTGCACGGCCCGGCTTCCTCGCCGGATTCGGCATCCGTGCAGCGGCACTGCGCACACAGTCCTCGGAATTGAACGCTGTGGTCGGTCACGGCGAAGCCGAGCCGGCCGGCCGCGGCAGGCGGCTCCAACTCGTCGAGAATCCTCTCCTCGACGTCGATCAGCCGCTGGCAGCCCAGACAGATCAGATGGTGGTGCGGACGCGGATTGGGATCGAAGCGCACCGCCACCCCCGGATGACTGACCCGCTGCACGAGCCCCAGGAGGACCAGCAGGTCCAGGACACGATAGACGGTCATCCGTGAGATGCCCGGCAGTTCGGCCCGCACGGTTTCATAAAGCTGATCGGCCGTTGGATGGTCGCCGCGCCCCATCAGGGACTCGTAGGTCTTCCGTCGCTGCACCGTGAACGGAATCCCCCGCGCCCGGCAACCCTCCCGGAACAAGGTCAGTCGGCGTTCTCTTTCTTGATTATCTATCACAAATGCTATTAGATATCATTTATCAGCCGTTGTCACTGACTTTCGTCTCTGTCCTTCGCCTGCCGCGGCTCCCCCTGCGGCTCCCCCCGCGGCTCCCATTGCGACGGCCGATCGTCCTCTCGTTCCAGAAGTTCGCGCACCTGCACCGCAAGATCATTCTGGGAAAACGGCTTCTGGAGGAAGCTCACGCCTTCGTCGAGCACGCCATGGTGGGCGATGACGTCCGCGGTATGGCCGGACATGAACAACCGCCTGAGGCCGGGATGGCGCGCGGTCAGAGCATTGGCCAGCTCGCGGCCGTTCATCTCGGGCATCACCACATCGGTGACCAGCAGATCGATCGAGCCGGGATGGGCTTCGGCCAGGTGGAGGGCCGCGCTGGGTGTCGCGGCGGCCAACACCGTGTAGCCCTGCCGTTCGAGCATCATCCGAGTCATCTTCAAGATGGCCGGCTCGTCCTCGACCAGGAGGATGGTCTCATCCCCCGGCGTCCAGCTCTCGGCCCGGCGCGGCTCCTGCGGCGCGGGCAGCCCGCCGGCCTCGTGGACGGGAAGATAGATGCGGAAGATCGTTCCCGTGCCGGGCTCGCTGGAAACGTCGATCAAGCCGCGGTTCTGTTTGACGATGCCATAAACGGTGGCCAGGCCCAGGCCGGTGCCCTCGCCGATACCTTTGGTCGTGAAGAACGGCTCGAAGATGTTCGCCTTGGTCTCTTCATCCATGCCACACCCGTCGTCACTGACCGCCAGCATGACATACCGGCCGGGGACGAAACCGCGGCGGGCGATGCAGTCCGCCGCGCTGAACCCGACCTCGGCGGTCTCGATCGTGACCTGGCCCACTCCGTGGCCGACGGCATCGCGGGCGTTGACGCACAGGTTGGCAACCAACTGGTCGATCTGGGCCGGATCGATGCACACCGGCGGCAGTGTGTGGCCCGGCTTCCAGAGCACGTCGATCTGCTCGCCGATGAGCCGCCCGATCATGGTGAGCATCGATTCGATGGTTTCGTTCAGGTCGAGCACCTCGGGCGCGATGGTCTGGCGCCGGGCAAAGGCCATCAGCTGGCGGGTCAGATTCGCGGAGCGCTGCGCGGCGCGTTGGATCTCAAGAAGATTGGTGCGCAGCGCGCCATCGCCCGGCAGGTCGCTCAGCAGCAGCTCGACGTGTCCCAAGATCACGCTGAGCATGTTGTTGAAATCGTGGGCCACGCCCCCGGCCAGGCGCCCGACCGACTCCATCTTCTGGGCCTGGGCCAACTGCTCCTCGAGCGCCTTGCGGTCACTGATGTCCAGGTTGACCACGATGGCGCCGTCTACATTGCCCTTCTCATCCAAGATGGGCGCCGAGTAGTTCAGGATGATTCTCTTCTGGCCGTCAAAGGCCTCGATCTCGAGGAGTTCGTCCACGATGGTGGCCCCCTCTCGAATCGTCCTGGCCAGCGCCCACTCCTCCGCCCGAACCGGCTCGCCGGACGGCAGACGCCGGGCCTTGAAGACGCCGAACTGGTCTACCGGCACACACGGCTCGGCACCCCAGATGCGCACGCCCGCCGGGTTCCCGCGCTGCAAGGTGCCGTCCTTGTCGGCGAACCACAGCCCGACCGGCAGGATCTCGAAGGTCCGCTGCAGCTGGCTTTCCCGCTTGCGCAGTTCGTCCTCGGCCCGCTTACGTTCGGTGATGTCGGTGGCAATGCTGAGAATGGCGGGTTGGCCATGCCACTCGATCTGTTTGGCCAGGATCTCGAGCGGGAAGGTCGAGCCATTCTTACGATAGTGGGCGGATTCGAAGCGGGCCTCGCCATGCTCGGCGATCCTGCGAAAGCGCTCGGCCAGCAGCGCTTCGCTCTCGGGAACATCCAGCTCGTGCAGATTGATCGCCAGGAACTCGTCCATACCGGCATAGCCGTGCAGAGCCACGGTGGCCTGGTTGGCAAACAGGAACCGCCCCTGGGTATCGTGAATCGTGATCGAGGCCGGCGCTTCGTCGAGCATGCTGCCCAACAGAGCGATCCGCTCCTCCTGCTGCTTGCGATGCGTCAGGTCGCGCACCGTGCTCCACAGGTAGTCGATGGCGCCATCCTCGCGGCGGACCGCGTAGGCGCGCAGTTCCACGGGAATGACCGTGCCGTCCTTGCGAATGTACTCCTTCTCATACAGACCCGAATGGCCCTGTCCCAGGAGGCGCTTCTCCCATATCTCCGTCACCTCCCACTCGCGCCAGCGCTCGGGCGTGAGGTCCGGAAACCCCTCCAGGGCGCGCAGCTCCTCGATCGTGTATCCCAGCATATCGCAATAGGCCTGGTTGGCCTCCAGGATGCGCCCCGCCGGATTGACGATCACGAAACCTTCGCGGCTGCGCTCGAAGATCTCGAGGTAGCGTCTCTGGCTCTCGCGCAGCGCTCGAGCCGTTTGGATCTTGTGCAGGGCGAAGGCCAGATCACCGGCCACCTCGTGGAAGAGCTCCTGCTCCTCGATGTCATGGATGTAGGCCGTCGGCCCCGAAACGGCCAGGACCCCGTATGTTCTGCCATCGCAGGCCAGGCGGCGGCTGAGACCGGCGCGCCCGCTGTCTTCCGCGGAGAGCGGGCAGTCGGAACAGCGCACCTCGGGCTCTTCCACCGCCACCGCAGCGTCGCTCTCCAGCGCCCGCTGCATGCAGGACGGCAGCTCGCCGCGCAGCATCGAGGCGGGAAGCTCCGCGACACCGCCCGCAAAACCCGCGGCCGCCCCGGCCAGGACGGCGCCCGCCCCCCAGGCGCCGGATGGCTCGCCGGCATCCTCGTCGGCTCTCGCGACGGGTTCGGCCCCGGTCCCCCCGGCGGCCGAGGCGGGGGCCGCCGCGTCCAGCAGAACGATCCGGGCACCGGAGTAGCCCAGCGTCTCGGTCAGGTGCACACAGGCCTTCTCGATCAGCCGTTGCGGATCATCCTCGGACACGATGAGCTGGTTGACATTGCGGATGCCCAGCAGCACCCGGTTGAGATGGTCGAGCCGCCGCCGATGCCGGCGCAGCTGCTGCAGGGTGAGAAACGCGACCATTGCCGTCGCCGAGAACAGGGCCACCAGGATCGACTCGATCAGGAAGGGCTGCGTCTGCCAGCCGGCCAGCAGATGCGGCCCCACCGGCCGGCCCTCCATGAGGGCCAGCACACCCCAGACCGCCGGGGTGGTGTAGGCCTGGTAACAGAACAGCACCAACGCCAGCCAACCGAGTCCATAGCCCCAGCCCGATCCCCAACGCACCCGAAGGCGGCCCGCCAGCGGACGAATCGTCAGCAGCGCCGGAAGGGCATACAGCAGATTGCCGGAAAGACCGATCCAGAAGGGCACGCGCGAGCCAAGCGGCAGCGAGAGCAGCCCGGCCAGCAGAAGCGCCGCCCACCCGCGGCGCAGCAGGGCGAAGCCCATGAAGCCGAAGGCCCAGCGTCCGTCGATCAGAACATCGGTGTGCGGAATGTGAACATGAGTGAACTCGGCAACCAGGCCAAGTGCCAACAGAATGGCAAACAGCTTCCGTTGCCCGCCGCCGTTCTCCACTTCCTTCACTCGGTCCTCCTCGAGCACAGCGCCTCGCTGACATCGGGGACAAGCGGGCCGGCATGCTGCATCCCATGAGAAGATGCAGCTCCGCCATAACTGACCCGGTATCGCGACTCCCGCGGCGCCAGTCTATAGCTTGATCAACAGGGGCGCAAATCCCGGAATCACCCGGTGTCTTGCAACGGAGTTGCTCCGCGCGATCCGGAGGGCTCGGCGGGCTGCCTCTAGGTGTCGGCCCCCTTGCGCAAGACGCGTTCGTAGAGGAACCAGGCCAGCCGTACCGCGACGTAGTAGGCCGCGGGCAGGGACAGGAGGATCAGGATCACGCTGGCAGTCAGTCCCCCGATGGAGGAGAGGGCCAGATTCTCCCAGATGTCGCGGCCCTCGAGCTGTTCGAAGCGGATCAGAAGCGGCGCCAATCCCACGATCGTCGTGCCGCTGGTCAGCAGAATCGAACGCAGCCGGACGCGCGTGCCGTGACAGATCGAGCTCTTCAACGCGCCGACCCGTTCCCCGCGTGGCAACACCCGCAGGCCGAACGGCCCGCGCGGCAGAGCATCCTCATCGACCCCGTTCCCGGTGTCCCGGCGGTCCCCGCCGCCCTGACGGTCCCCGTCACCCTGCCGGTCCCCGCCGCCCTGACGCTCCCGGCCGCCCTGACGGTCCCCGCCGCCCTGACGCTCCCGGCCGCCCTGGCCGCGCGGGAGCCAACGGCGCAGTCGCTCGCGCGCCTCGATGCGATAGCGGGCGACCAGCAGGATGGCGTTGTTGACCACAATGCCGAAGAGCAGGATCAACCCGATGTGCGCCGAGGAGTCAAAGGTGGTGCCGGTCAGCCAGAAGATCAGGAAAACACCCACCAGAGACATCGGCACGGAGGCCAGCACCAGAAACGGCAGCGTCAGACTCTCGAACAGGCCCGCCAGGATCATGTAGATGAAGGCCGCCGCCAGGATCAGCATCAGCGTGAGCTGCTCTTGCTCTTCTTGCGTGAGATAGCTCTGCTCCGGTTCCTCGGCCGCATAGCCATAGGGCAGATCGAGCCCCTCCAAGGTTCGGCGGATGAAGCTGGAGCGCATCGATTCGGTGCCGATGTACTCCCAGCTCACGTAGCGGGCGTAGCGCTGATCCTCCCGCACGATCGGCCCCGCCAGGCCGATCGTTTCCATCGACAGGATGTCGCCCAGCCGCACGCGCTTGCCGCTCTGGGTCTGGACGATGCGCCCGGCGATCTCACCGAACTCGATCTGGTCGGCATCGTCGTAGCGCATCTGCATGCGCTCGGCTTCGCCGTCGATGATCATGCTGGTGGGATAATCCACGCCGATGATCCGGCGCAGCAAGCCGACCACCTCGGCGACGCTCACATCCAGGTCCTTGATCCTGCCGCGGTCGATGTGGATCACCGATTCTTCCTGGGGCGAATAGAGGTAGCGCATGTCATTGAGCACGCGCGCGTGGCGCACCCGGCGGTTGCGACGGATCTTCTCGTAGATCTCATCGGTGATCCGCTCGAGGTGCATCGAGTTGTACCCGGTCACCCGAATCGTCGAGTTGTTGCGGATCCCGCCGAAGAACCCCTTCACGTAGGCCTGTTCATCAAACCCCGCGATGTAGATCCCCATGCCCGCCATCTTCTCGGCCAGGTCGATCAAGGCATAGCGGTACTGCAGGGGCGTCGCGCTCTTCATCAGCTTCTTGTCGAAGCGGATGTTGAGGCTTCCGTAATTGCGATACGCGGTCATGGTCACCCGGGCGCCCTCGGGCACCGGGAGCAGCTCGTGTTCGAAACGCTTGGCGGTCTCGTAGGTCATCAGGATGTCGGTGCCCTCGGGCAGTCGCAGCTGCACGATCAGCTCCTCGCGCTCCGGCATGCGGAAGAAGCCGCCCTTGCTGACCTTGTTCTCAAAGATGTAGTAGCCGGCCGCCAGGCTGCCCAGCGCGATCAGGCTGACCAGCCACCAGAGCTTGAGGGTGCCCCCCACCAGGCGTTCGAACCGGCCGGGCGGTTCCTCGACATGCAGGCCGACCGCGCCGGCCTCCGTGCCGTCGTCATCCCGGCCGTGGGCGTCACCGGTCGTGCGCAGCCAGACCGTCCGCAGCGCGACCGGCATCCAGCCCAGGGCCACCAGGATCGAGGCCCCCATGGCGGTGGCCACCGCCACGGCCAGCGGCGCGTAGTACAGGGACAGCCGCCCGGACAGGAAGACGAACGACAGAAACGCCACCATGGTAGTCAAGGTCGTACCCAGGATCGGAAAGGCCACCTCATGGGCCCCGCGGGTGATCTCGCGCAGCGCCCGCCGGGCACAGAGACGCCCGCGCCAACCGGCCGTGAAACCGCCGACGGCATCGCCCACCCGCCGGTGGACGCTGTCGAGCACCAGAATGCTGTTGTCCAGGATCATCCCGAAGCAGACGGTCAGACCGCTGATCGTGATGAAGTTGACCGAGATGCCCACGAAGTAGAACAGGCTCAGGCTGATCACCACGGCCAGCAGGATCGAGGCGATGACGGTGCCGGCCAGCGCCAGGCTGCGCATGGAGATCAAGAGCAGGACCAGCAAAATCCCCAGGATCATGAGCGATCGGTAGATCAGCTCGATCAGCTTGCGCTCGAGCTCCTCGCCGGCATCGTCATCGATCTCGAACTCCACCGGAAAGGGCAGGCCGGCCTCGATCTCGGGCAGCTTCGCGCGTACGGCCCGGCTGACGGTCACCGCATTGCTGCCCCGGCGTTTCTCCACATGCAGCCGCACCAGATTCTTGCCATCGACCCGCACCAGGTAGACCGGATCCTCGTGTTCCCATCGAATCGCGGCCACCTCCGGCAGCAGGATCAGACGCTCGCCGCGGCGGGCGATCACCAGCTTATGGAAGGCCGAGACAGTCGAGTCGTCGCGGATGCTGACCAGGATCTCCAAGGCCCCCTGGCGCACAACGCCGCCGGCGGCCACATCGTCCAGGCTCAGGATCGATTGGAAAATCGCGTCGGCCGAGAGATTCTGCAGCTCGATCTTCTCGCGATCCAGAATCACCCGCAACACCCGGTCCGCGCCGCCGCGGATCTCGGCATGGGCCACCCCGTCGATGCCCATGACCTGCGGCACGATCCACTTCTCCGCCTCGGCCCGCAGGTCGTTCGGATCGAGGGCCGAGGTCAGCGACACCGAGAAGAACTCGTCGGTCTGAAACTCATCCGGAACGTCACCCACGATCTGGGGCGGCTGCGCCGTGGCGGGCAGATTGTGGCGGACGGCGCCCAGCTGCTCGGCCAGCTCGAGTCGGGCATACTCGACGTTGACGTTGCGGCGGAAGGAGACGTCGATCAGGGAGCGGCCCGGATAGCTGCGGGCCACCACCTCCTCGATGCCGTGCACCCGCCGGACGGCCTCCTCGATCGGCACGGTGATCGAGCGATGCACCGCGGTCGGTGAAGCACCGGTCCAGTTCGTGGACACGGTCACCGAGGGCAGCTCGACTTCCGGCATCGACTCCACGCGCAGCTTGGGGCAGGCGTAGACCCCGAGCACCACCAGGGCGGCAAACAGGACCCAGGTGGTGACCGGACGATCGAGCAGCAGCTTGGTCATCACTCGCCCTCGGGGGATCGGTCCCGTCCGTGCGCCCACTCGTACATCAAAGGCGTGAAGAAGAGCGTCAGCAGGGTCGCCAGACTGAGCCCTCCGATGATGGTCAGTGCCAGGGGCCGCTGGAGCTGCTCCCCGGACCCCAGGCCGATCGCCATGGGAATCATGCCCATGACCGTCGTGACCGTCGTCATCAGGATCGGGCGGAAGCGCCGCCGGCTGCCCTCGAAGATCGCCGGGCGCAGCGGCATCCCGGCGCGGCGCAGCTGGCGGATGGTATCCACCTTGACAATGGCATCGTTGACACTGATGCCGACGAGCGCGATCAAACCGATCAGCGAGAGGATGTTGACCGACTGGCCGAAGGCGCCCAGGGTCAGCGCCGCCCCGCCGACGCCGATCGGCAGAATCAACGCGATCAACAGGGGATCGCGGAACGATTCGAACATGCCGGCCAGGATCATGTAGACGATCAGCACGGCCAACAGCAACGCGTAGCCCAGCTCATGGAAGCTCTCGGTGATCTCCTTCTGCTCCCCACCTTCGACGATGCGAATGTCCGCGGGCAGATCCAGCCCGGCCACCACGCGGCGGGCGTCACGGCGAACGTGATCGACCCGGCGGCCGCGCGCATCCCCCGTGATGGTCACCATGCGCCGCTGGTCGCGCCGGACGAGCTCGCGGACCGGAATCTCCTCGCTCGTCTCCACGAAGCGCCCCAGGCTGACCATCCTCCCGGGACTGACCTCGACCGGCGTGGCCAGCACCGCGAAGAGGTTCTCTCGCTCGGCTTCCTCGAATCGCACGGCGATGTCGATGCGCTGCTCGGCTTCGTTGAACGCGGTGGCCACCACCCCCTGGATCCGGCTGCGCAGCTCGCGAACCAGAAACTCGGGGTCCAGGCCGCTGCGGATCGCCTCGGCCCGGTTGATGCGCATGACCAGCAGCGGGGTCCCCAGGATGCGGTCGATGGAGAGATCGTGGAGTCCCTCCACCTGCCCGAGGGCCGCGCTGACCCGCTCGGCCGCCCGCACCGCGGCCAGGGGCTCCTCGGCCATGAGGCCGATGTTGACCGGCGCGCTGTCGCTGCCGAGAATCTCGCGCAGGCCGATCCCCTCCTCACGGAAGGTATGCGTCACGGAAGGATACCGCTCGAGATAGGCCGCGACATGCTTCTCGAGCCGCTCCACCTGATCCTTGCCGGACCGGCCGGGCTTCATGATGATGCGCAGCTTGGCGGTATGCGGCGCGGTGAACTCCTTCACCGCGGCCAGCGTGCGTTCGGTGGTCCCCACCTGGGCGAACACGGTCCGCACCTGGGGCAGCGACTCGATCTCCTCCCCGATCCGCTTGGTCACATCGCTGGTTTCCTGCAGCGGCGTGCCCGCCGGCAGCTCCAGGGAGAGTGAGAGATCCCCGGTGCTGCGCTCCGGCAGGAAGCTGCGCGGCAAGCCGATCCCAATCACGGCGCACAGCGCCAGGTAGAGGATCAGTCCCAGGCCCCACACCCGCTTGTGCTCCAGCGCGTGCGTGAGTACCCGGTGATAGCGGTTGTACAGCCGCACCAGCATCGCGGCGAACAACCGGAAAGGCCCGCGCGGGGCGATCTCCTTCTCGCTCATCAAGCGCGCGGCCAGCGTGGGCTGCAGGAGCAGCGCGGTGGCTGCCGAGATCAGGAGCGAGAAGGTGACCGTCAGCGCCTGGTCGCGGAAGAACTCCCCGGCCACGCCGGAGACGTACACCACCGGAAAGAAGACCGCAACCGTCGTGAGGGTGGCGGCGATGACCGCGCCGGCAACCTCGCGCGATCCGCTGATCGCGGCCGCGCTGACGATCTGCCGCCCGCTGAGCCCCGGCAGCTCGGCCGAGATCGGCGGCCGGCCCCCGGCGGGCGGGCGTACCGGCTGCCGGGGGCCGGCCTGCTGCGGGCCCTCGCGCAGGTGTCGGGTGATGTTCTCGATCACGATGATGGCGTTGTCCACCAGCATACCGGCGGCCAGCGACAGCCCGCCCAGCGACATCAGATTGAGTTTGACATCCATCAGGTAGAGGAAGGCGAAGGTGATGACGATCGACGTGGGAATCGCGATTCCGACCACGAGCGGACTGCGCATGTCGCGCAGGAAGAAGAACAGCACCAGGAAGGCCAGGCCGGCGCCGAAGAGCAGGCTCTGCACGAGGCCCGAAAAACTGGCCTGGATGAACTCGGCATCGCGGTAGACGAACTCGCAGGCGAAATCGCTGTATTGCCCCTGAAGCAGCTCGACCACCGTATCGACCTCGCCGGCCACCTTGATCGTGTTGGCGCCGACTTCCTTGTACAACAGCACCGAGACCACATCCTGCGAGTGCAGCAGCGTGGCGCCCTCCGGATCCTTGACGCCGTCGATCACGCGGGCCACGTCGCCAATGCGCAGCGGGGTGGCCCCCGGACGGCTGATGGCCGTCTCGGCGATCTCCGCCACCGCTTCGTACTCGCCGATGATGCGCAGCGACAGATGCAGGGGACCCTGCCGAACCCGGCCGCCCGGGAAGGAGACGTTGGCCCGTTGCAGCGCCTGGGCGATCTGATCCATGGTGATGTTGTAGATGCGCAGCTTCTCGGGATCCGGCTCGATCCGGATCTCACGGTCGAGCCCGCCGACCACCTCGGCTTGCGAGATGCCATGGATCTGCTCGAGGGCCGGCTTGACCACCTCGCGCGCGAACTCGGTCTTCTCGCGCAGCGGCTTCTCGCCACGCAGCACCATGATACTGACCGGGCGCGCGGAGGGATCCCAGCGCAGGATCAGCGGGCGTTCGGCGTTGTCCGGGTAGTCGTTGCGAAAGGCCACCCGGTCGAGTGCCTCACGCAGGTGGAGCGCGGAGAACTCCATGTCGCTGCCCCACTCGTACTCGACCGTGATCGTCGAGAGGCCCTCGCGCGATCGCGACTCGACCCGGCGCACGCGCGACAACGAGGTCACCGCCGCCTCCAGCGGCACGGTCACCAGGCGCTCGAGATCCTCGGCCTGCACATCCGGATACTGGGTCACCACCGTGAGACGCGGGTAGTTGATCTCGGGCAGCAGATCGACCGGGATCCTCTGCAGCGACACCGCCCCGATCAGCATGAACCCCAGGCATACCATGGCGGTCGCCACCGGACGGCGGACGGCAAGACGAATCATGGCCGGCTAGCCCTCCTCGGCGGGGAAGTTCTTCTTCCAGGGATTCTCGACCGCCATCGTCTTGCGCACCTTGATCTGGGCCTCGTGTGCCAGGGTCAAGTGATCGGAAACCACCACGCGGTCACCGGCCTCGAGCGTCTGGCCCGCCGCGCATCCGGTGATCTCGTAGTAATGTTCGTTCTGTTCCCCGGTCTGGACGTACACCCACAGCGCCTGGCTGCCGGCCACCTTGAACAGGAGCGGACGCCCCTCGCGGAAGAGGACGGCCTCCTTGGGCACCAGCAGGCGATCCTCCAGCATCTGGGTCGCTATCTGGGCGCGCACGAACATGCCCGGCCGCACGCGACCCGAGTCGTTCTCGAACTGGAACAGCACCCGACAGGTCCGGCTGTCGGTATCCACATGCGGGCTGACGACGCTGACCTTCACCGGAAAGGTCTGCCCCACGGCCGTGATGGTCAGCAGCGCCGGATAGCCGACCGCCAGGCTTCCCAGATCCGACTCGAGGACGTAGACCTCGGCCTCGAGGTCGCGGGTGTTGACCAGCCGGCAGATCGGCTCCCCGCTGTAGAGGCGCTCCCCCAGCACGGGGGCCAGGTCGGTGATCGTGCCGGCGAACGGGGCGCGGATCTCGGTGCGCTCCAAGTTGAGCCGCGCCCGCTCTTCGGCCGCGCGGGCATCGGCGAACCCGGTGCGCGCCTCGAGCACCTCGCGCCGGAAGGCACCCGCGCGCAGGGCTTCGAGCTCGAGCGCCAGGCTCCGGCGACCAAACTCCTCATGGGTCAGATGCCCGGCCCGGAGGCTGTCGCGCAGCTTGGCCAGCTGGGTCTGATAGTCCGTGTGGGCCTCTTCATCGACCTGGCCGGCCAGCTCCAGTTCGAGGTTGACGGCCAGCTCGGAGAGGGCACTCAGGTGCCGTGCGCGCGCCTCGGCCAGGCTCGCCTGGTACTCGCGCTGGTCGAACACCGCGATCAGGTCGCCGGCCTGGACCCGGTCGCCCTCCCGGACCAGGAGCCGCTCCACGGTGCCGGTGAGCTCGGTCTTGATCTCGGCGTCCTTGCGGGCCTTGAGCCGGCCTTCGGCGGTCACGGCATGCACCAGCCGCCCCCGCTCGACCGGCGCGACGTCCAGGTCGAGCGGCCGCTTGGCGCGTGCCGCGCCGGCCTCGCCGCCGGCCGCGCCGCCGGCCGCGTCGCCATCCTCGTCCGCGGCGCCATTCTCCTCCCGCACGGCGGCCCGCTCCGAACCGCCGTCACCGGAGCCGCCCTCCCGCGCCGCGGCCGAAGAAGCCCGCTCGCCGCCGTCCTCCGAGCCGCAACCGCCGCAGCCCAGAACCAGCCCAACCAGCAAGATTCCCAGCAGCCCGCGAAACAGGCCGCGATGCGGGATCAGGTCTTTCACGAGAGAACCTCCTGCCGCCTCACATGATGAAGGATGCCGGATGAAGGATGCCGGTCCGGCCGCGCTCCGGCCGACCGGCTAGAGGTCGTAACACAGAATGGTAACCTCCTCGGCCGCCGCGTCCCCGAGATCCGCTTCCTCGACATCCGCTTCCCCCGCCGTGCCGCCGCCGGCCATGCTCAGAACGGCATCGTAGAATCCGCGGATGATGATCACCTGATCCACGAGCGGAATGGTGGCGTCGCGGATCGGGTCGCCCGGCGCCCGCAGATCCACCTGGCGGAGAAACCGACCGGTGTGGCTGTCGAAGACATCATAGACCCCCATGCTGCCCGCCGGGGCCCGGTAGCGGCCCTGGCCGGTCAGAACCCACAGCTCGCCATCGGGACCCCAATGCATCTCCTCGATGGCCTTGTGCCGCTCCTCGATGGTCAGACGCATGTTGGGAACGTTGCGGGTGAATCCGGCGAAGAGTTCTTCGATCATCTTGCGCTCGTGCGGCCGTCGATCGATGGGCGCGTACTCGCGCGTGATGCCCAACAGCGGCTGTCCGTCGGCATCGAAGATCTCGATGCGATAGCCAAACCAGTCGGTGGCCGCCACGACGGCGCCGTCGGCCCGCCCCAGGATCCGCTCGGTGTAGCGGGTCACGCTGATCTCGTCCATCGGGTAGCCCTGACTCAGATCGACCTTGTCCCGGTCGCTCCACAGTGGCACCGCGAGCGTTCCGTCCGGGGCGAAGAGGCCCAGCAGGTGGTGGCGCTGCATACCATCCTGCCCGAACTGCTGATCCATGCAACCGAGCGCAATGCGCTCGCCCGCCCGCTGAGCCCGGTAGGCCACCAGGTAGCTCTGCGGGGCCGCGCCGGCGGTGAGCCGCGGCAGGATCTCCCCGGCCGGGGTGCCATCGGGGAAGTAGGTGATCAGCTTTCCCGGAAAGGACTGCACCACCCCGAGATTCCCGCCCGGGAGCATGGTCAACCCGATGCCCTGTAGAAACTCGCCCGGCCCCTCGCCGCGCCCGCCCAGGGTGCGGATCGGGTCACCGTCGCGGCTCAGGATGCGCACCTCACAGAGCTGGTTGTCCAGAATGGCGATCTCTCCGGCGTCGGTTCGCATGACGGCCGCCACCGCGCCGATGATCGCGTCGGATTCGCTGTCACCGAGACGCCAGCGCTCGGTCAACTCGAGCGCCACGCGGCCCTCGGCCGGCTCGCTGGGATTGTGCACCCAGCGCACCCCGGCGACCATTTCTTCACGGGCCTCCCCCGCGAAACCAGGCAGCGCGAGAAATGCAACTAACGCCAATACAAGAAGATAGATAGAAGTGACCCCACAAGGAGCCCCACTCCACCTGCGGCAGCGACTCCCTGTGCGGCCGCGCCCCGACATCTTCAGACCGTAGTTCGGATAGTACCCACGCATCGATCCCCTCCTCCAATCCCCCCCACCGCACAGCGCGCCTCTCTCAGCGACCCTTCGGACGCCTCCACCGCCCCTCTACGCATCGCCGGAGGCCGGGTTACGAGAAGAAAGGATGACGCCGCCGGCCGGTTAGGATTGCAAAGCCAGCCTCATCTCCACTATATCCTTGCATACAAATCGCCACTCTTGAATCATGCAATCTTCCAGATGGGAACAGGAGCCCGATGCCGCCATCCTACGCCTACGGCGCCGCCGCCCGCCCTTCGCGGGGCCGCCGCGCAACCACCCTCCCTGCCAGGGCGCGGGGAATCGGCCGCGTGACCCTCACGCTGCTCACGCTCATTCTCTCCCAGGCACCGCATGCCCATCCCCATGACGCACCCGTGAGCGCTCCCGTTCAAGCCGATATCGATCGGATGGCAACCTTGCGGCCGGGCGAGAGCATCGCCGGTTTTCGGGTCGCGGCGCGCTTCGATGGCGTGGACGGCCGCCCGGCCGGGATGCGTTTCCTCCACGAACCCACCGGAATGCCGGTCGATCTGCTGCGTTTCGACTCGATCCCCCAGGCCATGATCTGGGTCGAAACACCGCCGAACTCCGACCGCGGCGAGCCGCACACCGGGGAGCATCTGGTGCTGGGAAAGGGCCGCAAGGCCCGCTACGCGGCCCTTCTGCTGGACATGTCGATGGGGTCGAGCTCGGCCTCCACGCACCGCGACAAGACGGTCTATCACTTCCATACCGCCGGCGGCCGGCAATCCTTTCTGGAACTGACCTACCGCTTCCTCGACGCCCTGGTGCACACGGATGTCACCGACGAGGAGATCCGCCGCGAGGTCGCCCATCTGGGCGTCGTGGCCGACCCGGAGACGGGGCAACTGGAGCTCGAGGAGAAGGGCACCGTCTATCTGGAGATGGTCAGCAGCTTCGAGAAGCCCGGGACGATCGTCTGGAGCGAGGTTCGCCGGCGGCTGTATGGGCCGGGGCATCCCCTGGGACTCGAATCCGGCGGGCGGCCCGAGGCGATCCGCACGATGAGGCCCGAACAGATGCGAGCCTTCTTCGACCACCGCTACCGGCCGGGTGAGACCATGGGGCTCATTCTTGGGCTTCCCCCCCACTTTGAACTCGATCTGTTCCTCAGCGATCTGAATGGGATCCTGCGCAAGGTGGCCAACGGGTGGGGCCGTCCAGCGGGCGCGGCGCCGGATTCGGCCGCACCGGATTCGGCCGCGCTGCTTTCGGCCGCGACGGATTCGGCCGCGCTGGATTCGGCCGCGACGGCCGCGGCGCCCGGAACCGCCGGCGACCCCGACTGGCCCTCCCTGGCGGATCTGCCCGCCCCCCGGCCACCCGCAAAACCGCAGATCGTGCGCCTGCCCTTCCCGAGCGCCAACAGCACCGAGCCCGGCCCGGTGGTCATCGGCTGGGCGCCCTTTGATCGGCTGAGTCCGCAGGAGCGCTTCCGCCTCGAGGTGCTGTGGCACATCTACAGCGGCGACGAAGCATCCTACGTGTACCAGGATCTCATCGACGGCACGCTCCGCAAGGTCAGCGCCGGCATCGGTGATGCCAGCGGCTGGATCAACTCCATGCCCGGGCATTGCCCGATGCTGTGGCTCAGCGGCGTGAGCCCGCAAGCCATGACCCCCGAGGCGCTCGCCGAGGTGCGGCGCGTCCTCACGGAACGGCTTGCCTGGATCGCGGGGCTCGCGCCCGGGAGCGCGGCGCTCGCGACCCTGCATGAGAAGGCGCGCACCCATCTGCTGGCCGGCCGGCGGTTCCTGATCGAGCAGACCGAAGCGCCACCGCGCTTCGGGTACCGCGGCACGGGGGACTTCTGGTACCGGCATCTGCGCGAGATCATGCGTCAGCCCGGCTTCGCCAAGGATCTGCTGCAAGAGGAGCAGCGCGCGGCGTTGCTGCGGGATCTGGAGCAGGGCAATCCGTGGGGCCCGTTGATCGAGCGGCTGGGGCTGGACAGCCCGCCGGCGGTCATCGTGGCGGCCTATCCGGACCTCGAGCTACCCGGCCGGCAGGCGGCCGAAAAGCAGGCCCGCCTGCAGGCGCGGCTCGCCGACCTGCTGCCGCAGTACGAGACCGGAGAGGCCCAGGAGGCACTGCGGCGCTATCAGGCCGAGTTCGACGCCCAGACCCAGCTCTTGCGCCGGATCGAGGAAGGCATCGGCCGGCCCGGCTTCCTGAACGATCCGCCCCTGACCCTGGATGACACGATCGACTCGCGGATCGAACCGCTCACTCTGACCCTCGCCGACGGCCGAGTGCACTCGGTGCCGATCTGCCTGAACCGCTTCGGCCGAACCACGCTCATCGATGCCGGCCTCTATTTCGACGCCGGCCGGGTGACCCGCGACCAGTGGATCTATCTGGCGATCCTTCCCCAGATCATAAGCGACCTGGGATGCTGGTCGCCCGATACGCCGGAGGGGGCCGCGCGGGAATGGATCTCCTATGCCGACCTGCGCGAGCGGCTACGCCGCGACGTGAGCCAGCTCAACGCCGCCTTCTCGACCGCTCCGCGCGAGACCGGTTCGCGGATCGAGCTGGCCGTCTACGGCACCGGTCTGGGGATCGAGGAGGGCCGGGCCGCGCTGGCCTGGATGCGCAGGCTGCTGGCCAGCGCCGCCGAGCTCGACAGCAGCGCATTGCCGCGACTGCGCGATCTGGTCACCCGCGAGATCGCCATGTTGAAGCAGCTTCCGCTGCGATCCGAGGAAGACTGGGTCGACAACCCGGCCCGCGCCTACCGCGAGCAGAGCGATCCGATCCTGCTGTCAGCCACCGCGCAGTTCACCCGACTGCACCATCTGCAGCGGCTGCACTGGCGCTTGCAGCCGGTGCCGGCCGACGATCAGCTCGGTCCGGTGGCGGTGTGGGTCAATGACACGCTCGCCGGCTGGGACCGCACCCGGGCGGGGCTCTACGCCGCCCTCGACAGCCTCGCTGCGGGCGTGGCGCGGCGCGCGCCCCCGGCGGCCCGCCTGGCCGCGATGGTGAGCGACCATCTGCGCGGCGAGCTCGAAGACTGCCCGGATGAAACCCTGGAAACCGACTTCATGCGACTGGCCGGCGAGGCGCTTGGTGACCTCTTGGTGCCGCCCGAGCAGGTTCTGGCCGGGATGCGTCAAACCATCCAGCACCTGTCCTCAGCGGGCCCGACGCGCGCCCACCTGACGGCCGGCACGGAGAACATGGCCCGGCTCAAGGCGCACCTGGATGTGACGGTGGCCGGTCTGATGGGCAGCGCCGCGACCGCCGCCCCGGCCCCGGAGCCCGCCATGGGCCCGGCCACCGGCTCGACGGCCTGGAACGGGCCCGGCCCGGGCCTGATCAGCGCGAACCTGCGCGACCGCTACCCGTGGATTCGATCGGACGCGGCGCCGCCCCCCTATGCGGCCCTGGTCATGGAGTCCTCGCGCAGCGCGGTGTTCGTCAACTCGGCCCGCGCGGTCTCCTATGATCGACCCTACCTCGCCAGGCTGGTCGACGTGCTCGCGGCCCGCGTCTTCGGAGGCGCCGGCGCCCATGGGCTCTTCATGCAGACCTGGGGCGCGGGGCTGGCCTATTCCAACGGGGTCGGCGCCAATCCGCGGCGCGGGTTGGTGTCCTACTACGCCGAACGCTGCGGCAACGGCGTCGAGACGCTTCGCTTCGTCGGCGGCCTGCTCGACCGGGCCGAGGAGACCCTCAGCGATGATTTCTACCTCGACTATGCCCTGGCCGGGTGCTTCGGCGACTACCGCGGGGGCCAGACCTATCTTCAGCGCGGCCGGGCCATGGCCAACGACTGGGCCGACGATCTCACGCCCGAGAAGATCCGGACGTTCAAGGAAGCGCTGCTGCAGCTTCGCCGCCGGTGGCAGGAGCCCAATGGCGACCGCGGGGAGGACCGGCTCTTCTCCGCGGGCGGACTGCTGCCCCAGGTCGCCGGGCGCCTCCCGCACGTCATCGGCCCGGTGGTACCCGGATACGGCCTCCCGGCGGACGCGGCCGATGGGGTGGTCAATTTCATGATCGGGCCCGCGAGTCAGATCGACGCGTTCGAGGATCATCTCGCCGCCCACGAACCGGAGGCCCGCATCGTGCGCCTCTATCCCCGGGATTTCTGGCTCGACTAGCCGCGAGCGCGCGAGCGCGCCCCTGCCAACC
This sequence comes from uncultured bacterium, assembly GCA_964417675.1. Lineage (GTDB taxonomy): Bacteria > Eisenbacteria > RBG-16-71-46 > CAIMUX01 > WJJG01 > CAYQJL01. The sequence continues at coordinate 22,817 of CAYQJL010000089.1, read as the reverse complement.
GGCCGCCAGCCCGCCACGCGCCCCTGCCAACCGGGCGGCGCCCGTCTGCGGGAAGCCACCGAAGGAGGGTTTCGGCCCCTGGGGGCCTATGCTACCCTTCGATGGTTTCGTGCATCTGTTCGCGCTGCCCATCCAGCGGGAACTCGAGACAGACGGTCGGCCGGTCGGCCCGGCAAGGAGAGGATACGATGAATCTGACAGAGCAAGCCCTTCAACTCACCGAGAGAGTCGTGGCCAACAACCTGTGGCGGCAACGCGAGTGCGTCAATCTGATTCCATCGGAGAACACACCCAGTGTGCTGGTCAAGATGATGGAGATCTCCGATCCGGCCGGCCGCTACGCCGAACATCGGACCATGAAGGGCAACGAGGTCTACTTCTATCAGGGCATCGACTTCATCCGTGATATCGAGGAAGCCGCCCGCGAACAGATGTGCGCCTACTTCGACTGCCCCAAGGCGGAGATGCGGGCGATCAGCGGCCAGATGGCCAACGAGGTCGTCTTCAAGGCGGTCACCAGCTTCGCCAATCGTTCACGCGAGGAGGGCCAGCCGTGGCGGCGCATCCGTTCGGTCATGAACAACGATCTCACCAAGGGCGGGCACCTCTCTTCGCAACCGATGGGAGCGTTGTTCAACTACGTCGAGTTCAATGACGCGGGCAAGGAAAACGTCGTCAACTTCCCGATCCGCAAGGACAATCTGTACAAGATCGACACCGACGCGCTCGGCAACCTGATCCGTGACACCCGGCCCGAGCTGATCATCTTCGGCAAGAGCATGTTCATCTACCGGGAGCCGGTCCAGTTCACCTACGATATCGTCAAGGATTGGGATGAGCGCCCGATCATCATGTACGACATGGCCCACGTGCTCGGCCTCTACGGCGCGTTCCAGATGCCGTTCGCCGAGGGCGCCGACATCGTGACCGGATCCACGCACAAGACGTTCTTCGGCCCGCAGCGCGGCATCATCGCCTCGTCGATCGAGAAGAAGACGCCCCTCTCGAAGCTGTGGCTCGATATCAAGAGCCGTGTCTTCCCCGGATCGACCAGCAATCATCATCTGGGCACGCTGCTCGGGCTTCTCATGGCGGGGTACGAAATGAACGCGTTCAAGAGCGAGTATCAAACGCAGGTCATCAAGAACGCCAAGGCGTTTGCCAAGGCGCTCAAGAGCGCGGGCCTGGACGTTCAGGGCGATCCAGCCGACGGCTACACGGAAACCCATCAGGTCCTGCTGCGCGTCTCCGGGCATGGCACCGGTATGGACATCGCCCGCCGCCTCGAGGAGAACAACATCGTCTGCAACTACCAGGCGCTCCCCGATGACGCGACCTTCCTCGACTCGAGCGGACTGCGGCTCGGCACCTCCGAGATGACCCGTTTCGGCATGCGCGAGGCCGACTTCGAACCGCTCGCCCAGATGATGGCCGACTGCATCATTCGCAACCAACCGGTGAAGGTGGATGTGGCCAAGTTCCGCGCGCAGTTCGCCGAGATGCACTACTGCGTGCCCGCCGGCGAGGCTCTGCCCCTGGCGGCCCGGATCCTGGAATCGGCGATGCCGAACAGCGACTACGCCAAGGGATTCATCGACAATCTCGGCGCGCGGGTGTAGTCGCGCAGCGCGCGGGTGTAGTCGCGCAGCGCGCAGGTGTAGTCGCCGCCGTTTCCGCGACGCTAGGCCACGCGCTGCTCCCGGCCGGGGGCGCTGCGCGCGGGCGGGGCGGTCTCTTCGCTCTGATACTCGAGGGCCATCACAACTCGCTCATCGAGCAGTTTCGCCAGGCTGTTGCGAACGCCCAGGCGTTGCAGCCAGCCGTCGCGCGGCCGGTAGACGGCCAGGGCCCCGGGCTGGTCCTTGCAGTTGTGGATGTGACAGAGCAGATCGGCGGCGTGCACGACGGCGATCGTGACCGCGTCGCCGGCGACCTCCGAGGGCGGCAGGTAGCTGGGATGGTGATGATTCTCGATCGCCGCGCAGATACTCGAAGGCAGCGCCCAGGAGGCAATCAGCTCGGCTCCGACATGGGCGTGCCCCAATCTCAGCGCCGTCATCTCCTGCTCGAGGACGGGATGATCGCTGAACCGTAGGCGCGGATAGAGGGTCTGGGCCGCCTGCGGCCATGCCGAGATGGCAATCAACTTGCCCACGTCATGCAGGAGGCCGGCCGTGGAGATCTCGTCCGGATTGGGCAGGCCGAGCGACTTGGCAATGGCGTAGGAGGTCCGCGAGACCGCGAAGGAGTGATCCCAGAACAGCTTCATGCGGGCTTGCGTATCCTCGTCGAAGCTGTCGGAGGAATCCACGAGCGAGGCCCGCCAGATCAGGTTGCGAACCTCCACGTGCCCCATCAGCAGGATGGCCCGGAAGACCGAGCCGATCGGGTTGGGCAAGCCGTAGTACGGGGAGTTGATCGCCTTGAGAACCTGGGCGGCCAGCAGGGGATCGCGCAGCACGAGGTCGCTCAGCTTGCGTGGATCGTTCTCGCCCCCATGAAAGCTCTCTATGATCCCGCGCCGGGCGGTGAGCGCCTCGGTGACCTTGTGGGCCCGCTCGATGACCGCGCGAAGGGTGTCGGGAGACTCGGCCCGCGGCCGGGGAATCTCCAGCTCCTGCCCGGCAAAAGAAATCGCTTCGAGGTCCACGCGCTTCTTGACCACCACGCTGGTCACCTTCGGCAAGGGCGGTGGTGCGCCGCGTGCGGATGAGACCGACGGCGCCGGGCCGGGTGCGGGCGGACTGGCGGGCCGGGTGGCGGGAGGCGCGGAGCCCAGCGGCACGGCCGGCTTGGGCCGGGCGACCGGTTTGGGGAGCGAGGTGCGGGCCGGTCGGATCCGGCCTCCCGCGGCGGGCGGTCGCTTGGCCCCGCCGCGGCGCATGGCGGCCCACAGGACGGCCGCGGCCAGAAGAAAGGCCAGCAAGCCCACGAGTTGGAGTGTCGTATTCACCTGCGCTCCCGTCGTGCTGGTTTCGTGGGGCGATCAGCGACAGGTGTCGAAACAGCCCTTGCCTTCTCCCACGCGGCGTCCCTCAGGGGTCCTGCGACCGTTCGCAAAGGACAGTCCTGGACCCAGCCAAAAGATCGGCACGCGGCGGCCGTTCCTTACGGCGGCCTGATCCGCGGCCAGGTCCCACGTCTTCTCCCCGGGAGCCGGCCGCCGCCCCGCACGAGACGCACTCCTCCGGCAATTGCTTGCCACTGCGTGCATTATCGGGAACAATGGCCTTTGGTGCGTGTCCAACTCAATGGGTGCGATCCGTGAGAGAGCTGATGCATATGCGGACAGAGATCGAGATACGCGCAGGCCGCCCCTCGCGGGCATGGCGCGGGCGGTCCATGCCCCCGCCGCGTGATCGGCTCGCCCGCTGGCTGGTCCTGCTCTTCATTGTTTTCCTGTCAACGCGAACCGCTGCCGGAGACCGAAACCCCTGGGCCGTCTCGCAACAGGGCCCCTTCCGGGTCACCCTGGTGGAAACGGCCGAAATCGCCGCCGTGGACCAGGCCGATATCTCCGCGCCCAAGGTCTGGAATCAGTCCCTGCAGATCACGGACCTGGTTCCCGAGGGGACGCATGTACGGGCCGGGGGTTTTCTGATCCAGTTCGATGACCGGGAGTCGCGTGCCGAACTCGATCAGGCCGAGGATGCCCTGCTCTCGCTGGAGGCCGATCTCGAGGAGCTTCAGGCCCGCCAATCCCTGCGCACACAGGAGCTGCGCAACAGTCTCGAGATCGCCGGCTACGCGAAGGAACAGGCCGAGCTGCGTCTCGAGGGCAGCCGCTTCGAGTCCGATGCCCGGCAGGCGATCGTGCGCCTGCAGTTGCGGCAGGCCGAGATCCGCCGGGCGCGCGTCGAGACGGAGATTTCGTCCCAGGAGATCATCCACCGGAGCCAATTGATCAAGCTCAACACCAGGATCGAACAGGCCCGCGCGCGGGTGGCAACCGGCCGGCGGCAACTGAAGGAGTTGCGGATCGAGGCGCCGCGGGCCGGCCTGGTCACCTACCGGCGGGTCGGCCGCTGGAACAGCCAGGAGCGGCTGCGCAAGGGATACACGGCCTGGCCCGGCGAGGCGCTGATGTCCATCCCGGATCTCGCCCGGATGGAGGCCCAGCTCTCGGTCAATGAGATCGATTGGCCACGGATCCGGGTCGGCCAGCCGGCGCGCATCTCGCTGGATGCCTATCCCGAGGTCGCGCTCGCCGGCCAGGTCGCCAGCGTCGCCAAGTTGACGCAGGCCTCTCCCAACCCTTCCAGCCCGCCCGGCTTTCCCGTGATCGTCGCGATCGAGGGCATCCGGCCCGATCTGAAACCGGGCATGACCGCCAGGGTCGAACTGCTCCTAGATGAACTGCCCGATGCCATCTCGGTTCCGGCCGGGATCCTGTTCGAGCTCTCCGGCCAGCCGGTGCTGTTCGTCCGCGGGGCCAAGCGCGCCACTCCGGTCCGGCTGGGCCCACGCAACGACACCCATGTCGTCATCACCCAGGGCATCACCGCGGGCCAGGAGCTCTCCTGGACGGCGCCGGTGCCGGAGGCCGTTGCGCTGGGCAGCGCCCTCGAGTTCCAGCGCATCGCGGAGGCCGAAGCGGCCATCGCTCGGGACTTGGCCGTTCTGGCCGAGCGCGGCCTGTTGTTCGAGTACGGAACCAAGGAACGGTTGGGCGCCGGGCCGCCTCCCGACGCGGGCCCGGATCAGGAGAGGCCTGCCCCGCGTGCGGGACGCGGGGAAGGCCGGCCCGGGAACCGATCCGGCCCACCAGGGGAGGGCCCCGGCCAGGGCCAGCGCCAGAGGACCCCACGCGGGAACGGCGCGCAGGACAACCGGCCAGCGCAGCGCTAGGCCGGCGGCAGCCGTCAAGACAGCCGGATGAGTCGGAAGGGATGCAATGAGAACGCGAAGGGACAGGCCATGATGCGACCTGTGCAAGGGAGCGGTGCCCGGACCCGGCCGGCGAGCCGCGCGCTGTCGGGCGGCGCCGGGCTCGCTGGCGTCCGGGCCCGTGTCCGGGGGCTGGCCCGCAAGCGGACTTGGATCCCCGGGCTGGCGGTCCTCGCCCTGATCCTGGTGGCCGCCTGGTGGACCTTCCCCAAGCCGGCCGAGATCGCCACGATTCCGGTGGCGCGGGGCGAGTTCATCATCGATGTGCTGACCCAGGGCGAGATCGAGGCGCTCAACTCCACCAATGTATCGATCCCCCGGGGCCGCCGGCGGATGACGCTCCAGATCGTGCGCATGGTGGAGGAGGGCGCCCAGGTCAAGGCCGGCGATTTCCTCCTCCAGCTGGACACCAGCGAGGCCGAGCAGCGCGTGGCCGAGGCCGAGAATGCCCTGGCCACCACCCAGGCCGAGCATGACGCCTCACTGGCGTCGATCGCCTCCGGCATGGCGCAGCTCGAGAGCCAGTATCTGACCGAGCAGTACAACTTCGAGCAGGCCCAGCTCACCTTCAAGATGATGGAGTACGAGGCCGAGATCAAGCGCCGCGAGACCGAGCTGAGCCTGCGCATCGCGGAGATCTCCCTGGCCCAGGCCGAGCAGAAAATCGCGGCGCAGAAGGTGATCGATCAGGCCACGCTCCGCAAGAGCGAGATCCGCATCCGCCAGGCCCAGGCCGACCTCGAGGAAGCGCGCAAGACACTGGACACACTGACCCTCACCGCGCCGATCGATGGGTTGGTGGTCTACCAGAAGATCTGGGCCGGCTCGGAGATGAAGAAGGTCCAGGTGGGGGACACACCCTACCCCGGCATGCCGGTCATCGGGATCCCGGACCTTTCGAAGATGCTCATCAAGAGCAGCATCCCGGAAGTGGACATCAGCAAGATCGAAGCCGGCCAGAATGTGATCTTCACCGTCGATGCGCTCGCCGGGGCCACATTCTACGCCTCGGTCTCCCGCATTGCTCCCCTGGCCCGGCGCGAGGGCGGCACCAACGCCAAGGTCTTCGATCTGGAGGCCGCGGTCGATACCACCGCCACGGGGCTGCGCCCCGGCATGACCTGTGAATGCCGCATCGTGACCAACCGCATCGAGGATGCGCTGTATGTGCCGCTGCAGGCCGTCTTCGAGAAGAGCGATGAGACGATCGTGTATGTGAAGACCCCCCGCTCCTGGGAACGCCGCCGGGTCGAGGTCGGCCCACGCAATCGCGACCGGGTCGTCGTCCGGACCGGGCTCGCGGAGGGCGAGCAGGTCTGCCTGCGTGATCCGACACGGCCGCTCGAGGAACTCGGCACCCCGACCGCTCCATCAGAGGAGGCCCCCGCCCGCCCGGCGGGGAGAACCAACAGTGAGATCGTCATCATCGGATGAGCCGGGAGAGCATTCGTGGACATTCGTGAGAGCTTCACGCTGAGCCTGTCCGGTCTGCAGCGCCACAAGCTGAGGTCCTTCCTGACCATGCTGGGGATCATCTTCGGCGTGGCGGCCGTCATCGCCATGCTGTCGATCGGCGCCGGCGCCAAGCAGGAAGCGCTCGCGCAGATTCGACTTCTGGGGCTGGACAACATCATCCTGCGCTCCGAACCGATCACCAAGGAAGAGGATGACCAGGGCCAGGTCGTCGTCGCCCGGGGCCTGTCGCTGGAAGATGCCCGCGCGCTCAATACGCTCAATCCCCTGGTATCCTTCGCGGTGCCGCAGAAGGAGATCGCAGCCATCCAGGTCCGGCGCCGCAGCGAAGAAGCCTCCGCCACGCTCATTGGAACAACGCCCTGGCTCCCGGCCCTGCTGAAGCTCTCCGTCGAGCGGGGCGCCTTCTTCAGCTTCGACGACCTGCATCAGGCCCGGCGCATCTGCGTCCTGGGCAATGCGATCAAGCGCCAACTCTTCCTCTTCGACGACCCGATCGGCCAGGAGATCAAGATCGGAGATCTGTGGTTCACGGTCGCGGGCGTCTTGGCCCCCACGGCCCGCGCCAGCGGGATGGCGGCGGTGGGCGAGCGCGATTTGAATGAGGATGTCTACATCCCGCTCTCGACGATCGAGCATCGTTTCGTGTGGCAGAACAGCGATCCGGACATCGACCAGATCGTGCTGTCGGTGCAGGACGAGACGCGGATTCGCGAGGCCGCCAACCTGGTGCGCAATCTCCTGCTGGTGCGCCACAACGGCCACGAGGACTTCCGGGTGGTGGTTCCGGAAGCCCTGCTGCGGCAAAGCCAGAAGACCCAACGGGTCTTCAACATCGTGATGGGCGCGATCGCCGGGATCTCCCTGCTGGTCGGGGGCATCGGCATCATGAACATCATGCTGGCGACGATCCTCGAACGTACGCGCGAGATCGGCATCCGCCGGGCGCTGGGCGCGACCCGCCGCGACATTCTGACCCAGTTCCTGTTCGAGGCGACCCTGCTCAGCTTCTCCGGCGGCCTGCTCGGCATCGTATTGGGAGCCCTCATGACCCAGGGCATCGCATCCTACGCGAACTGGAAGACGATCATCGAGCCGACCTCGATCATACTGGCCTTCGGCGTCTCGGTGACCGTCGGCATCGTCTTCGGCATGTACCCGGCCCGCAAGGCGGCCATGCTGGATCCGATCGAATCGCTGCGGCACGAATAGGAGCATTGGACATGCTGCGTAGAGGGAACTTGACGAGCCTGGAGCGCTTCGCGCGGCGCGGCGCTGTGCCGGCCGGACATCCCGCGCCGGGCGGCCGCCGGCCGGCTCCGGCGTCGCGGCGGATCCTGTCCCGGGTGCCGGCCCCTTCCCTGTCGGCGGCCCCTTCGTTGCCGGCGGCCTCCTCCTTGCCGGCGGCCCCATCGTTGCCGGCGGCCTCCTCCTTGCTGGCGGTTCTCTTCCGGCTGGCGTTGCTCTTCCTGTTCACGCCGCTTGCGATCGGCGCGCCCCTTGCCGCTCAGGCCGGCGGCGCATCGTCCGCCGATCCGAACGCGGCGCCCACCATCGATCTGACCCTCGACCGGGCCATCGAGATCGCCCTGAGCGACAGCCACCGGATCCGCTATCTGCGCGAGAACCTGCGCTGGGCCGAACACAATCTGTGGGCGGCCCGTGCGGGATTTCGCACCTACGCCCAGAGCAGCTTCTACCTGCCGGTCTACGACGAGGGCACCCGGCTGATCGACATACCCGACGGGAATCCGGTGGCCAAGGATTTCCGCAGCCTCCAGATCAGGGGCGCCCTGGATCTGATCCAGCCCCTGCCCTGGATTCCCTGGGGAGGTGGCGAGCTGACCTTCCGCTCCGAGGCCTATCAGCTCAATTCCTGGACACCGGCCACCTACGATCCGGATGTCGAGCTGCGCTCGAACAAGTTCTACACTTCCCTGCGGATGATCGTCGACAAACCGCTCTTCACGATCAACAACCTGACCCTCGGCCTGCGGCGCGCCCTGCTGGCCTACGACCGGCAAACGCGCGTGTTCAAGCGGTCGGAGTTGGATCTGGTCTACCAGGTGACCCAGGCCTTCTATCAACTCTATCGGAGTTCCCAGGAGGTCAAGATCAACCGCGAGCAGGTCGAGCGGCAGGCGGCGATCTTTCAGACCACGCAAGATAAGTTCCGTGCCGGGCTCATCGCCGAGGTCGACGCCATGCAGGCCGAGGTCGAGGTCATTCAGAGTCGCAACCAACTCGAGCAGACCGAGGGCGCGTTCCAGGAGCGGGAGGCCGGCCTGAAGCAACTCATCGGCCTGCCGCTCGAGGCCCGGGTCAACCTGTTCGATGAGATCGAGCCGCTGGCCCTGGCCGTGGATCCTGACCGGGCGGTCGCCCTGGCCCTCGCCCAGCGCAGCGAGCTGGCCGAGCGCGAGATCGACATCGCCGAGCGCAAGATCGCCATCGATCAGGTGGATGCCCGCACTTCGATCAAGGGCAATCTGCGGGCCTATTACGATCTCTCGGGCTATTCCGACCCCGACCTGGCGTGGGGCACGAGCACGGCCGACCTGTTCGACTCGAGCTGGGACCAGCTCGCGCGCACCCCCAACCGCGGGGTGACCTTCGAGCTCCAGGTGCCCGTGTGGGACTGGGGGAAGAACGACGCGGAGGTCGAGGCCGAGCGCGCGCGCCTGCGGCAGGATCAGATGGAGCTGGAGGATCTGCGGCGCAACATCCAGATCGAGGTCCGTGACGTCGTCCGCCGCACACGAGAGACCTGGAGCCGGGTCGAGATGCTGCGCAAGAGCAAGGAGGTCAGCCGGCGCTCCTTCGAGATCAACCTGCAGCGCTTCGAGAACGGCGACATCACCTCCACCGACCTGGCGCGGGCCAGCGAACAGCTCAGCCAGAGCAACCTCTCCTACCTGGCCGCCTTCATCGAGTACAAGCTGGCCCTGGCCGACCTGCGTCGCAAGACACTCTATGATTTCGAGGCCCATCGCTCACTGATCGAAGAGAACCCCTGATCCGCGCGCGGCGTCGCCGGCCTCCCTCCGTGGCTGCTCGACTGCGCGGCATGTGGTACAATCGTAGCCTTGGTCGATGCGCGGACGCATTTCATTCCAGAGGACGCATTTCATTCCAGGGGACGCATTCCATTCCATCGGAGGCATCATGCACAGGAATCGTGGCCGGCTTCTCCTACCGCCGCTGCTGGCCCTGGCGGCCTGGTGGCTGACCCTGCCGGCGGGCGCGAGCGAGCTGACGCTGGCGCCGGTGCTGCAATCACCGGTCGATCTGCACCAGATCGTCGCCCGGGAGGATGGCTCGGTCGCCGCGCTGCAGGCCGCGGCGCTCCTGGTGGCCGGCGCGCCCGGAACGGAACCGGTCGCCGTGGCGCGGCGCGCCGAGGGACAGAGTCTGGTGCTCGGAGATGATGGCGCCGTCTACGGTGTCATTTCTCATCTGCACGCAGCGGCGGATTTCGCGCCGGCCGGCTCGTTCGAGCTCAGGCGGCTCGACGGCGCCCGGTTGTGGAGCCTGGATGCCACCGACGATGTCGCCTTTGCCATTTCGAGCAACCAGCGCGTGGTCGGTCTGTCGCTGAACATCAACACCGCCGAGCGCAATCGCTTTCACTTCTACGATCATGGGGGCCGGCTCCTGAGGGAGCAGGTGGTGCCCTTTGCGCTCGGCGGCCACTTCTGTGCCGACGGATCCATCTTCTTCGTGCCGACCGGACAGCATGAGCTGCACGCCTTCGACGCCGACGGCCGCCTGCGCTGGAGCGCCGCGGGCGTGCAGCTGTTCGCCACCACGCCCGCCGGCGAACGGGTCGCGGCCCTCGGAGACGGCCGCCTGCGCCTGCTGGAAGAGGGCCGCGAGATGGCCGCGACGCCGGTCGATATCCTGGTGCGCCGCATCGCCATCGCCCCCGACGGCCTCCGGATCGCCATCGCCGGGAAGCAGGAGGCCAGGGTCTTCGACGCGGCCGATCTTTCGTGGCTGTGGAGCGTGCCGGCCGGCCGCGGGGATCTGAACTTCACATCGATCGACATCGCCGCGGGCGGCGGCCCCGTGGCGCTGGGCCTGGCCGAGGATGCCGGCCCGGCCGTCGCGCCGGATCAGAGACACCGCCGCGGCGAGGTGCGAGTCCTGAACGGGCGCGGACAGCCCGTGCATCGGGTTCCTTTGGCCTTCGCCGCCTGGAACATCTTCACGCCCCGGGTGCGCTTCGATGCCTCCGGCGCCGCGATCACCGTCACCACCCGCCGCGCCGTCTACCGGGCGCTGTTGCCCTAGAGGAGGAGGCCATCATGCAGGATCATCCGAAGCCGAACTCGACCCGCCTTCTCCGCCGGGACCCGGCCGCGCACGCGGCCTTGCGGAACATGGCTCGGCCGAGTGCGATCGCGCGCCTTATCGCGGTCGCGCTGCTGGGACTGGGCGCGCTCAGCGGATCCCCCGCCGGGGCCGAGCCCTGGCCCTACCTGCCCTTCGACGAGGAACACGGAATCGGCAATCATTACGGCGAGTATCAGAGCTACGGCGGGTCCCCCTACTACCACGACGGCATCGATCTGGTGACCCCGGCCCCGGTGGCGACCTATTCGGTGTCGCCGGGAACCGTGACCCATCTGACCTACAATCAGCCGCTCTACAGCGGCATCATGATCGGGGAACCGGTCGCCGGTGGGCAAGGCTGGCTCTACTGGCACATCAACTCGACCACGTTCCAGTTCGACATCGGCGATCAAGTCGCCGCCGGAGACTACATCGGCCACACGGCCAACTGGCCGGTCTACGCGTTCCACCATGTGCACTTCAACCGCGTCGCCGGCACCGGCGGATTCCCCTGGGGCTGGTACCTGTCGATCGACAACCCATTGGAGTTTCTGGTCCCCCGCGCGGATCACCTCGCGCCGGTTTTCGAGACGACCTACGGCGGAGAGATCTTCGCCTTCGCGCGCAATCAATCCAACCTGCTGCTGCCATCCGACGCCCTCACCGGCGACGTCGACATCGTCGCGCGCATGTTCGACATCGTCGGGATGCCCCAATGGCGGCTCAATCCCTGGAGGGTCGACTACTGGATCGATGGCGCCGAGGCCTCCGTACCGCTGACCAACACAGTCACATTCACCGGACAGATCCCGGCCAGCAACAGCATCGGCGTCATCTATCGCTCGCAGTCGCCGCTCTTCACGCAGGGGGACTATGACAATCGCATCTTCTACATCAACCTGACCAACACCGATGGTGACGGATTCGTCGAGAGTACCGACGCGGCCTACTCCTGGCAGACCGACCTGTTCCCTGCGGGGGACTACTGGGTCCACGTGCAGGCCGCCGACATCGGTGGCAATGTCACGCACCAGGAGATGCTCTGTACGATCGCGGGGGTCGTCGAGCCCGAGGTGCAGCTGCCCACGAACGAGCATGATTTCGGGACCGTGGGTGTGGGAGCCAGCGCCGCCTGGTCCCTGATCGTGGCCAACCAGGGCAGCGACCCGCTGTCGGTGCGGGCCCTCACGTCGTCGAATCCGGTGTTTCACACCGACCGGGCCCATTTCTTCGTCGCTCCCGGGGAACAGGAGTCGGTGGAGGTGACCTTCACCCCCCCGGATGCCCTGCACTACTTCGGAACCCTCACGGTCGAAACCAACGATCCGCAGACACCGGCGCAGGTGGTCTCCTTGTCGGGCATCGGTGCCGACCCGTCCAGCATCGAATCCGGCGAGCCCGCCGAGCCCGCCGCGGTCACCGCGATCCAGTACGTCAGGACCCGGCCGGGGAACGGCATCACGGTCTCTTTCGCACTGAATTCGGCGGCCCCGGTTCGCTATGAGATCTATGATCTGACCGGGCGGCGGATGGCGGCCGGCGATCTGGGAGTCCGGGCCGCCGGCCCCGGCGAGTTCGTCTGGGGTCTCGATCGCGCCAGCGCCGCGGCCCCCAGCGGCGTCTATCTGATCCGTGTACAGGCCGGCCGTGAGGAGGTCAGCCTGCGCGGGTTGCTGCTGCGTTGAGGTCCGGCCGGCCGATGCGGCCGGAGTCCGAGTGCGGTCATCTGCAAAGGGAGGTGCGTGTGGCCATGCATGATCAGCCTGCCAACCGCTCGCGCCGTCTCTTCCTGAAGGCCCTCGGCCTGGCCGGGGCGGCGGGCGCTTCGGCCGCCCTGCCGCAAGCCCGCGCGGGCGGGCGCGAGGGCGAAGCGCTGGTCACGGTGCTGAACATCGGCAACTGCATCGGCTGCGGCGCCTGTGTGGAGGCTTGCCGGGAAGCCAATTCCTGGAAGTATCCGCGGCCCGAGAAACCCTATCCCAAGATGGTCCCCAACCGGGTCAAGGTGGCCGAATGGTCCGACAAGCAGGACGTTACGGACCGCTTGACCCCCTACAACTGGATCTATGTCCAGTCGGCCGAGGTGGAGTACCAGGGAAAGACCTACGCAATCTCGATCCCGCGGCGCTGCCTGCACTGCGCCAATCCACCCTGCGCCAACCTGTGTCCCTGGGGCGCCGCGCTCAAGCAGAGCAATGGCATCGTGCGGATCAATGACGCCACCTGCCTCGGTGGTTCCAAGTGCAAGAGCGTCTGCCCGTGGAGCATTCCCGAGCGGCAGACCGGGGTGGGACTGTATCTGAAGCTCTTGCCCAGCGTCGCCGGCAACGGCGTAATGTACAAGTGCGACCGTTGCTATGATCGCATCGCAACCGGCGCGGCGCCGGCCTGCATCGAAGTCTGCCCGATGGAGGTCCAGACGATCGGTCCCCGCAGCCAGATGATCCCTTTCGCGCACGAACTCGCCCAGGAGATGAACGGCTTCCTCTACGGCGAGATCGAGAACGGCGGCACCCATACCCTCTACGTGTCCCCGGTGCCGTTCGAGCTTCTGGATGAGGCGATTGCCAAGGGCCCCGGCCGGCCGCATCTGGCACCGGTGGAGAACAGCATGGAGACGGCCCAGAATCTGAGCTGGGCGCTCCTGGTCGCCCCGATCGCCGGCACCGCGGCCGGGCTGCTCACGGCCGGCCGCCGGCTGATCGACACATCCGAGCGTTCGGCCACCGGGACGGCGGCGACCGCGGGTTCCTCGCCCGCGGAGGCAGCCCCCGAGGATTCACCGCCGCGTAAGGCGAACGCATAGGGCGAACGCGCAGGGCGAACGAGTAGGGCGAGCGCGCAGGGCGAACAAGTAGGGCGAACGAGTAGGGCGAACGCGTATGACGGAGTAGAAAGGACGGTCATGTCGAAGGCGGGTTTGCTGCCGGGCTGGTGGCCTCTGCTGTTCGGCCTGTGCGTGGCCACGTTGACCATCACCGGCTTCGGTCAGATGCCGCTCTTCCAGCGCTACTACCTGGCGGATCTCCCCGGCTTGGGCTGGCTGGGCGCGTACTACGTCACGCACACAGTGCACTACATCGCCGCGGGCATCTTCCTCGCTCTGGTCGCGTATCTGGTCACGGCCTTCCTGCGCACCTGGCATGTTCGAGTGCGCATCACCGCCTGGGGGGCGGCACGCATCGCCGTTGTGGCCGTCATCGTGATCAGCGGCAGTGTGCGGGTGCTGAAGAACCGCCCGGACGTCTTCTTCGGGCCCGATGTCGTCTTCCTCGTCGATCTGGTCCACCTCGGCGGCGTAATGCTCTGGGGCCTCCTGGCCCTGAGCGCCGCGTTGGTCAAGCGGCGGCCGTACACCGCCCCGCGAGGATAGCCGGCCGCCCTTTTCGTCCGGCGCCCTGTTTCAGAACTCTGGCCCGCGGGCCCTGAAAGGAGGCTACGATGAGTTGCCCACACTCCGGGTGGATGACGGTCAGGCCCTGGATAACGGCCATGCCTTGGGTCACCGATCGGCCTTCGGCGATGGCTCTGTGGCTTCGGCGGACGGCCGCCCTCCTGAGATCGGGCCTGGCGGTTCTCGCGGCCACATCGATCGCCGCTCTGATGCCCTTCGCGCGGCCGGCGGCTGCCCTCGCGCCGGACTCGGCCGAACGGCACGGGCGCAGCGAGGCGCTGTCAGGCCCTGATCGGGACGGCGGCACACCCCTCTATGACTTGCTGCAGGCCCGGCTCTCGCTGCGATCCTACGACACCCGCGATCTCACCCGGGACGAGATCGGGCAGATCCTGTGGGCCGGTCATGGAATCACTACGACCGATCGCTTCGCCCATCGCACGATTCCCTCAGCAGGGGCGCTCTATCCCCTCGAGCTGTTTCTGGTGAACCGAGAGGGGGTGGCGCGCTATCTTCAAGAGGATCACGCTCTCGAGTGGCAAACCGGCGGCGACCGCCGCCAGGCATTGAGCGAGGCGGCGCTGGGCCAGAGGTGGGCCGCCGAGGCCCCGGTCATCGTGGCCATCGTCGCCGTTCCCGAGCGCACGACGGTCAAGTATGGCGAGCGGGGCCAGCGCTACATCCACATGGAGGCCGGCTGCGCGACACAGAACATCCTACTCGCCGCCACCGGCCTCGGATTGGGGGGCACCCCCATCGGGGCCTTTCGTGACGCGGCCGTGGCCGACGCCCTGCGTCTGCCCTCCGGCTGGGAACCGCTCCTGCTCATTCCGATTGGGCATTCCGCAGGGGCGGCCCGGGAGTAGAATCGAACGCCCCGCAACGGGGTTGCATGGCGGGCCGTTGGATTGGTGCCGTGGGGACGCAGCTTGGGTGCCGGCCGGACGCTGGACGGGTGCCGGCCGGGCGCGCGACGAACGCCGGAAGGACACCCGACAACGCCGGAAGGATGCTGGAAGGAACCAGGCTGCTGAGGTAGAGTGAAACCGTGCGAACAGCTCATTGTGAATAGATGCTCACGGGCATGAAACCCCACACGCACGAGGAGGCCGTCATGGAAATCCAGGAAGCCAGGGAGGTAGGGACCAAGTTCTTCAAGCAGTTCACCGATGTCCCCTCCAAACCGGTTGCGATGGAAGGGGCCGAGGATGTCACGATCCGGGAGATCTTCACCGAACGTGACGGGACGCCCACGTTCCAGTTGCGCATCTTCGATGTGGCGCCCGGGGGGCACACGCCGCTCCATCAGCATGACTACGAACATGAGATCTTCGTCCTGGCGGGTAGCGGAGAGGTCACCTTGGGTGAACAGATTCGTGAGCTGCAACCCGGCAGCACGGCACTGATCATGCCAGATCTCATGCACCAGTTCCGCAATCCCGGCGAGGCGCCGTTGCGCTTCATGTGTCTGATCCCGAACCGGACATCCCGTCAATGACGCAGGAGCGGCGGTCGGATTCTTCGCTCGGCATCGGCGGTGTACCCGGAGGTGCGCCTCCGGGGGGGCCTCCGGGGACGCACACGGGGGCGCACCCGGGTACGACACCGGGCAGTGCACCGGGCAGTGCACCGGGCGGCGCGCCCCTGTGGCCACCGCAGCCGTCCCCCGCCACGCGGCCCGGTCTGGGCGAGGCGGCCCTGCTGCTGCTCGTGATGGGGTTGGCCACCGCCATCGCACTGGCCGCCGTCTACATTGGCGATACGCAGCGTGATCTCGACATGCTGATGATGGGCGTTCTCGAGGTCTCGGCCATCGCCCTGGTCCTGCTCATCGGGGTGCGCCGGGTCGGCCTGCCCACGGTGCGCGTTCTGGCCCTGCGCGCCGCCCCCCTGTGGGTGTCGCTGGCGGCTGTTCCGCTGGCCATGGCGGTGGGCACCGTGAACTCGGCCCTGGAGGCGCCGGTCCGCAATGTGATGCCGATTCCCGAGGATTTCCTGCTGGAGCTGGTGACCCTGCTCTACCCGCAGACGACCATGGACTGGATCCTGATTCTGCTGCCCACCGCCCTCCTCGTGCCGATCGGCGAGGAACTGCTCTTCCGCGGCCTCTTCCTGCGCGGCTTCCTGCTGCGCTACGGCGCCACGCCGGCCCTGGCGCTCACCTCGCTGCTCTTTGCGGTCGTGCATTTGAACCCGTGGTCCCTGGTGGGCTACTTCATCGTGGGTTGGGTTCTGGGATGGATCGTGTTGCGATCGGGCAGCGTCTGGCCGGCCGTCATCCTGCACGGCAGCTACAACGCCCTGGCCGTCATCCAGACCAAGACCCTGCTGGATGAGCCGCCGACACTCGAATCGATCCGCGCTGTCTCCGAGAGCTGGTGGGATGCGCCGGTCACCATCATCCTGTCGGCCCTTGCGCTCATCCTACTGGTTCTGCTGATTGAGCGGCGGAGCCGCGCGGATCATCCGTGGGTCGCCGACGAGATATCGTTCGGCCGCTAGCAGCACACACCCTGCCCGTGCGGCGCGACAGACTGAAACCCTGCAACGAAGCATGGAGGTCTCGACATGGAATCCTCATCCGGACAGCGGCAGGTTCTCCCGGCCGCGCACTACAACAACAGCTCTCCGGTGCTCTCTCTCACCGTCGAGGAGTTCAAGGATCTGGTGGCGCGCGCAACCCGCGATGACAGCCAGGTCGACGCGGAAATGGGCAGCCGGTGGGATGGCGGCGAGTTGATCCTGAAGCCGGGCCGTGACGGTCTCCAGGAGAAGGCCATTCCGATCGAGAGCTTCTTTCACAAGATCGTCATGCTCCGCGACCGTCTCCGGGTGCTCGAACAGAAGATCAACAGCAACCCGAAACTCAGCGACGGGGACAAGGTCGAGCTGCAGCAATACATCACCCGGATCTATGGGTCGCTGACCAGCTTTAACATCCTGTTCCAGTACCGGGATGATCATTTCCGCGGCCAGAGCGCGCGCTAGCGGCCTGTCCTGGGATCACCTGGGTCGCCTGGGTTGCCTGGGTTGCCTGGGTTGCCTGGGTCGCCTGCCACTCAGACGTCGGGGCGCCCAGAAACCGCTCGACTGGCCGCGACGGACCGATATAATGCCGGCGTTCGGAATGGGACCGTCGATCCAGTTGCTACAAGACGTTGCGGGGAGGTTTCCATGAGAAGGTACAGCGTTCTGTTTCTCACTCTGGCAGCCCTGATCGGCATCAGCCTGGCGAGTCCAGCCCTGGCCCAATCGAAGACCCGGCTCGGGGTCGGCTATGCCGTCACCCACTACGACCCGTTCGGCGCCATCACGCTGCACATGCCGAAGTTCGTCATCCAGACTCCGGATCTCTCCGGAGGCGCCGGCTTCTCCCTCCACTCCGGCGAGAACAACACCATGTTCAATCTGGAATTCGACTTCTCCTACCGGGCCATCAAGCAGCGCTCGGCCACGATTGGCTTCGGTGGGCAGATCGATGTGGGAATCGATTATGTAATTGGGAATGCTGAAGATACACTCTTCGGTTTCGGAGGCTTCGTGGAAGGCCTGGTCGATGTGGCTCCGAATCTCAGTGTGGGGGCCCGCCTGTATCCCCTGATGATCGTGACGTGGGGAGATGCGAACCGCGTCGAATTCCTGAGCGCGGGTGCCACGATCAACTTCTTGTTCTAGACGCTCAATCGCACAACTTCAACAAGCACAATGTATTACGAGCGGGACGCCCCTGGTGGGGTGCCCCGCTCGCGCCACGCCATCCTGCCCCCCGCCCAACCGACCGTTGAATCTCAGCCCGCATCGGGTTAGGATGGGAAGGTTCTATCTCGAATCGGTAAGCATCCTCGCGCGGGGACAGGGGGGGCCATGTCAGACTGGAAGACAACCATGGAGCAACTGCTGAACCCGGAGAATGCCTCGGCGTCCGGGTTGGACGCCGAGGCTCGCACAGCCGCCCGGGATCTACTCTCTGAGGCCTCTGTTTCAAACGAAGCAGGGGCCTTGTTGCAGGAGCTCGATACGAGGTATCCGCTCCGCACCTCCGAGGGGGGCCTGCAGCTGGCGCCAGCCTATCTACGCAGTCATGTCCTGTTGCAGCTTGGACGTCCCGAGGAAGGCATGCTGACGCTGCTGCCCCTCTGCGAGAGGATCGAGCAGGACAAGCGCTGGGCCGATCTCGGCCAGATCGCGGCCGAGGGCCTGGCGCTCCATGCCCATATCGAGCTGGCCCGCTATCTGGCCAAGGCCGCCGAGGAGGGCGGCCTCGACCAGGTCCCGGAAGGCTCCCTGGAGGACGCGCTGGACAAGTTTCCCGACGAGCACCGGCTCTGCTGGCTCGTGGCCGAGAAGATCGAGAACGCCGGCGATCTCGAGCAGGCGCTCGGGCTGTTCACCAGTTGCCTGACGCCGCTCATCGATGCCCGCAACCGCGAGAGGGTTGAGGAGGTCTTCGTCCGACTCGAGGATTGCGCGGATGCCGACACGGTGCAGACCATGATGCACGCCTGCATGCGCCTCTTCTCGATCAAGGAGTACAAGCTGGGCGACACCTACCTGACGCCGTTGCTCCCGAAGATCACCGCCGCCGGACTCGCCGAGGAAGCCTGGCGGATGTTGACCAAGCTCCTGCCCAAGGCGGCACCCGGGAACAATCTGCGCCAGCACCTGCTGGCCATCGCACCCGCGGCGTTTCCGGGGGTGGACGGCGTAGGCGATCTTCTCACACGCAGCGGCGTGCTCGATCCGAGCGTCAAGATCGACCAGGCCCTCAAGAAGCTCGCGCAGCTGCTCGAATTCGCGCCGGGCTATCACGTATTGCACAGCAGCTGGGGTCCCGGGCGCATCCGGGTACGGGAAGATGACGCCGTCATCATCGACTTCGCAGACAAGCCGGACCACCGCATGTCGCTCAAGATCGCGCGCAATGCCCTCAAGGTCATCCCCGCCGATGACCTGCGCGTCCTGTGGGCCGACAACCCCGAGAGGATCAAAGGGCTGGCGCGTAGTGGAAAGGCCGACCTGGCGTACCTGGCCATCCGGGAGCTGGGCGGGAAGGCCACCACCCAGGATCTGCGCCGCCGGCTCACGCCGGATGTCATCCCCACCTCGAGCTGGAGCACGTGGTGGAAGGATGCGCGCACGCTCATGGAGGAGGATGACCGCTTCGACTTCACGGAGAGCTTCAAGCAGACCTATGGCATTTGTATGCCGGGCGGGAACGATCATGCGCTCGAGCTTCCGCGCCTGGACCGCCGGCGGGGCATTCGAGCCAATCTGAATCTCCTGAAACGCTTTCTCGATCAGCATCCGCAGCACATCGCAACCGCGATTCGGATGTACACCCCCGTGCTCATCCGCTGGATGCGGGATGAGAAGACCCCGGCCGAGGCCGCCGTGGCCGTCTGCCTGACGCTCGATCAGTGGAAGCGTCTTGACGTGGCCGACCTGGACCGCAGCCTCAAGCGGCTGCTCGAGAGCGGCGTCGAGGCCAGCGCCTTCGCGGACGAGGACAGCCAGCGCCTGCTTGGCACCCGGGCCCTGGAGCTCGAGGGCTTCGAGCGCGAGGCCATCTACTTCGCTCTCGGTTCCCGGTACGCATCCATCCGCGAGATCGCCCTGAGCACGCTACGGGAACAGCCGGAGGAGGGCAATCGGGTGTTGACCGAGCTGTTGGCCCGGCCCGAGGAGCATCCCAACACGGCATTGTCGATCATCCTGAATGTCATGGCGGATGAGTCCGAGCGGGAGGCCTTCTTCCCGTCGGTTTGGCGGGGAGCCCATTCGCTGGCCCGTCTGATCGAGCGCACCGGACGCGATTCCTTCCGCGAGCAGATCATGCGGCTCTTCAAGCCGCACAGCCAGTTGGCCGAGGCCCTGCGCAAGGCCCCCGTGCCGGATGACATTCCTTTCCTGTTGGAGGACTTTCTGAGGCGCTGGCGCGAGTCGGAGAGCTACCTCTTCCCGATCCTCGAGTTCTTCGAATCCGTGGGCCAGGGCGGTATGGTGAGCGCTGTGCGCGAGGGCCGTTCTCTGGCGACCAACCGCCTGCTGATGCACCAGAATCAGGCGGAGCAGCATTTCGACGGATACTACCTGACCCGTGCCACCTACCGGCGTCTGGAGGCGGAACGCAATCGACTGGCCTTCGAGTTGAAAACCACGGTCGCCCAGGCGATCCAGAAGGCCCGCGAACTCGGCGACCTGAGCGAGAATGCCGAGTACGATGCCGCCAAGGAGAAGCAGGCCCATTTCCACGAGCGCATTCACCAGATCGATGCCCAGCTTAGCCGCGCCACATTGATCGAAACCGTGGAGGTGCCGGAAGGCACGATCGGCCCCGGCTCCCAGGTGGAGTTGAAGATCATCGAGGGCGAGGGCGACAACGGCCAACGGCTGCTCCACTACTGGCTCCTGGGCGAGGGCGACAGCGGCGGGCAGCAGGATGTGATCTCCTGCACGGCGCCTGCCGCCAAAAACCTTCTGGGACGCAAGATCGGCGAAACGGTCGAACTCCGTGGCGAGCAGGGTCCCTTCCGGGCCGAGATCGTCGCCACCGAAAAGCGGGTTCCGGCCGAGGAGCCTTCGGCCGGGATGGCATAGGTCCGATCAGTGACAACGGAGCGAAGCGTCAGCAAGACTCGCGGACCGGGTGTGCTCTTCGACTTCGACGGCACGCTGGTTGACACCTTCGGCGGCATCGTCGAGGGCGTGCAGCGCATGCGGGCTCGTTTGGGCGCCCCGGGCCTACCGTTCGAGGAAGCCAAACGACATATCGGATGGGGCGTTCAGAACCTGGCCGGTCAATGTCACCCCATGCTCGACGATCGCCGGCCGGACCACCTACCCGAAGACGGCGGCCCGCTGCCGCTCGAGGCCGCCGCCCTGCAGGCAATTGTGGAGTTGTTCCGGGAAGAGTACCGCCACTGCCAGATGCATCAAACCCGGGCCTATGAGGGCATCCCCGAGATCTGCCGCGAGTACGCCGCCCGGGGAATCCCGCTGGCCATTGTCAGCAACAAGCCCGAGCGCTTCGTGCGCCACATCCTGGCCGCGCTGGGCCTGGCCGATCCGTTTGCCCTCGTCCTCGGCGGTGATTCTCTCCCGACGCTCAAACCTGACCCGCGGCCGCTGCTGCACGCCATCGGGCAGCTTGGGATCGAGACGGCGCGTTGCGCCATGGTGGGTGACAGCGCCCTGGACATCCGGGCAGCGCAGGCGGCCCAGGTCGCCTCCGTCGCGGTGTCCTGGGGCATTGAGCCGGCCGAGCACCTGCGCGCCCTGGATCCAACCCATGTCGCCGAGTCGCCCGCACAGCTACGCGCCTGCCTGCGCGAAGCCCTCTCGCTGGGCTAGTTCGCTGGCACACCGGGAGGATGCCCCCCGGGCGCATCGTGGAATGGCCATCGTGATCTGGACATCACGGCCTGCGCATCGCGGCCTGCGCATCGCGGCCTGCGCATCACGGCCTGCGCATCATCTCCTGAGCTGGTCCAGAACCTCCTTGTCATCCCTGGGAAAGCGACCCAGGCTGCGCTTCGAAAACAGGACCCGTCCGTCGGCCACCACCTCGAACACCCCCCCCGAGCCGGGAATCAGCTCAGGCTCAATATGCAACTGCGTGCGCATGGCATCCGCCAAACTGACGGCGCGAGGCTCGTAGTTTCATTCCATGCAGTACTCAATCGAAACCTTCACTCTTTCCTTCCTGCCTTGGTCCTTCATGTCTTGCTCCTTCCTGTTCTGGTCCTTCCTTCTGTGCATTGATTCCTTCCCCCCGATTCCTCATCCCGCCGCCCCGAGGCTCGAGTCCGGCCGGCGGCCGCTGTCTAACGGCGGCCGCTGTCTAACCCTGCGATGAACCTACGATGAGCCTACGATGAATTCATACACCTTCTTCGGTGCGCCGGATGCCGCGGCCGGATCGACCCGATACACCGTCACGCGGCCGGTCACCGCGCTGGAGTCGGGCGAGGTGCCGTCGTCCGCCTCCCGCGTCAGGTTGGCCGCGACGAGTTCGAGCACGCTGAAGAAACGGCCCTGCTCTTCACTGGCAAAGAAACACGATCGGACGCCCGACGGTTCCGGCGCCGACGTTCCATCGGGCAAGCGCCGGGCCGGCGGCTTGCCGGCACCCATGTGACTGGACTCGAGGTAGTGCACGCCGGCGACCCGATGGTGATTGACGACATGGTTGTGCCCGCTGAGAACCAGATCCGCCCAGGGCCGCAGCAAGGGGACCCAATCGCTGATCAACGTACTGCGCCGGTAGTCGGGCGGGTCGTCGAAGGGCGGCACGCTGTTGATGCCCTGAGCATAGGGCGGATGATGGCACATGACGATGCGATGGCGCGGCCCACCCGGTTCCGCACGACGCGCCGGGACGCCGATCTCGGACCGGATCCACCGATGGAGCCGGCTGCCGGCCGTCACCGGCAAGAAGATGAACCGGCCCGGAGGCTCGTAGGTCGGTCCGCTGCGATCCTCATGATTGCCCCTCACCCAGCGGCGCGCCACGAAGGCCGAAAGAATCTCCAGCGGTCCCCACGCGGCCCGAAAGCATCCCGGCGGCATATCGGGGTGGGAAACCCACGGCAGAAAGAGCGCCGTGCAGGTATCGAGGTTCCAATCGTTCGGACACACGGCCTCGGCACGCTCGGCCGCGCCCTCCCCCGAACGGCTCGAGACCTCGTGGTTCCCCGGTGTGATGACGATCGGCACCGTGGGCAGCAGC